>NZ_JAKKRM010000004.1:0-360911 GCF_025654295.1 Shewanella sp. SM23
AAGATAGGTTCTCTTGGCCGAATTCTTCGATAGCTTGCCAGCCATCGCAACCTGAAGCGATAGCGGCTAAAACAAGAAAAATAATATCAACTAAATCATGGTCTAGGTTGATGTGAGAGCGAGGGTCTTCGATGAGTTTCAAGTGTTCAAACAGTGACATTAGGAATAGGTCGTTAGCATAACATGCTTGCTCTGATCCTGTTTAAGCCTAAAAGTTTCCGTTAGTTAACAAAGTATGATCCCGCCCTGGTGTCGCAGGTAGTTGAGTTTTTATTGAGATATCAGCTTAATCCTTTATAAAACATCTCATTATTTAAACAAACCTTTCATAGGCTTATTATGTCCCGCTCTGCAGTAATGACTTCAATTGCAATATCCCTAACAAGTATGGCCACTTTTTCAGGGATAGCAGCCGAAGCCGAAACTGAAGCAATGTTTCCAGCATCTGCAATTAAACCTCAATTATCGACACCAAGCGCTATCGAAAGGATTGCCATTACAGGGAGCCGAATTCAAAGGGAAGAGATGGCTTCCACCGCGCCGATGACCGTTTTTACCGCACAAGATATCGAGAAAACTGGTGCCACCTCAGTTGAAGTATTGCTGCAAAGAATGACGGCCTCTGCGGGGTTTGCGGGTAATCAAACGAATGCCTATTGGACTGAGGGTGGCTATGGTTCAACCCAAGTTAACCTACGCGGATTAGGGGTAAATCGCACACTCGTACTGCTCAATGGTCGACGTATGGTGAACAGTGGCACTGGGGCGAACTCCTCTGTAGATCTTAATACTATTCCCGTTAGCGTGGTTGAACGAATCGAGGTATTAAAAGATGGTGCATCCGCCATTTATGGTGCAGATGCAGTTGCAGGCGTAGTCAATATTATCACTCGGCAACAAATCGATGGAGTTGAGTTTCAAGCGCGAACTGGCATAACCGAGCAAAGTGATGGTGAACAGTACAAGTTCGACCTTGCCCTCGGTCATATCGGTGAGCATGGCAGTGCATATGTGGCGATGAGTTACGATAAAACCCAAGCCGTCGATATGCTGAGTCGCGCACCTTGTCCGCTTGAGGAAGTGAATGGTGAGCTAGTGTGTGGCGGTAGCTCGGCGCTGCCGGGAGGCAGAGGCCATTTCATTGATGCAAATGGCAATCAAATCGGCAATGAATTAATGCTATTGCCAACAGGAAGTGCCCCTTACACCAGTAGCCATAAGGATAATACTTATCAGTATTTTAATGCGGTTCAACCTAACGAGCGAGTCAATCTGTTTGCCTACGGTGAATATGACTTAACGGCGAGCAGCCAAGTGTTTGCTGAGGCTATGTACACTCACCGTAGCTCACAATTACCCGCTACTCCGCAATCGGTGTCAGGTATCGTGATCCCTGCTTGGCATGAATCAAATCCGACCGATGCAGACTTCCTTCTCCAGAGTCGCAGACTGGCAGAAGCTCCCCGACAATTTAATATTCAAGCGGATACTTGGCGCTTAGTGACAGGTTTTAGAGGTGATTTAGACAACGGTTGGCAATGGGATGCTGCCGTTAACTTCGGCAGTAATCGTGGTTCCTATGAAGTGACCAATGTCATTAATAAGGTTCGTCTTGCCGACGCGACAGACTATAGCAATTGTAATATTGATCCCAATGTACCTTGCGCAAACTTTTGGGGAGCTGGCTCACTCACACCTGCAATGCTGGACTATTTTCTGTTTAACATGCGTGATAGCGGCGGTAATGAGCAGTTTAGCCACACAACGAATATCACAGGCGATCTATGGCAGTTACCCGCGGGCATGATGAGTTTTGCCGCAGGACTAGAGCACAGAAACGAGAAAGGATGGAATGATCCTGACCCACTTAAAATCAGTGGTGAAGCAAACACTGCCCAGCAAGAACCGATTGATGGTAATTACACTGCTGACGAAATCTATCTTGAAACCTTATTACCTATTTTAAGCGGCCTGCCCTTTGCCAAGTCGGTCGAATTAACTGCGGCGTTGCGATATTCCTATTTTGATACCTTCGGTGGCGATACCAATTATAAAATTGGGCTACTGTGGGTCGTAAATGACGCAGTGACTCTGCGAGCCACACAATCCACGGCATTCAGAGTACCGAATATTCCTGAGTTGTTTGGCGGTATCGATCAAGGTTCCATGAATACCACGGATCCTTGTAGCGAGTGGGCTAAGCTCGACCCTAGATCGAATCGATACGCTAATTGTTTGGCATCAAACGTGCCAACGAATTATAAGCAAGAAGGCACTATTTTAACCGACCGTGGCGGCAATGCCGAGCTAGAACCAGAAGAGGCCAATACCTTTACTGCCGGTATTGTTTGGGATCTGGGATTTATTGAAGGGCTCAATATCACGCTCGATTACTACAAAATAGAGATTAATAACGCCATTAACTCAGTCAATGGTTCGAGCAAATTAGCCGCCTGTTACGACAGTAAAGGGATGACGCATCCTTTCTGTAGCGACGAGCACTTTGTGCGAGACGCGATGACAGGCAACATCACCTACTTACAGACACAACTGGGCAACGCCGCCAACGAAGTGGTTTCAGGTGTTGATATGGCGATGTTTTACCAGAAAGAGATGGGCAGCGTTGTGACTAATACGACTTGGGAGCTGAGCTATTTAGATCAATACGATCTACAAACCTACGCTGGCGCCCCCGTTGAATCACGAGCTGGCACCATTGGTTATGATGGTAGCTACACCAAATGGCGCTCAAACCTCTATTTTGATATCACGAATGACAATTGGCGCTTTAGCTACAACATTCAATATATCGGCGCGGCGGATGATCAATATGCCAATGCCGGAGATATAGGTGACTCCGTTGATGCGGTCACTTACCATAACGCACAGGTTCATTATCAAATGGACAACAATATAGCCTTAACGGCAGGTATCGATAACCTGTTCGATAAACCAGCGCCATATCATCAAAGCTTTACCGATGGTAATACCAACACTATGACGTACGACCTAATGGGACGTCGTTACTATGTCGGAATGAAATGGGCTCTGTAATGCTTTGGGCTTAAGGGGGTAATCCCCCTAAGCAAGCTGGCTAAATTAATTAAATAAAAAGTGAGTCATCAACTTGAAGCGGGTTAACACACTAAAACGAGTCTCATCAGCACACTTTCTACACCGATGGTTGATGCTATTGCTGGTGCTGCCGATTGGGATCTGGTCAGTCACCGGCAGCTATTTCGTCTTAATGGATCTTGGGTTTATCCGTGGCGATTATATTAAAGTGCAAGACACCCAGCATATCAATCCCAGCCAGATCCAGTACCCAATCGCAGCGGTTTATGCGCGTTTCCCTAAGGCTCAAGCAATCGCGTTAACCTCAATCACTGATACCCTCTATTACCGGATTAAACTGAACGATAAGTCCATTCTCGTGGACGCAGATTCGGGTGAGTTATTGCCTTCGATAACGGAGAAACAAGCCCGAATGATAGCTTCAAACTATCAGCATAACGGGTCTTTACCCTTAGAGGCTAAGCTTGTTAGTGCAACTCTGCTCACCGATATCGCCCCAGCTGAACTAGCGCCGCAATACCTACCAGTTTGGAGAATGGATTTTAACGATAGCGCTGCTACAAGCCTTTACCTATCAGCAACAACGGGAGAGTTAGTCACGCGCAGACATGACTATTGGCGTTTGTTCGATCTCTTTTGGAAATGGCACATTATGGATTACGACGAGGGTGAAGCCATCGACAATCTTCTACTGCTGAGCACGGCTCTAGTCTCCATTGTGGCTGTGTTAGCTGGCTTCGTCTTACTGTGGCAGCGAAGAAGGAGGTATCTGAGATGATGCCGAATCTTAAACTTAAGCCTAAACCTAAGCCTCAAAGTAAACACTTCAAACGCTGGGTCAAAATCGCCCACTATTGGCTCGGTGCCATAGTAAGCATTCAACTGCTACTTTGGCTTGTTACTGGGATCTATTTCAATTTAACGCCCCATGATGAACTCAAGGGAATGGAGTACCAGCTTAGCCATAGTCCTGCACCGCAAAAGCAAGAGTTTGATCCACAAAAGCTCGTGGATATCGCTCCCTTACTGGCTAAGCATACTCAGGTAGAAAGCCTGACATTAATGGCGCTCGCGGGTAAGCCCGTTTATGTACTCGATGCAAAGGTGCAGCGCTATGCACACCAGTGCCAACAGCAAACCTTGATTGATGCCTATACGGGAAATACCTTACTCATTAATAAACAAAGCGCGCAACAACTGGCGCTTGAAAGTTATACCGGGCCAGGGAAAATTACCCAAGTTAAGCAAATATCAGCCCCCATTAGCGAGTGGCCAACCCAGTGCAATTCACTTTGGCAAATAGATATGGATGATGACCTGTCGACGCGAATTTATATCAATACAGTTAATGGCGAATTAATTGGCCATAAAAATGACCACACAGACATCGCCGACTTGATGTTTAAATTGCACTTTATGGATTACCTCAATCAAGGTACTTTTAACAACCCCTTTAGCTGGCTGCTGGGGATACTGACCTTGTTGTTATCCCTATCTGGCCTGTATTGGGTTATTGATAATCTTGTACTCAAGCGCTATCGGTTAAGTCTGAGTTGAATGGCTAGAACGGCAAGAGCTATTTCATTCATCTCATCGTACGCCGCGATGGGTTAATAGACCCTATAAGCCTGCCAAACGACTCAGACACGCCCACGAACGCTCAGCACAGTTTGATAATCAATATAGCGCTGCGCAACTATCCAAACTACTCAGGATCAAACTTCTTTTTGCCTTCGAGTAAGGCCTGACGTTCGGCTAAGGGAGTTTGATCGGCGAGCTTTAACACTGCCTTTTGCAGCATGAGGTTATTGGGATAAGTAATGGTATCGCCATTGTCGCGGTGAATAAGCACATGGAATAAAGCGATTTCGATGATCACGCCGCTAATATCTTCATCCTTATCGACCACCCGAATGCGCTCGCCGATACGGTAAGGAAACACGAAAAAGATCAGCACGCCAGCGGTTAAATTACTCAATATCGACCATTGAGCAACCAATGCTACGCCCATTACTGCAAAGGCGGATGACACAAATAGCGACACATCCTGATAGCCCAGTCCGAGCGAGACCGCCATCAAGGACAGAGTAATAAAAAACATCACATAGGAAATAAAACGGGTCACTAAACTGGTCCGTGCAACACTCACTTGCTTCATTTGCGCGAGTTTTCTAACCCAATGGGTTAAGGCGCGCTGTAAAAAGATAAACACTGCAAGATAAATACAGGCAAGCAGGATTTGATTTGTCATAATAGCGGCTCAATTAACTAAAACTGTCTGAATTCTAACTTTTTTGCGCGAGCAGTTATAGCCCGTGCAAACAAGCCAAACAGCTAAACCGAGTAATTAATCCAATATGGCCGATTCTACCCTCTTACATGAAACCCAAGACGCACTAGGCCCGATTCGTGTAATCGATTACGACGACTCACGGATCCTGTCCTTTGGGGATAACGATGAGCAGAGTAAGATCCTCAAGGCGGCGCCCCATATTCCCCAGCACACTTATGTGCAAGCCATGTTGTTGGTTTTACTGTTTTGTAAGCCCAAGAGCGCTATTGTTTTAGGTTTAGGCGGCGGCTCGATTATTCACTCACTGCGCAATTTCGACGCGGCAATAAAGTTAACAGCGGTGGAATTACGCCCCGCGGTGATTGAGTTAGCTAAGCGCTATTTTCAGCTGCCGATAGGTAAAAAGCTCAATCTTATCAATGATGATGCTATTGCCTTTTTAGCTGCTGGCGATCATAAAAAAGTGGATATAATTTTTGCCGATATTTATACAGCCAAAGGCGTTGAAACAGGGCAGCTTTCGCCAATATTCCTTGAGCAGTGCACTAACCTCATCAAACCCAATGGGTATTTAGTGCTGAACTGCTGGAAAGAACATAGCCAAAATCGCGAGTTGTTAGCCGACTTACAACAACACTTTGCCCATGTGAACGCTTGTCTCACAGGCGGCGGGAATTGGGTGATTTTTGCGAGCCAATCGCCACAGCTTTTAGGCACCTCGGCCCTTAAAAGTAGTGCTCAATCTTTATCGCAACAATTGGGTTTTGCCCTTGATCGATCATTGACACGCTTTGGGCCTTGGATTTAATACTAATATCAGCAAAATAGCGTAAATTAGTTAACCCTAAGGCTGAGCTTTGATATTCTTCTCACACTTCCATGATATGAGCTGTCACCATGAAAAATAATAATAAATTTATGTTAAGCGTTATGGCTCTGGCGTGCCTTAACTCTCTCAATGCTAACGCCGAAAGTTTTAGTTTTGACACTCGTAGCTCACTGAATTCAGATACATTAGTGCTATTCCAAAGCGCTGATTCTACTACCTATGGGATCGACTTTTTACCTCAGTCGACCCAAGATCAATTAAACCTAGCAACGGCGGATAATATTTTTTCCGGCAAACGGGGGGAAATCCTCGAGATTTTGGTACCCAGCGAAATTGATGCTAAACGGGTCTTACTGGTCGGCATTGGCGATGCAAAAAACTTAACGCCCGGCGACATAAATACAATCGGTGGCAATGTTGCGGCTAAACTCGATACGGTTCCCCAAGCCACAGTGCGTGTACTCACCCAAGGCTTAACTGCCGCGCCGCTATTTGCCTCTGAGCTTGCACACGGAATTGAACTACGCAGTTATCGCTACACTCAGTTCAAAGCGAGCCCCCGTGCCGAGAAGAATTACCAAATCGCTGTCGATGATTTAAGTCGCAACCAAAAACACCATAAAAATCTGCAAGCGGTTGAAGCGGGTGTGTTTTTAGCGCGCGATCTGACAAACGCACCTGCAGACATTATGTATCCCGACAGCTTTGCTAACGAAGCCAGAAAACTCAAATCCCTCGGCGTTAAAGTCACGGTATTAGAAGCCAAAGATATCGAACGTCTACAACTGGGCGCCTTAGCTGCTGTAGGTAAAGGCAGCAAGCGCCCACCTAAGTTAGTGGTCGCCCATTGGCCTGGTAGCAAAGACGCGCCAATCGCACTGGTCGGTAAAGGCATCACCTTCGACTCGGGTGGTTACAATATTAAGGCGACAGGTACTTCAATCGCGCGGATGAAGTCAGATATGGCAGGTGCAGCCACAGTGCTTGGCACTATAAAAGCTATGGCGATTCAAAAAGCGCCTGTCAACGTAGTGGCGATTATGCCAATGGCGGAGAACATGGTATCGGGTCATGCAATGATCCCAGGTGATGTGATTAAAACCGCCCAAGGTCTCACCGTTGAAGTGCTCAACACCGATGCCGAAGGTCGCCTAGTGCTGGCCGATGGCCTCTGGTATGCCAGAGAAAATTATAAGCCATCTGTGATTATCGATGTTGCGACACTGACAGGCTCAAAAGTGAGTGCATTAGGCAATGTTTACGCAGGCTTGTTTACCGATTCTGAGCCTTTAGTGCAGCAGCTAACTTATGCAGGTCAACAGGTTGGCGAAAAAGTCTGGCGCTTACCGTTAGATCAAGCCTATGCGGATGAGCTTAAATCCACTATCGCGGATCTCACAAACACAGGTAAAGAAGGCAGCGCGGGTGCTTCCTCTGCGGCCATGTTCTTAAAACGCTTTGCGGGCGAACAGCCTTGGGCACATTTGGATATCGCGGGCAATGCCTTAACCGCCACTGATACCGCTGTTGTGCCTGCGGGTGCAACAGGTTACGGCGTGCGCTTACTCAGCACTTGGTTAACTCAACCCAAAGCACAGAACTAGAACCTAGAACCTAGAACCTAGAACCTAGAACCTCAGTATCTTGTTTTAATTGTATTTACACTTTAAGGGATATCATTGATATCCCTTTTTTATGCTCGAAATTTATCTTATCTCAATCACCAAAGACCAAAGACCAGCAGGCTAAACCCAAACTACACCCAGTCACGCCAAACCCGCAGCCGTCGCAGAAAAACCGATTGAGCCCGACCTAATCGCATCGTAATTCGACTAAACCGATTAAGATAATAGTTTTTATCCGTTATCTTAATTTTAATCGAGTCGGTAATATGCTTCACATCGACAGGACGCAAGCAAATGTCCTCGTTATGAACTTAAGCCATCATCAACTCAATGGAAGCATAAAATGACTCAATCAATTATCAACAGCACAATCAAACCATTCAAAGCCACTGCATTCCACAATGGTGAGTTCGTTCCAGTAACTGAACAAGACCTGTTAGGTAAGTGGTCAGTCGTATTCTTCTACCCAGCAGATTTTACCTTTGTTTGCCCAACTGAATTAGGCGACATGGCTGATCACTACGAAAAACTGCAAGGAATGGGTGTTGAAGTTTACTCAGTATCAACTGACACTCACTTCACTCACAAAGCATGGCATGACACGTCAGACACCATCAAGAAGATCAACTTCCCAATGCTGGCTGACCCAACAGGCACCATCAGCCGTAACTTCGGCGTGATGATTGAAGAAGACGGTTTAGCACTGCGTGGTACTTTCGTGATTAACCCAGAAGGCCAAATCAAGGTCAGCGAAGTTCACGATTTAGGCATCGGCCGTAGCGCTCAAGAGCTAGTTCGTAAAATTCAAGCAGCTCAATATGTTGCTACTCACGATGGTGAAGTTTGCCCAGCTAAATGGCAACCAGGTGACGAAACATTAGCACCGTCTTTAGACCTCGTTGGCAAAATCTAATTTAGTCTGCAAAGCGTCAACCCCGCCAGTCTAGCGTCCCAAGCTGATTGGCGTTACAGCCGACACAGTTGTAGCGCCACGCAGCAAAGGATTAAGCCCGCCCCTGCAAGGGCCTAGACTGGCCCCCTTACCTTCTCCCTTTTAAGCGATTTTGGAGTCATCACATGTTAGATGCGAATTTAAAAAATCAACTGCAAACCTATCTGCAAAACCTCAAGAGACCAGTTGAACTTGTCGTGTCTGCAGATGAAAGTAGAAAGTCTCAAGAATTAAAAAGCTTAGCGCAAGACATTGTCAGCCTATCTTCTCTGGTGAGCCTGAAAGAAGTTCAGGGCGAACGCATCCCGGCGATGACAGTGATTAACCCAGAGCTTAATACGCAAATCAGCTTTGCTGGTCTGCCTATGGGTCACGAATTTACCTCACTCGTGCTGGCATTACTGCACACGGGTGGACACCCAATCAAACTCAGCGATGATATTATTGAGCAGATCCGCAATCTGCCAGGCAAATATGCCTTTGAAACTTACGTCTCACTGACCTGCCAAAACTGCCCAGACGTAGTACAGGCACTGAACATGATGGCGGCCATTAACCCGAATATCACCAACGTGATGATCGACGGTGCCCTGTTCCAAGAAGAAGTAACCAGCAAAAACATTATGGCTGTGCCTTCTGTCTACTTAAATGGCGAAGTGTTTGCAGCTGGCCGTATCAGCATTGGCGAGATTTTAAATAAGTTGGATACCAATGCCGCAAGCCGTAAGGCCGATGAAATTAATGAAAAAGCGCCATTCGAAGTCTTAGTCGTCGGCGGCGGCCCAGCCGGCGCAGCAGCCGCTATTTATGCAGCACGTAAAGGACTTCGCACCGGTATTGTTGCCGACAAGTTTGGCGGACAAGTCGCTGAAACCGTCGGTATCGAGAACTTTATTTCGGTCAAAGCGACCGAAGGTCCAAAACTAGTAGCAAACCTTGAAGCCCATGTAAGAGACTACGAAGTCGACATCATGGACAACCAAAAAGCTGTGTCGTTAGGCACCGATGGCTTGTTCGAGCTTGAACTGGCAAGCGGCGCGAAATTACGTAGCCGTACCGTATTGTTAGCCACAGGTGCCCGCTGGCGTGAAATGAACGTCCCCGGCGAGAAAGAATACCGCGGCAAAGGCGTCGCATACTGCCCACATTGTGATGGCCCGTTATTTAAGGGCAAGCGTGTGGCGGTGATCGGCGGCGGTAACTCAGGTATCGAAGCGGCTATAGATCTTGCGAACATAGTAGAACATGTGACTGTGCTGGAATTTGATAAAACCCTGCGCGCCGACGATGTACTGCAACGTAAAGCGGCTTCTATGGGTAACATTAAAATCATTACCCAAGCCATGACCACTGAAGTGACTGGCGATGGTACTCGGGTTAATGGCCTGAACTACACTGACAGAGCCACTGGCGAGAGTCACCATGTCGCACTTGCAGGTATCTTTGTGCAGATTGGGCTAGTACCGAATGCGGAATGGTTGAAGGGCACGATCGATTTAACCCCAAGGGGCGAGATCATAGTCGATGAGCGCGGACAAACCTCAGTCCCAGGTATTTTTGCCGCAGGTGATGTCACTAACTCACCCTTCAAGCAAATTATCATTGCCATGGGCAGCGGCGCGACCGCATCACTGGGCGCATTTGATTACTTAATTCGCCACAGCGATGAAGAGACCGCCGCGACCAAAGCCGCTTAAGGCTTAACTCATCAACAGACATCAAAGCTAACGCAAAAAAATAGCCAGCATTTGCTGGCTATTTTTTTTGATGTTAACTAAGGCATTGATAAGGCTTAGCAGGCCTAATTTGCATGAGCATTTCAGGGGTATCGACCGCTTTAAATCCAAACTGGGCGTAGAGTCCATGGGCATCGCGGGTGGCTAACATTATCCGTCTTAAACCTTGTAATTCAGGATGTTCAAGAATCGCTGTTATCATCAACTTGCTTAAACCTAAGCCGCGGTGCGACTCAAGTACAAACACATCGGCAAGATAGGCAAAAGTGGCTTTATCTGTAATTAAGCGGCCAAAAGCCACTTGTTGATTATCCTTATCAAATACCCCAAAACACAGGCTATTGGCTAACGCTTTTTGTAGCAGCACCTTTGGCATGCCCTGCGCCCAATAGCTATTACTAATAAAGCCATGGATAACCTCAAGATTCATTTCAGCCTGATCTGTACTGACTCTGTATCCTGTTTCCTGCTGCATTTTCCTTTCTCCGAAATTTTTCGTTAACGTCAGTTCAGGTGTTATTGGCACTCATGAATATCATAAATGCCATCGCTAATAACACCACTTTAGCTAACGAATACAAAGCCCCCGCTAAAGTGCCACCGCCATTATAACTAAAGGCTAAGTGGCGATTGATTTCATACTTAAAGGATTTAGCTAAATAACGGTAAGCGAGAAAGTAAAACAAGGAGGCTGCTGGCCAAATCCCCATAAGCAGCATTTGCCCCTGAGCCTTAGTAGTGAGTAAGGTTGAGATAAACGGTACACTTAAGCAGACAACATATATCCAAGCAAAACGCTTAAGTAGCTGGCGAATTTTTTTATCGGATAATGATTTCAACTTCACTCCTTGTCATCAGAAGCTTACATAGCTTCGATTTGCTCAATCATAAGTTGCAGCGAAAAATTGCCGCGATACTCATTCACATCGAGTTTATACACAATACGGGCATGATTAATCGTCGCATCTGGCCAAGTGTGCAAATCCACATTAAAGGCAATGGCATCGAGCATCACAGTGCCGCATTGGGTTTCGAGTACGAGCTTAAGGTGGCGCTCACCGACAAGACGTTGTTGCACTATCGTAAAGTAACCATCGAATAACGGCTCTTCGAAAGCTTGTCCCCAAGGCCCCGCATTGCGCAGTAACTGAGCCATTTCAAGATTCAACTCTGCGGGAGTGAGTTCGCCATCGGACCAAAGCTCACCCGTTAACAACTCAGGTTTAAGCTGCTCACGCACCGCATCATCATAGGCTTTGGCAAATGTCGCAAAACTGCCCGCTTTGAGCGATAAACCCGCCGCCATTGCATGACCACCAAATTTGATAATCAGTCCCGGATGGCGAGTGTTCACTAACTCCAATAAGTCGCGCATATGCAAGCCTTTGATCGAACGCGCCGAGCCTTTAATTTCACCATTGCCCGCATCGGCAAAGGCAATCACGGGTCTATGGTATTTGTCTTTAATGCGCGAGGCCAAAATCCCGATCACGCCTTGATGCCAATCCTCTTGAAATAAAGCAATCCCCCAAGGTAACTCGGCTTCGTTAAGCTTTAAGTGCTCTAGGCTTTTTAAGGCTTCCTGCTGCATGCCGACTTCCAGCTCACGGCGTTCTTGATTCAATCCGTCAAGCTCTGCCGCCATGCGCCGCGCATACATCATGTCTTCGCAGAGTAAGGTTTCAACCCCAAGTGCCATTTCATCTAGTCGCCCTGCGGCATTCAGTCTTGGGCCGACGGCAAAACCAAAGTCAGATGCGACAATGCGCGCCGGATTTCGCTTCGCCACTTCAAGCAACGCAGTAATCCCTACACGGCAACGCCCGGCTCGCACGCGCTGTAAACCTGCTTCAACCAAAATACGATTATTGGCATCGAGTGACACCACATCGGCAACGGTGCCAAGGGCAACGATATCGAGTAATGTGCCTAAATTAGGCTCAGAAATACCATGGGTTTGATACCAGTTTCGCGTCCGTAATTCAGCCCTTAATGCGGTCATCAAATAAAAGGCCACGCCGACACCCGCTATCGATTTACTGGCAAATGGACAGCCCGGTTGGTTAGGGTTCACTATCGCATCGGCAGCGGGTAACTCATGGCCGGGTAAATGATGGTCGGTAATCACCACTTGCATACCAAAGGCTTTGGCCGCCGCAACACCGTCAATTGATGAAATACCATTATCAACTGTGATGAGTAGCTCAGCCTGTTTGGAAGCCGCAACTGCAACAATTTCAGGGCTTAAGCCGTAGCCGTAATCGAAGCGATTGGGGATCAAATAATCCACTCTCACCGAGCCCATCATCCGCAGCGCCAACATACACACACTGGTCGATGTGGCGCCGTCTGCGTCAAAGTCACCCACGATCAAAATCGACTTATTAGCCTGCATTGCATCGGCGATAAGCGCCGCGGCTTCGGGCAACCCTTTCATGGTTTCAGGTCTTAATAGACCCTTAAGGACAAGCTCGCATTCGTGGGTTAGCGCACCACGGCGAGCGTAAAGCTGTTTCAATAGCGGCGAAAGATGAGCGGGTAAATGGCTATCATCAACGGTTGGGCGACGGACTATCTTATGGATCAAGGGACTCAAACTCTCATGAAATCGTGGCAATAAGATAACAAAAAGGTGAGCCTTAAGCTCACCTTTCGTGGGATAAATTTTACATTTTAGGCTGTTACTGACGTGCCTCTAAGGTGCGTAATAAGTCTTCAGGCGGTTGATAACCAGGGATCATATTGCCATCTTCTAATACGATTGCAGGCGTACCATTAACACCAAAGGTTGTACCTAAAGCATATTGCTCAGCAATTTTAGCATCACATGTTGCCGCGGCAACTTTGCTGCCCGCTTTAGCATCAGTCATGGCTTTTAATGGATCTTTAGCACACCAGATAGCTTGCATCTCATCGGCATTAGCTGACGGCACACCCGCGCGCGGGAAGGCTAAGTAACGCACTGTAATACCAAGTTTATTGTAGTCAGACATTTGGCTATGCAATTTACGGCAATAACCACAGCTAACATCGGTAAATACAGTGACCACGTGTTTTTCGTTTTTCGCTTTATAGACAAGCATATTCTCTTCAAGCGGCTTCATCATTTCTAAACGCGGACCCGCTAATGCGGCTTCGGTTAAGTTTTTCATGCCCTTATCGATATCATACACACTACCGTGGAATAGTTTTGAACCATCACGGCTAATATAGAGCACGCCGCGGTTGGTCATGGCTTGATACAAGCCCTCAATTGGTGAGTCCTGCATAGAAATGACTTCAACATCTAACATCTCACCGAGTTTTTGCTTAATCGCAGCGGTATCGGGAGACGTCGCAGTGGCAGCGCTGGCAAGTGGTGCAACTAGGAGGGCAAAAACTAAGGATAATGCTGGGGTCAACTTCATGGGACATCCTATAAATTGTGTCGCTACAACGAGATATTGGGGCCGTTCTAACTCGAGATATTCAATAGACCCTGTATAGGGGCAAAAAGTTACAGACAAGCCGCGCGGAAAGCAAATTTATGCTGTAACTAAATCCTTTTTTAGCCTCTAGGATGATGCTGTTGATGCAATTCCTGCAATCTTGCCCGTGCTACATGGGTATAAATCTGTGTCGTCGATAAGTCGCTGTGACCTAATAACAGTTGGACAACCCGCAGATCGGCACCGTGATTGAGCAAATGAGTGGCAAAAGCATGGCGTAAAGTGTGCGGTGATAATGCAGTTTCAATCCCCGCACGCAGAGCATAAAGTTTAATCCGATGCCAAAAAGTTTGCCGCGTCATCATCTGTCCGCGTTTCGACGGAAATACCACATCAGATTGTTTATTACCGAGCAACTCTTGGCGAGCAAATTTCATGTAGCCCTCCACTTCGGTAATAGCCAATTCCCCCAGCGGCACAAGACGCTCTTTGCCACCCTTGCCCACAATACGTACTAAGCCTTGGCGCAAACTCATTTGCTCCATGGTCAAGCCGACAAGTTCACTCACCCTGAGGCCAGTTGCATACAAAAGCTCTAGCATTGCCTTGTCACGGCATTCGACGGCATCATCCACATTGGGCTCAGACAGTAAACGGTCAACCTGCGACTCACTCAGAGAATCCGGCAAATGGCGCGTTAACTTAGGTGACTCTACTAAGGCCATAGGATCAGCTGAAATCTGCTTGGTCTGCACCAGATAAGTATAAAAACGCCGTAAACTGCTGAGCAGTCGAGCGCTACTGGTACGCGCAAAATTCTGCTCAACTCTAAAGGCCAGATATGCCCTAACATCGGTCTGAGAAACCGCGAGTAACGTCACTCCTTGCTGACCTTGATAACGATCAAAATGGCGTAAATCGGTACGATAGGCCGATAGCGTGTTATCACTCAATCCCTTGCTTGACCAAAGATCATCAAGAAAAGCATCGATAAGTGGATCTGGCATATAAGTTTTAGGCACAAATACTCCATAAAAAAACGGCGTAATCAAATGATACGCCGTTGATATTAATTTAAATATGTCTAAGCCTGCATAAGCTTAACTGAGTTAAGCATAAAGACGAGAACTCAAATGCAAAGCCTAGGCTGCAGCCGTTTGACCACGGCCACGACCGAATACTAAACACAGTGCAATCGTCGCAATGGTCGGCAATAACCAAGCCATACCTTCTTCATAGAGTGGCAGCTTAGATAACACTGGAGACATAACATTCACTATATGGATAAAAACCTGTGCTAAGCCATTCATGGCTTGACCATCAGCGTCAGTCAAACTTTTCGCTGCCACTTTAAGACCATCGAAGATGCCGAAAAACAGTGCCACGCTCAGTACTGCACGATGTGCAAACTGTGGATTCGCAAAATAAGCGGTCAGGAAAGTCACAACCACAAGAGCAATAGCCACAGGATAAATCGTCATTAATACGGGAATACTAATAGCAATCAACTGACTTAGGCCCACGTTCGCAATCACAGCGCATATCAAGCTTAAAAAGATCACGAGGAAACGGTAAGACAGTTTAGGCATTAGCTCATTAAAGAACTCAGAACACGCACTCACCAGTCCAACCGCAGTGGTCAAACAAGCTAAAGTCACGACTGATGACAACAAGACTGAGCCTAGTTCCCCAAACTCGCGGGTCACGTAATTTGTTAATATTTCGCCGCCATTTTTAGTGCCGATAGCGATGTCGCCGGCGGTTGCACCTAAAAAGAACAAGGACACATACACAAAAGTTAAACCAGCGGCGGCGATAAAGGCTGCACGAATGAGATACTTAGTTTGATCGCTGGGTTGGTCAATGCCCTTTTTACGCAGGATATCAATAATCAACATACCAAACATCAAGGATGCTAACGTATCCATAGTGTTATAGCCTTCCAAAATACCTTTGGTCAGCGGATGCTGTTGGTAATCCCCCACAGCTTGGCCTACTTCGGATGCAGGTAAAAACAGCACTGAAACGGCTAATCCGACCAACAAAATCAATAAAATAGGCGTTAATACTTTACCTACGCTATCGAGCAACTTACCAGGGAAAAGCGCCAGCAACATAGTGACAGCGAAGAAACCTAATGTGTATAGCAGTTGCGTCAGGTTTAATTCTAAACTGCCCAGCAAAAACGTTGCCGTGGTGTCATCGATAAATGGCTTAGCGCCAATCTCGTAAGCCACTAATCCCGTACGCGGCGCAGCAAAAGCAGGGCCGATAATAATGTAAATCGCGACGGCCAATGTCGTTGCTGCAAATACTGGCAGCATAGCCATAACCTTACCTTGAGCCTTAGCGACAGCAATCAGTCCAACTAAAGGTAAACCTACGGCGGTAATCAAAAAACCCAACATGGCGAGGGGCATATTTTCGCCCGCTAACATACCCGCGAATGGTGGAAAAATTAGGTTTCCCGCACCTAAAAAGAACGCAAAGGTCATAAAACCTAAGCCCAATGTATCTCCGATACTCATCTGATTGTCTTGCACTGGAAGCCCCATCTTGTCTTATTGTTTTTTTACAAACTTAAGTGATTATGTGTCGATTAGCCATAGCTAAAACAAAGCCCATCCGGAGTGCAAATCTATGTTTACACAATTCCGTGGTAAATATGTTCGATATCTGCCGAGTTTATAAACGATGGCGAACGTTTATGTAGCCTAACTGACGACTAATTCACCAACAAACTCGTTTACCTATCCGTTAATCTTAAAAGTGATTAAAAATGGGGGCGAAACTAATACCAGACTTAAAGCATCAATACAAGACAACAAGTCCGTTCAGGCAAAAAAAGCTAAATAATGCTAATTAACTGCTAATAAAAGGTTTCTAAGGCAATAAATTAAAGCGTTAATTAAGTGAAATCAGTATTACCACGTAAAATAGTAAATGATTTGGCGACACAAATTCATACAGCTAGGACAGATGCGACTGTTTAAAAACATTAGCTAAAAACGAGGGCTAGAATTAGAATATTGCGCGCCCAATATTGGGCCTAAATCACTTTAGAACGGCAAAATTAACTCCCCATGGCATTCACTTTTAAACAATTTCATATCGATGACATGAATTGCGGCATGGCCGTAGGCACAGACAGCGTCGTCCTTGGGGCATGGGCACAACTGACCACCGCGAAATCAATCTTAGATATAGGCGCAGGCAGCGGCTTACTCAGTTTAATGGCCGCTCAGCGCAGTCAAGCACATATCACCAGTGTCGAATTAGACACCAATGCCGCCCACGCTTGCCAACATAACTTCCACAATAGTCCTTGGGCTAATCGACTGACCTTAGTCAATAGCAGCATCCAAGATTTTTGCCAACAAACTGAGTATCAAGGGTATTTTGATCATATAATTTGTAATCCCCCCTATTTTGAGCAAGGCACGCAAGCGATACAATCCCAGCGCGCTATGGCCCGCCACACAGATAGCTTAAGCTTTACCGCACTACTCGATGCCATTCATGTGTGCCTAGCACCGCAAGGAAAGGCAAGTCTCATATTACCAATGCAGAGTATGGTGCGTTTCGACGAAATATTAACGCACTCTCAGCTCAATTTGATTGAAATAACCAACCTTATCAGCATTGTAGGGAAAAGCGCTAATCGAGTACTCTGCGTACTCGCCCACAAGACTCATCCACAAATGGCTCCAAAGCTCAGTGATATCACTATTCGTGAAAGTTCAGGCCAATACACACAAACCATGGTGCAATTGGTTCGAGATTTTTACCTTAAATACTGATATCGAGTCCAATCCTGACACATTAAGTAAAGCTCGCTAAGTTTGGCAAATTTAACGAAAGGTCCAATTTCTCACAAATTAAATGCTAATACATTGACCTAAAAGTAATTAACTTATGCCAATTACCATAAAACTTTACTGACACAGAAGATAAACACAGGAGATCTAGATAAGTTATTTAAGTTAACCGCCATAACCTTTATAATGCTTCGCTATTATCCGTCGAGACGCTGCGCATGCAATTTGAAGATTTCCAGCTTGACCCTAGCTTATTAGAGTCGCTTAATGCCATGGGGCATCATTCACCCACTACGATTCAGCAAGAAACGATTCCTTACGCCTTAGAGCAAAGAGATATTCTTGCGCGCGCCCCGACAGGAACAGGTAAAACAGCGAGCTTTTTACTGCCATCGCTACAACATTTGATCGACTTCCCCCGTCGTTTTGCGGGACAAGCAAGGGTGCTAATCCTCACCCCAACCCGTGAGTTAGCTAGCCAAATCCACCGTTATGCGAGTCACCTAGCCACGGGCCAAGGTTTAGATATTGCTATCGTTACTGGTGGCGTTCCTTATGGACCACAGGAAGAGGCCTTAGCAGGCAACGTCGATATTCTGGTCGCGACCCCAGGCCGCCTGATGGAATATTTAGACAAAGGCAATTTCAACGCCCAAGAAGTCGATATCTTAATTATCGACGAAGCCGATCGCATGTTAGACATGGGCTTCTCTTCTGTGGTGCAAGCCATTGCTATTGAGGCCCAAGGCCGCAAACAGAACATGCTGTTTTCTGCCACCTTAGAAGGCGGCGGTGTACAACGTTTTGCCCGTGAAGTGTTAAACGACCCGATTGAAATCGATGTTGAAGCCCCTCGCAGTGAAAAAGCCAAGATCCACCAATGGATCCACTTAGCCGATGATAAAGAGCATAAATTTGCGCTGTTGTGTCATCTGCTACGCCAAGAGGATGTCAAACGGACTATCGTATTTGTGAAAACCCGCGACATCGTTTCTAGCCTAGAAGGCCAGTTACTTAAAGTCGGTATTCCCTGCGCCTTTATGCGTGGCGATATGGAACAGAAGAAACGCTTCCAAGCCTTGAGTCGCTTTACTAAAGGTGAAGTCAATGTCTTGTTGGCGACCGATGTGGCTGCACGCGGTATCGATATCGACGATATCACCCATGTGATCAACTTCGATATGCCACGTTCTGCCGACACTTATATCCACCGCATTGGCCGTACTGGCCGCGCTGGCGCAAAAGGTACCGCGATTTCGCTTGCCGAAGCCCACGACATGCGTATCGTCGGTAAAATCGAGCGTTATATCGAGCAACCGTTGAAACGCCGCGTGATCGAAGAGCTGCGTCCAAAGAATAAAGAAGCGCGCACACCGGGTAAGAAAAAAGCCAAAGTGAAAGCGAAAGAAGCTGCGAAGAAAACGAGCAAGAAAGAAGCGGCAAAGAAAGCGAGTAAAATCGCCCGTAAGAAAAAGTAACACCCGCTTAAATTCACCAAACTAAAGCCGCTATATGCGGCTTTTTTATTACCAAAATATAACTTACGTGGGTGATTTTACTAAAAATATCATGTTACGCTTAATTATATAGAATGAAATGCGGCGGATTTAGAGCGGTTAACCCCAATGCGTATTCATTCTTATTTCAATATATTCCAATCACCTAACTGAACCTTTCATCACCTTTCTGCTCTAATTTTCGCCCAAATATCGATGCACGATGCGCATATCTGTCACGGCATCACTTTTAGAAACATTTAATTTACAAAAATAAATTTATTGGCGTGGCCGACTCTGCTACTTTAACCCCATTACGCGATTAGCATGGATTTAACCATTATATGATGAAGACCCTACTGAGGAGACTGTCTCCTTTTCTTATTCTGCTGCTGTTTGTCTTTGGCGCAGCCTTATTAATGCAAACGAAGGAGGCGCCAGAACAAAAACCTGAAGAGATGCCCATTCCTATCGTTGATGTCACGCAAGTGACTCAGCAAACAGTATCGCTAAACTTACCTTCCTACGGCGTGGTTACCCCAAAGTATAAAACCCAACTCGTGACCGAAGTTCAAGGCAGAATGCTCACTATCTCCCCTCATTTTGTTGCAGGTGGCATAGTCAAGAAAGGCGACCAATTAGCACAAATCGAGCCCTCAGATTACGAGGCTGACTTAATGCAAGCCGAAGCGACGCTGGCCCAAGCCACCGCCGCACTGAACGAAGAAATAGCCCGTGGTGAAGTCGCTAAAATCGAATTCAAAGGCTACGACAAGGGCTTGCCCCCTGAGTTAGGTCTACGTATCCCGCAACTCAAAAAAGAACAAGCTAACGTAAAATATGCGCAGGCAGCACTGGCGCGAGCCCAACGTAACCTTGAGCGCACGGTTATTCGCGCGCCCTTTGATGGCATAATCAAAGTTAGAAATGTCGATTTAGGTCAATACGTTAGCTTAGGCACTAATCTAGGTGAGCTCTACGACACTCGCGTTGCCGAAATCCGCTTACCCATTTCTAATGATGATTTAGCCTATCTAGAGTCCGTCGATAATCCCGATACCCAAGTCACGCTTAGCGCCTCTTTGGCGGGCAAAGAAAATACTTGGGAAGGCAATATTATCCGCAGTGAAGGTGTTATCGATGCCGAAAATCGCATGGTGTATTTAGTCGCAGAAATCAAAGATCCCTATCTGCGCGCGAATAAAGAGCCAGGTAGCTTACCGCTTAAATACGGCAGCTTCGTCAATGCAGTCATCAAGGGCCGCACTGTCGATGGCATAGTCAAATTGCCCCGCCATGTGGTTCGTAACGACCAAGTCGCCCTAGTCAACGACAAAAATATCATTGAAATGCGCCAAGTAAATGTGGTTCGTAGTGATTTAGAGAATGTGTTCATCAAAGACAGTCTAAAAACGGGCGAACGCGTCGCTACGACCCACTTCAACAGTATGGCAAATGGGCAAATGGTTAAAATCTTAGGTGAAGCGGCATTGCCCACTGAGACACCAAAAGAAAAGACTCCTGAATCGAGTCTTGCGGCCGCTGGAGTCAAATAATGGACACTCAAAAAGGGATCTTAGCTTGGTTCGCCCGCAACAGTGTGGCCGCGAACTTATTAATGTGTGTTTTGCTCATCGGCGGCCTGTTCAGCAGTATTTTGATTAATAAAGAGGTTTTTCCTTCTTTCGAACTCAATTTATTAAATATTTCCGTCGCCTATCCAGGTGCGGCGCCACAGGAAATCGAAGAAGGCATCAATATCAAGATTGAAGAAGCCATCCAAGATATCAACGGCATCAAGAAAGTGACTTCTGTGGCTAGCGAAGGCGTTGGCTCGATTACCGTTGAAGTTGAAGACGGTTACGAAGTGCAGACCATTCTCGATGAAGCCAAACTGCGGTTAGATGCAATTTCAACCTTCCCAGTGAACATCGAAAAACCGAATATCTCACAAATCAAACCTGAGAATAACGTCATTTGGGTTTCTGTTTATGGCGATATGACACTCCACGATATGAAAGAATTGGCTAAATCGGTTCGTGACGATTTAACCCAACTCCCCGCTGTAACCCGTGCGAAAGTCACAGGGGTGCGCGATTATGAAATCGGTATTGAAGTTTCTGAGAATAAGTTACGAGAGTACGGCTTGACCTTCTCACAAGTCGCATTAGCAGTGCAAAACTCCTCCTTAGACTTACCAGGTGGCTCTATTCGTGCTCAAGATGGCGATATTCTATTGCGCACCAAAGGCCAAGCCTACACGGGCGATGACTTTGCCAATATAGTCGTCACAACTCGCGCAGACGGTAGCCGCGTGATGCTGCCGCAAGTGGCGACCATCAAAGATGATTTTGAAGAACGTTTGGAATATACCCGCTTTAACGGCAAGCCCGCTGCGATTATTGAAGTCACCAGCATTGATGATCAAAACGCCTTAGACATTGCAGACCAAGTCAAACAGTACGTCGAGCAGCGCCGCGCCACACTGCCAGCTAACGCTCAACTCGATACTTGGGGTGATATGACCCACTATCTCCAGGGCCGCTTAGACATGATGATGTCGAACATGTTTTACGGTGCCTTGTTGGTGTTTATCATCTTAGCTATGTTCCTCGATCTGAAGTTAGCATTTTGGGTCATGATGGGAATACCCGTGTGTTTCCTCGGCACTATGTTGGTCATGCCGCTCGAACCTTTCTCCATGACGATCAACATGTTGACCCTATTCGCTTTTATCTTAGTGCTCGGAATAGTGGTGGATGATGCCATTGTCATCGGCGAGAGTGCCTACACAGAGGTCGAACGCCACGGTCACTCGGTTGAGAACGTGATCCGCGGTGCGCAAAAAGTGGCGATGCCCGCAACCTTCGGGGTCTTAACCACAATTGCAGCCTTTATTCCCATGTTAATGGTTTCTGGCCCTATGGGGATTATCTGGAAATCCATCAGTATGGTGGTCATCCTCTGTTTAGCCTTCTCACTGGTAGAGTCTAAATTCATTCTGCCAGCGCATTTAGCGCACATGAAGTTTAAAAAACCTGGCGCACCAAAGGGATTCTTTGGCCACCTAAAAGCCAATTTTAACGACAGAGTGCAATACTTTATTCACCACAGTTATCGCAACTTCCTCGAGCGCTGTATCAAACACAGATACAACGTGGTCGCGGCCTTTATCGGTGTATTAATTCTGTCTATTGCCTTAGTCGCCAGTGGCAAAGTGCGCTGGGTATTTTTCCCAGACATTCCCTCAGACTTTATTCAAGTTGAACTTGAGATGGATGAAGGCAGCTCCGAAGGAAACACCTTAAAAGTAGTACAGAGCATAGAAGAAGC
Organism: Shewanella sp. SM23; assembly: GCF_025654295.1. Lineage (NCBI taxonomy): Bacteria > Pseudomonadati > Pseudomonadota > Gammaproteobacteria > Alteromonadales > Shewanellaceae > Shewanella > Shewanella sp. SM23. The sequence goes on from NZ_JAKKRM010000004.1 coordinate 22,586, forward strand.
CCTGTACAAGATGAACGAAAAAATGGAGAAAGATAACGGTTATCAAGTGGTGAAGCACAGCTTTATCAATATGAGCTCCCGTACCTCTGCCTTTATTTTTGCCGAACTGACGAAAGGTGAAGACCGTGAAGTCGATGGCGTGACGATTGCTGCCGCGTGGCGTGAACAATTGCCTGAGCTTTTGTCGGTTAAAAAACTCAGCTTTAACGCGAGCACCAACGATGCCGGCGGCGATATTTCCTTCAGATTGACCTCGAGTGACCTCGATGAGCTGTCCGCAGCCTCTAAAGAGTTGAAGCAAAAACTCGCCAGCTATGAAGGCGTGTACGATATTGCCGACAACTTCTCCTCGGGCAGTCATGAAATTCGCCTGAAGATACGTCCAGAGGCTGAAGCCCTTGGCCTGACCCTTTCCGATTTAGCTCGCCAAGTACGTTATGGTTTCTACGGTTACGAAGCCCAACGTATTTTACGTAATAAAGAAGAAATCAAGGTGATGGTGCGCTACCCATTAGAGCAACGTCGTACTGTGGGTTATCTGGAAAATATGCTGATCCGCACGCCAACGGGCACTTCGGTTCCCTTCTCGACTGTGGCACAAATTGAAAAAGGTGAATCCTACGCCTCAATTACCCGTGTTGACGGCAAGCGAGCGATTACCATCACGGCAAATGCCAACAAAAACATCGTTGAACCTTCAAAAGTAGTGCAAGAAATCCAAAAAGATTACCTGCCACAATTGCAGGCCAAGTACCCTAAAATCCAAACTGCACTGGACGGTGGCAGTTTGGATGAACAGAATGCCATGGTCGGTTTAATGCAAGGCTTCTTCTTTGCACTGTTCACCATTTATGCCCTAATGGCCGTGCCACTTAAATCCTACAGTCAGCCGTTAATCATCATGTCTGTGATCCCCTTCGGGATTATCGGCGCTCTGTTTGGTCACTTAATTCAGGGACTCGCGATGAGCGTGTTAAGTCTCTGCGGCATAGTGGCATTAGCGGGAGTGGTGGTGAACGACTCCTTGATTTTGGTGGACTTTGTGAACCGTGCGCGGGAGCAGGGGCAGTCGGTCAGACAGGCGGCGGTCGATTCAGGCTGTTATCGTTTTAGGGCGATCATCCTGACGTCACTCACCACCTTCGTCGGCTTAGTGCCTATTATTCTCGAGCGTAGCTTACAGGCGCAAATAGTGATCCCTATGGCGACATCCCTCGCCTTCGGTATCCTGTTCTCGACCCTTGTGACGCTAATTTTAGTGCCCTTGCTGTACATCATACTCGACGACATTAAGCGCACTAGCAGCCGCTTCTTCCATTGGTGGTGGCAGCCTAAAAAAGACCATGAAGTGGACTTTACACCTGAGCATTTAGAGCCGCCGGTCCCCACTGGCTATAAAAAAGACTATCTATAGGAAGTTAACTAGAAGCAGTTAATCAATGTCTTGAACCTTAAAAAGAGAGCTTAGGCTCTCTTTTTAATCCTCTGTGCGAGTCAATAACCTCTCAATCATCTATGCCATTTTGAGTCTGCTGCGAGTGGCTTGAGCTTTCAAGTTGCGATCTAGTTGACAGTTATCGCATCAGGCTTTCGCTACACTGTGTTTAAGTCGTCAGCTATCGTTAAAATGAAACCCATCATTATGTCTGAGCATCTGCACAAGCAAAATATTGATAAACCACAAGTTGTCACCACAGAAACCCTAGCGAACGGTCACATAACAGATGAAGTTTGCACAAATGAAACCTGTGCGACTGAAACGCTTGTCTATGATATTCGTCGCAGTCGCTACCTTAATATTACGGGTCGCTGCACCCTGCGCTGCGCGTTTTGTCCAAAACATAATGGCAGTAAACAGATCCACGAATATCAACTGGCATTGTGTCACCAACCTAAGCCCGAAGAAATTATTCCACTGCTTGGCGATGTTAAAGACTTCGAAGAATATGTGTTTTGTGGCTATGGCGAACCGACCTTAAATCTTCCAACTTTGCTTGCGGTGGCGAAAGAAATTAAACAAAGAGGCGGGCGAGTACGCATTAATACCGATGGTTTAGGTAATTTAGTCCATAGGCGCAATATTTTGCCAGAACTGGCTAACTGCGTTGATAGTTTATCCATTTCCCTTAATGCGGATAATGAAGCCGCCTATATGGAACATTGTCGCCCCAAACTCGCTGGTTCCTATGCCGCCGTACATGCCTTCATCGCATTAGCGCCACACTATATTGAAACGGTACAAGTTTCGGCCATCGAAGGATTAGCGGGGGTTGATATCGACATCTGTCGTGAACAAGTTGAGTCCTACGGCTGCGAATTCAAGCATCGCATATTAGGTGCCTTAGGCTAAACGGCATTCTAATACAGCCAAAATCGACTCAAACACCCAAGCAGATAACACTGTCGATTACGTGAGTGGTACATGTGTGAATCGTCTTAACTTTTACTCAAGGAATCTTGCTGAGTAACTTGGCACTGTCGTAACAATTCTTTCGTGTTAACATAGCGAAATTAACAGTTCACCCACTCATAATCGGTTCATGCTGAAGAATAACCCAAGCACGTATCCCCTTGCGCCACTGCTCTCTTTAACTCAAGGGATCTATTGGTCGCATCAACGCTTACTCGCTATTGCAAGCCAGCTTTCTATGCTGGTGATTGGCATGATTATTTTAACTCACTTAATCATTACGTTAGGTGAACGACGCCTGCAAGAAGAGTGGGCAACGCAAAGATACAGTGAACTGCAAACCATAGGCTCATTGATCGCAGATAAAGTGTCTTTTCAGCAATTTCGAACCCAAATTTTCGCCAATGGGGAACTGCTAAAACAATACTTAAGCAATCCTACCGCCAAGCAACAACTTAAATTGCAGGAAAACTGGCAAGATCTAGTAAAACATATTCCTGAGTTACTCGGCATTGCACTGTACGATCCCCAAGGTAACTATAAATTCTCAACTCCCCCTAATTTCAATAAAGATGCCTTACCACCGACCTTACTTGGAGCGAGTCGGAGCATGGGTGGCAAAGAAGTTTATACCTCGCCACTGGAATTTGTTCCGATAGACGGCATGCTTGAACCTTATATGTATCAAATGGCGTGGCTCGAGAAGCCCGATCAGAGTTCTATCGGTTATCTGGTGACGTACAACTCTATGGTAAAAATGCTGGAGGCCATAAAACCAGCCTTTTCGAGCAATAAGTCCCCTATGTTAGTGCTGGATACTCAGGGATTACTCTATGCTGGCGCGAGCGATCTCGCCCCTCTAAGCAATATGCCAGAGACCTTAGGAGCAAGTTTAAGACAGAGCTATCCGGCCCTGTGGCGCGATATGTCCATGAGCAACTTTGGACAATTCCACGGTGAAGAAGCCACTTTTGTTTACCTTAAAATCGAACTCACAGCCCAACCTGAGACTCACAGAGAATATTTTTTACTCTCCTATGTGCGCAACTCAGACATAGCAGCTCGTTTCTCACAATGGCAAAACATTGTCATTGTGGCATCGTTAATATTAACGGTTTTAGCCGCTTGGGTTGTACTACTCAGCCACATGTATCGCTTACAACAGCGTTCACGCCAATACAGTATTGATGTTGCTAATGGCTTATTTAATAGTGACATCGGCTTTATGATGGTAAACGAAAATGCCAGAGTCATCAGCGCCAATACTAAAGCGGCACAAGCGACCTTAGTACCATTAGATGAACTGACAGACCGAAGCCTACAACGTACCTTATGCCTCGATGATAAAACCTACACGGAGTTAATGGAGCAGGTACATAAAACCGGTCAATGGTCTGGTGAAATCAGTCTAGAGAGTATCGATGGCCCCACGCTGCGGGTTCATATCCGCCAAGCACCAAGGGCGAGCCGAGGCTCACCACATCTATTAATCACCCTTGAGGACATCAGTGAGTTAATCAGCAGCAAACAAAATGCTTTTCTCAGTGAGCTTTTATGCGATAACACAGTCGCGACAGCCCTCACAGATGCTAACGGTAAACTGATTAAAATCAATCCTGTATTCGATGCGTTAATGCAACTCAATGGCGATTTAAATCAAGATTTAGCGTCATTACTCGCGAATGATTTAGGCAATCAATGGCAGAGGATCAGCGCTCAGATAGCCATGCAAGGTCAGTGGCAAGGGCAAATTCTATGCTCACCTAAACAGGCGCATTCCAATTGTTTGCAAGCCACATTGAAGGGCCATGTGGCCGCCGATGGTGAGATTGATTATATCGTCTGCACTTTAGAGCAAGCCGCCGAGCGTGGTCGAGGCACAGAGAAGCGTAACCTTGTGCCCCATCGCAGTACTATTCTGCTGAATTTGGCAGATTTAGAACGTTACTTTAACTCTCTGCCGCCACCAAGCCGTCTCAGTTCAAGCTTACTGTTAATGGATATCAATCCAGAGGGCATGCTAAGCCACATGAGTGATATCGACCAACTGGCAAATCGTCAGCAAGAAATAGAAGTGCAATTATTGCTTGAAATTCCAGCTAATTATCAAATTCTGCATTGGCAGCTAGGGAAGCTCATTGTGATGTTACCTGACACAGACGCCACCCATGCGCACAACTTTGCCCTCAATATGATGGAAAAGCTCAATGGTAATGGCTTAGGGGAAGGTATTAGTATTGGTATTGCGGGTTATCAAGAAGGCCAGACATTAGAGCAATATTTGAATAATGCCGAAGTCGCCCTAAAACGGGCGAAGCAAAATAACGATCAAAATATCGGTCAAGCCTTTACTCGTCATCAATCGTAGATTCGGGTGCATTAACTGAGTCAGGCAACTGACTCTGGGTAATTTCTATGATTGCCGAGCGGTTCATGGTGATTTTATAGCGGATATACTGCGGGGCTTCGCGCCCATCACGCAACACTAAAATCAGGTTGACTTGATAGCGCCGCTCAACCGATTCATAACTAATTTTGCCCTCAACTTCCTTATAAATCTTCGCTTTACCCCGTTCTAAATAACGGGCAAAAGGCACTAAGCTAAAGCTCACTTGCTCTTGAATAGTCGAATATCCCGCTTGGAATTCACTCTGATTCACCTTAGTGGCGATTTTATAGTGCAGAATTTCCGCATCGACCTTATTTTGGCTATGTCTGTGCTTTAGAATGTCACTGACTTTTTCAGGTAGATCTTGCTGACGCATAAACTCAAGCCATACCAACTGCTTAGCGATAACCGCCTGACTCGTAGTATCCCGTAAAATGCGGCTCCAACGTGGTCGACCCCGCTGAATAAATCGCCACATGGCATTGCGCACATCGTCCTTAAAGATTTCCCTGAAACCGTAGATCACGGCCAAGGTCAGCACTAGCGCAATAGTAAAACCACTAAAGGCGCCCTGCGCTTGAATTATCAACGCAGACACCACCAACATCACTAATGCGGTCGCCAGTCCTGTCGTAAACTTTTTAAGGCCAATTCCTAAAGGCTTTAACTCTTCTTTGAGTACCACACCTTGTTGGATTAAACGGCGCAACAACAACATCTTGTTAGAGATACGGTTAGGATCTTGCTTAGTTTGCGCTGAGTTGTACTTATGCTCATCACGATAGGCACATTCATTACGGCAGAGTGTGAGTACCCGCTCTAAAATATCGTTGAAATCACTGGTACGAGTGGCATAAGCGAGCACTTTGAGTAACTGCTGCTCACAAAACCAAGACAAGTAGTTATCAGCATTTTCAAAGTAAGATTTCCATTTGGGATCACCTGGTTCGTTACGACGAAACTTTTTCAGCAACTGGGCAATTTGTTCGCGTAATTCGTCGAGGGCAAAATAAAAATGGGTTACATCTGTGATTTGATTGAGTTCTTTAACATCGTTTTCAACCGCAACCGCAAACTGATAGGCGAAGAGATTTAGGTACAACCTGAACTCTTCAACAGTACGTCGATTTAAACTGGCAAAACGCCCCTGCACCAGAGGTAAGTGCAAGCCTTCTGAATAGTATGAGCGACGTCCAACTATTGAGCTGTAGTAGTATTCTTCTTCATTGAGCGTGCGCGAGCCTATGCCCATTTCCTTAGGTAAAAAGAAATAGAGATCGAGCTGACGATTATCGCCCTTTTCCATCTGATGGCTGAACTTAATCGACAGGGATTCTTCTTGCTTTACACGTATCTTAGACACAACACCCTTTTCATGACTCCCTCACAGGAGACTCACCACAGTAATCACAAATCAATGAGCACTAATCTTAACTGAAATAAACTCAAATTCACTGATTAAATTCGACTATTTACGATTCTGCATCCACAAATGGTATTGCTCGGCTGAAAAAGGACCACTGCATAATCTTTGGTGTCATCCATATCTAACACCTCGATACTGAGATTGTGCATTTCCGAGTCATTAAAATGTAAGCTGCTGATATAGGATAGATATTTCATATGTTCTGGCCAATTTTTTTGCTTTTCAATTTCAGATTCCGTTTTCGTTTTAACGGTAACTTTGTAGGTCATGCTATTGGCCTCAATACTGTCGACTTTGCCTTGCATTAAAATATTGCCCGCACTCGTACCGTCAATATTAAAGTAACGATAATTGATCTGCGTATTGTCAGCGGCAATCAAAACATCCACGAGTAGGTAAAATTTACCGTCACTGCTAACACTCGAGCTGCCGCTAGGATTGGCACTAGAATGGCGGTCGAATAATTCAGAGCTGCAATTTAAAATCATCGTCTGATTGGTAGCCGACTGTTTGTATATCACACCGCAGGCCATAATCAATGCCGACAAGATAACAATATTAATCGTCCACTTTAGCCATTTAGCCACAGATGTTAACCTCCTGCAGCCAAGCAGCATCGATGAAGGTTTTCGGTCGAGTGAAATCACTGATTTTAATATTACGGATCACTGACTGACCGAGTTTTTCGCCTCGAAAAGTAATATTAAGCACTTGTTTATCATGGGACAAAGAAGCATAAACATCAGCCCAATCACTTTGACCGCAGGCGATTAATCCTGCACTTAAGCGCTCACCTAATTCGAAGAGTAAAGTGTTATTAGTATTGGAATCAGCAAATAAGTGTAATCGTACTTGCTGGCCAGAAGCCAAAGGTAATATTGAGGTCATAAGTGCTTGGGTTGGCTTGCTGTGATCCGTATGATTCAAATAAAACACCGAAAACGCTAACATAAACCCGAATAATACTAAGGCACTCCACAAAGGCACTGTATGCAATCTGAGGTAATTAACACCTCTAAACTCAGTCCCATTAGATGGTTGAAGTAAATAACCTTGGCCTTTCACGGTTTCAATCAAGCCCTCATATTGAGGTCCAAGAAAGCTGCGAAGCATAAAGACAGCACGGGCCACAGAGGTATCCGTTAGCGGCGGATGCTTTCCATCCCCCGTTTTCAGCATATGCTTAGAAACCAACTTACCTTGATGCTCAACAAGCAAATTAAGCACTTGTAACTCGGCTCGAGGAAGATGCCAAGATTCATCGCGAGACAACTCAATCAGTATGCCTCGTTCCCGATCAAACCTGCAGTCTCCCAATTGCATCAACATCCACTCAACTCCATAAAAACACAAAGTTAAGTCTATGCAAACTAACTAATGATTAATGTGATCTTGCTAACCCAAGTCAGCAAATAGTTAATTTTCGTGAGACGACCCCCAAGTTCAGCGCTATTAGGCAAAAACATGCGTTAACTCACAGGAATAAATGCCATTTAGCACATGGGAAATTCGGCATAAATTTACATAAATATAATAAATATCGGGACGATGAGCACCTTGCAATCTGTTTAGTTAATTAAAATGCAGAATTTAAGTCGGTTAATTCTATTTTAGTGACGCTATTTACCGCTCATGTAAAAGGCAAATATCCTCCGGCATAAATCACAATATTTATCTCAAGCATGCTTAGAATTTACGCCATCAATTTATCTTGAGCATTTGATAAATAGAAGTAATCCTACATAGAGGAAATACATAATGAGCATAAATAGACGTCAAGCATTAACCCGTATTATTGGTTTTAGCACCGCTGCTGCAGGTGCAACACTCATGGGGACATCGGTTCTCGCGGCAACGAATGCCGATGGTCAATATCAATTAGCGATAGGTGAAAAACTTAAATACGTTCCACTTGATGCAATGGCAACAGCAAAACTGGCCTATGAAACGGGTGGTGGTTGTATGCACCAAGTTTTTCATGCCGTTGTGACTATGCTAGCCCAATCTAATAGTGCCGATGCAGACAAGTTCAAAACAATTCCAACGGCATTAGCCGCCTATGGTTTTGCAGGGGTAACGGGTCAAGGCACACTCTGCGGTAATCTTAATGCGATAGGCATGTTAGTGAATATTTTAGATGACATTAATGGTCACAATAACGCCGTAATAGCCAATACCTTCCGCTACTACGAAAATACAACGCTCCCTTTATCTTCACCTGAATTTGTTACTGGTATTGGCTCGACAGCAGAAAAAACGGCTCTTGTGGGCAGTTCATCAAAAGCCAAGAGCGTGTTATGCCACTCATCTATCAGTAACTGGTCAAAGGCTTCTGGCTTACCATTCGCGAAAAAAGGTGAACGCTGTTACCGCTTATCCGCGTCTATGGCTTATTACTTAGTCGATGTATTAAATCGTGCCTATCAAGGGGAGAATATCGGCGCCCTTGTTGGTAGTAAACCAACACCAGATGCACAAGATTGCCAAACTTGTCACGGTAGTACTAGCACACTAGGCTCAGCGGCAAGTGTAAAAACAGACATGGAATGCACCACTTGCCATACAGGGCATTTCAATTAAGGAGACTGTGATGAAATACCCATTACTCACATTGACCCTCGCGACATTAATGCTCGTAGGATGTGGCAGTGACAGCAATAACACTGAGCCTGAAACGCCGCAGCCACCTCCCGTCGAAAATGCAGTAAACATTGATGAAGCAACGCAAATAAATCTCAAGCTTGAGCAATTTGACTCGAGTACAGGGACAATTCAATTTTCACTGACGGATGCGCAACAAGAAGCGATCACTGCGGCGAAAACCTATGATATTTACTATTTTGGGTTCCCCGACAAAGCCAAGGAATCCTCGAATCCGAAGGCATGGAAACACTGGCATGTTACCCAAAATTATCGTTGCCAAAGTCTTGGAGAATGCAGCGGTAAATTAACCGAAGTCACAAGCGGTCAATACCAATTTGAGATAGCAGGCTTAGATTGGGCTCAGCAGGATCCAAGTGGTTCAGTGGCACAAATTAAAGTCGCGATTCAGATCTACGGCGCAAAAGCCAATAACGAGCTGGATTTAATTCAAGTGCTACCGCAATAATCCTTCCAATGACATATCCAAACAAATAGAGGCATCCATCGGATGCCTCTATTTTATTCATTGATATCTAGACGTTATGCGATTGAATTTTGTTAGATCGATGTTGTTCGCTAAATAATTCGCTACAAAACGACTCACAAACGTCAATACAGCCCAAAAGATGAATGATCAGTACTTTTATTTAGAACATCGCAGCATTGAGCCACATATGTACTAAAATGCTCGCGATATAACCCAGCGCAATGACAGGTGTCCAACGCAAATGGGCACCAAAGGTGTAAATCCCCCTAGCTTGTCCCATTAACGCGACCCCTGCAGCACTGCCAATTGACAATAAACTGCCCCCAACTCCTGCGGTTAACGTTACCAGTAACCATTGGCCTAAGGCCATCTCAGGGTTCATCGTCAACACAGCAAACATCACCGGAATATTATCAACAACCGAAGACAACAGACCGATAGCCACGTTGGCATAGGTCGTATCCCAATTGGAATACAAAGCCTCAGATACTAAGCTCAAGTACCCCATAAAGCCAAGGCCACCCACACATAGCACTACACCATAAAAGAACAACAGGGTATCCCATTCAGCGCGGGAGATCCTGCTAAACACATCGAAGGGCACCACACTACCAAGCTGCTGAAGACGCTGCTCGTCCTGACGCAATTCAGCCTTTGCACGTTCGCGGGCAACGGAACGATTGAAGGTTTTACGCAGATAAAAACCAAAGAATTGTAAGAAACCTAATCCCGTCATCATACCCAATACAGGTGGCATACCTAAGAAGGAATGAGCACACACTGCCGTAGCGATTGTGAGTAAAAACAACGCAACAATTCGCTTAGCACCCGGCTTAGTATAAACATGCTCTTTTTCTGGCTCTGGCACGAAATGTGGGATAAACACACTCATAATGGCAGCGGGTAATGCAAAGTTCACTAAAGCAGGAATAAACAGATGGAAGAAATCGCTAAAGTGCACTAATCCTTTTTGCCACACCATTAAGGTCGTGATATCACCAAACGGGCTAAACGCGCCACCCGCATTAGCCGCAACAACAATGTTGATACAGGCTAGGGTGATAAACTTGCGTTGCCCTGCCCCCACCTTCATCACCACGGCACACATCAATAGCGCAGTCGTTAAATTATCTGCCACGGGTGAGATAAAGAACGCCATAAACCCCGTCAACCAAAATACGGTTCTTAGACTAAACCCACGGCCGACAAGCCAACCACGAATGGCATCAAACAAATTTCGCTCTTCCATAGCATTGATATAAGTCATCGCCACGAGTAAGAAGAGTAGAAGCTCCGCATATTCAAGCAAGTTATGTTTGAATGCCGCTTCCGACACTTCAGACATACCATTTTGTACATACACAAAACCTATCATGCCCCAGATAATCCCTGCCGCGACCAGCACAGGTTTCGACTTGCGTAAATGTAACGACTCCTCAGCCATCACCATTATGTATGCAAGTACAAACACAAAGACGGCAACATAACCCACACTCGAGGCGGTTAAATTAAGCCGTTCTATCCCTTCTGTCATAGCCCATGCTGCAGGTGAGAATCCGCTCAATATTGCAACGCAGAATAGACTCCATAACGCCATTCCACTGCCTTTAAACAACCGCTGTAATTTCATTAAAGTTCATCTCTACGTAGGAAATTAGTCGAAAATTACCATAGCTTCGGCATAGTAAATGTTGATAAAACGCAACTTTCTATGCATTACCCTATAACCAAAGGCGTTTAAAACATTAATTTTTGTATAACTACAGCGATAACTAATAAAGAAACATTTAACTTAGTCTAAAAAGAGCCAATAAAAAAGCACCTCAAAGGTGCTTTTTAGTTTCTAAATCAGTGTCACAGTATTAGAAGGAATATAACAAGGTCATATTGGTTTCTGTATCTGTACTTTTCTTATTATCCAACGGCTCGCTGTTGTAGCGCACAATAATGGCAAACTTCATTGCTAATGCGCCGATAATATTCGCCGTTAACGAAGTTTCAGAGCGGGCATCGAGCTTATCACCGTAATCTGCAACGAAACGTTGTTGGAATTTAGAGGTGTCAGTGATTTCGGTTTCAAAGTTGATCACGCCGTGAGCGACGACGCTGTCATTGGTGTCATGGCCTTCGATAAGTGCTTGCTCTGTATCAAGACGCTGATAGATATAACCTGGACCGACTTCGACATCTAAAAAGGTCTTACTAGTATCATAGAATCTATAACCATAACCCGCTGCACCAGATAGTGTGTAATCATAACCTGTGAACGGATCAACTTCATAATTACCGTTAGCAAACAAGTAGCTACGATCTGTCATCTTGTAGTTACCTTGTGCGCCCGCTAAATAGCGTTTCGCGGTAACAGAACCTGTATCCTCTTTATATAAACCTTCGAGTAAGTACTGATTCTCCCAATCGCCAAGCTCATGCTTAAGATTTAAACGTCCTTTGAATGATGAGGTTTCAGTGTTACCTGTGGTTAAGGTTGCACCAAGCTCAGCTTCACCTGCGAATGTCTCATCGCCTTTTACAAAATCGGCCCCAGCTATCGCCATAAAAGGTGCAGCCATTAATAGTGCTGCGGTCAGTACTTTCTTCATGTTTATCCGTTCCTGTTCCGTTAAATCCAATCCCTATAAATATCTGTTCGTCCCAGCGATGCTGAATAAGCACATATTAATAAGGGTTAGTATTTTCCCCTGAAAATCTGCGCGATATTAACATTTACGATTAAAAAATGAAAATTGCAGCTATTTTAAGTATAAAAAAACCCGCTTTAGCGGGTTTTTATCTCAGTGATAACGCTTACATATTGATCTTAGGATCTAACGCGCCAGACTGATACGCTTTATACATTGCTTGTAAAGACAATGGCTTAATCTTAGATGCTTGACCTGCACAGCCGAAAGCTTCATAGCGAACCGTACAGATATCGGCCATGGCTTCCATTGATGCTTTCAGGAATTTACGTGGATCAAATTCACTTGGGTGTTCAGCTAGGAATTTACGAACGGCACCCGTTGATGCTAAACGTAAGTCGGTATCAATGTTGACTTTACGTACACCGTGTTTGATACCTTCTACGATTTCTTCTAATGGCACACCGTAGGTTTCTGGGATCTGACCACCATATTGGTTGATGATCTTTAGCCACTCTTGTGGCACAGAAGATGAACCGTGCATCACTAAGTGAGTGTTAGGAATACGCGCATGAATTTCTTTGATGCGGTCGATACGCAGTACATCGCCCGTCGGTTTACGACTGAACTTATATGCACCATGGCTAGTACCGATAGCAATCGCGAGTGCATCAACATGGGTATCGGCAACGAAACGCGCCGCTTCTTCAGGGCTAGTCAACATTTGATCGTGACTTAAAATACCTGATGCACCAACACCATCTTCTTCGCCAGCTTGGCCAGTTTCTAAGCTGCCTAAACAGCCGATTTCACCTTCAACTGACACACCACACGCATGGGCAAATGCCACTGTACGACGGGTAACATCAACGTTGTACTCGTACGATGCAGGCGTTTTGCCGTCAGCCATCAAAGAGCCGTCCATCATGACTGATGACATGCCTAATTGGATAGAACGCTGACAAATATCAGGATCGGTACCGTGGTCTTGGTGAATACACACAGGAATATCTGGGTACTGCTCAAGAGCCGCTGCCATCAAATATTTTAAGAACTGTGGGCGAGCGTATTTACGCGCGCCAGCAGAAGCTTGCACTATCACAGGGCTGTCTGTTGCTTCAGCGGCCTGCATGATGGCACGCATCTGCTCTAAGTTGTTAACGTTAAACGCAGGCACACCGTATCCATGTTCTGCTGCGTGATCAAGTAGTTGTCGTAGGGAAATTAACGCCATTTTTTAACTCCAATAATAGGGTGATATCTATCACCGAGGTCGCTATCGTTTGGATGGATTTTTATACCCGCATTCAACTCTGTACCTTAAATAAACAACTTAAATTAAGTACCTTAGATGAATACGGGCGGTTTTTTTATAATTTTTTACTTTTTATCAAAGCTTTGATGTTATCAGAGCTTATCGCGGCGTCTTATGCGCCGCGTTTTTTAAAACTTAATGATTAAGCGCCGCGCTTTTCTAACATAGCCACAGCCGGTAATTCTTTACCTTCGAGGAACTCGAGGAAAGCACCGCCGCCAGTCGAAATGTAAGACACTTTATCGGCAATACCGTACTTATCAACCGCAGCCAAAGTGTCACCACCACCAGCGATAGAGAACGCTTTTGAATCAGCAATCGCTTGGGCGATACGCTTAGTACCTTCACCGAATTGGTCGAATTCGAACACGCCCACAGGGCCGTTCCACACGATAGTGCCAGCAGATTCGATGATTTTAGCCAGTGCTTCAGCGCTATCTGGACCAATATCGAAAATCATTTCACCATCAGCGACTTCGCTAACCGATTTTAACGTTGCCGCTGCTGTTGGGCTAAACTCGCCCGCAACGACCACATCGGTCGGCACAGGAATATCGGCGCCACGGCTCTTAGCATTAGCCACTAAACGCTTAGCTTCGTCGATCAAATCCGCTTCATACAGCGATTTACCGACATTGTAGCCCGCCGCCGCAATGAAAGTATTGGCAATACCGCCGCCAACCACTAACTGATCGACTATGCCTGAAAGACTTTCTAGCACGGTCAGCTTAGTCGACACTTTAGAGCCACCGACAATCGCCACCATAGGACGCGCAGGATTATCTAATGCCTTGCCTAAGGCATCTAATTCTTGTGCCAGTAATGGACCGGCACAGGCGATTGGGGCAAACATGCCCACGCCATGGGTCGATGCTTGGGCACGATGTGCTGTACCGAAGGCGTCCATCACATAGACATCACACAGCGCCGCCATTTTTTTCGATAAGGCTTCGTTGTTCTTGCCTTCACCCACGTTGAAACGCACGTTTTCGAACACAACCACTTCACCCACGGCAACGTCAACGCCATCTAAATAGTCGGTCGCTAAACGCACAGGACAAGACAGGGCTTTTGCCAAATAATCGACCACAGGTTGCATAGAATATTCAGCATTGTATTCGCCTTCGGTCGGACGACCTAAATGCGACATCACCATCACAGCCGCACCTTTTTCAAGGGCCAACTCGATAGTCGGTAGAGAGGCGCGCAGACGTGCATCACTGGTGACGACGCCATTGCTGACAGGGACATTAAGATCTTCGCGGATAAGCACGCGCTTACCTTGTAGATCCAGATCTGACATATTGATAATTGCCATGGTAACGCTTCCTTTTATAATCAAAAAACAAACTGTTTCACACTATAGCCGGTATGAATTGACTGCCGCTCGGCGCTCGACATCCCGTCGAATTGGCATAAATTCAGTGACCCACAAGTGAATAATCTACTTTTATCAGCCTCGCTTGGCCGCGATCATCGCCAAACTCGTATCTAACATACGATTGGCAAAACCCCACTCGTTATCGCACCACAGGAGTAACTTCACCAACTGACCGGCGCTCACGCGGGTCTGGGTACCATCAACAATACTGGAGCGCGGATCATGGTTGAAATCACATGAGACTAAGGGCTCATCAGTATAGCCTAAGATGCCGTTAAATCGCCCATTGGCGGCTGATTCCAGCACCTGATTGACTGTGGCAATATCGACGGTTTTTTCTAAGGTCACGGACAAATCGATGGCGGTCACGTTGATGGTGGGCACGCGCACCGAAATCGCTTCAAACTTATTTTTCATGTGCGGCAAGATCCGCTCAATACCGCGGGCAAGCTTAGTGTCCACAGGAATAATCGATTGACCAGCAGCGCGGGTTCGACGCAAATCATCATGGTAAGCATCAATCACTTGCTGATCGTTCATTGCAGAATGGATAGTGGTAATGGCACCGCTTTTAACGCCGAAGTGGCGATCGAGTACGTCGATCACAGGTACGATACAGTTAGTTGTACAAGAAGCGTTGGACACCACTGTGTGTTCGGCGCGGAGTAAATCGTGGTTTACACCATAAACAATTGTGCCGTCGACATCGGCTGAGGACGGATGGCTTATCAGCACTTGTTTAGCGCCAGCATGAATATGGGCTTCGCAGCTTTGACGATCGAGCAATACGCCTGTGGCTTCATAGACAATATCTATGTCCATCTCGTGCCAAGGGAGTTTTGCCGGATCGGGCTCGTGGAGAATTTTTATCGCATCGTCGCCAATCAGCATGTGATCATCGACGAGCTTCACTTTGTGCGCAAACCGACCGTGGGTGGTGTCGTACTGGGTCAGATGAATAATGGCTTCAGGTTTAGCTAATTCATTAATCGCGACAATCTGCATTTGCTGCCGTTTTCCAGACTCATATAAAGCTCGGAGAATAGAGCGGCCGATACGGCCATAACCATTGATAGCGACTCGGATCATTGAGGTCTCAATTTCCTCTTAATACAAAAACGGCCTGCAAACGATTGCAGGCCGCATTATACAGATTAACACTTAAAAAGTTTAACCTTTTGTATTGAATCTAATCCCTTGAGCCATTAGCCCAATGATTTTGCAGCATTCAGCACATTTTCAACGGTGAAACCGAAGTGATTCAATAGCACGTTACCCGGCGCAGACTCACCAAATGTGGTCATGCCCACAACTGTGCCTTCAAACCCGACGTACTTGTACCAGAAATCGGTATGCGCCGCTTCGATAGCCACACGTTTAGTCACAGCACGTGGTAATACAGATTCTTTATACGCGGCATCTTGCTTATCGAACTCAGTTGTCGATGGCATAGAGACGACGCGAACGTGTTTACCTTGCTCAGTCAGTGCAGCAGCTGCATCCATTGCCAATTGTACTTCGCTACCAGTTGCGATCAGGATCAGTTCTGGTGTACCCGCACAGTCTTGCAGTACATAAGCACCTTTAGCCACATTAGCTAATTGCTCAGCGGTACGCGCTTGCGCTTTCAGGTTTTGACGGCTGAAGATCAGTGACGTAGGTGCATTACGGCGCTCAATCGCAGCTTTCCAAGAAACTGCCGTTTCTGCCGCATCACATGGACGCCATACGGCCATATTTGGCGTCATACGCAGGTTAGCTAATTGCTCAACTGGTTGATGCGTTGGGCCATCTTCACCTTGACCGATAGAGTCATGGGTATAAACGAAGATGTTTTGAATACCCATCAGCGCCGACATACGCACTGCGTTACGAGCATATTCCATGAACATCATGAACGTTGCGCCGTAGTTGATGAAACCACCATGCAGCGAAGCACCGTTCATAATGCCACTCATGCCGAATTCACGCACGCCGTAGTAAATGTAGTTACCAGCTGGGTCGTCTTGAATACCTTTAGAACCTGACCACAGTGTCAAGTTAGAACCCGCTAAATCAGCAGAGCCGCCTAACAGTTCAGGCAACATAGCGCCAAATGCACCAATAGCATTTTGTGAGGCTTTACGGCTCGCAATGCCTTCGGCTTTGTCTTGTGATGCTTGTACGAATGCCTGCGCTTTTTCTTCGAAATCAGCCGGTAATTCACCTTTTAGAACGCGACGCTCATATTCAGCAGCCAGTTCTGGGTGAGCAGCGCGATATGCTGCAAACTTCTCGTTCCACGCTGCTTCACGGGCCGCACCGGCTTCTTTGGCATCCCAACCGGCATAAACGTCAGCAGGGATTTCAAATGGTGCATGTGGCCAGCCAAGGAATTCACGGGCGGCTGCGATTTCTGCATCGCCTAGTGGCGCGCCGTGACAATCGTGGCTGCCAGATTTGTTGGGGGAACCAAAACCGATAATGGTTTTGCAGCAAATCATTGTTGGTTTATCAGTCACCGCTTTCGCCGCTTCGATAGCAGCACGGATTGCCGCGCTATCGTGACCGTCAACACCGGTAATCACATGCCAGCCGTAAGCTTCAAAACGTTTTGGCGTATCATCGGTAAACCAGCCTTCAACATGGCCATCGATAGAAATACCGTTATCATCCCAAAATGCGACCAGTTTACCTAAACCTAAAGTACCGGCTAATGAACAGGCTTCGTGGGAAATACCTTCCATCAAACAGCCATCGCCGAGGAAGCAGTAAGTATAGTGATCAACGATATCGTGACCATCACGGTTAAACTGTGCCGCTAAGGTTTTCTCAGCAATCGCCATACCGACAGCGTTGCTGATGCCCGCACCGAGTGGACCCGTTGTGGTTTCAACACCTGGTGTGTAACCGTATTCTGGGTGACCCGGTGTTTTAGAATGCAATTGACGGAACTGTTTTAGCTCTTCAATTGGTAATTCATAACCAGTCAGGTGAAGTAAAGAGTAAATCAGCATTGAACCGTGACCGTTAGAGAGGATAAAACGATCTCTATCTACCCATTTCGGATTGTTCGGGTTGTGCTTAAGGAAATCATTCCACAGCACTTCAGCAATATCTGCCATACCCATTGGGGCGCCGGGATGGCCTGAATTTGCTTTTTGAACTGCATCCATACTTAACGCACGGATTGCGTTTGCGAGTACTTTACGGGAAGACATGCTCTCTCCTGCTTGTTTGTGGGGTCTAGCGGGCAATTTGGATGCATATTTTCCCCTACATGCCAGTGTGACGCAAACTAAAATTACCATTCACTCAGCAAAAGATGGGCGAATATGTACCCAAACAACCTGAAGATGCAGGATTCAGGTCGCTTGGGTATACAAGTCGCAGAAACAAGCCAGTCACTTTGCTGGCGTTTACTTGAGAGGGCATAGCAAGGATCACTTGTAATGGAGAAATAAATTTCTCAAAAACATAGTAAACTTAATGCTATGAAATATAAGTAAAATAACCTATTTATGACAGAGCGTAGTCGTTTTCAGGTCACAATCTGAGAGGATTTTTTATTATCGGGGGTGATCGGCAATCGGATTTAAACTAAAATAGCCGTCTAGATGTAGATGCTTCTACACGTTTGAATGCTAACGACGAGATTTTCCTACTATGGCAAAGCACTTGTTTACTTCTGAGTCGGTCTCAGAAGGTCATCCCGATAAGATTGCAGATCAGATTTCTGATGCTGTGCTAGATGCAATTCTGGCTCAAGATCCAAAAGCACGCGTAGCGTGTGAAACTTATGTCAAAACCGGCATGGTATTAGTGGGTGGTGAAGTCACTACCTCTGCCTGGGTTGATATTGAAGAAATCACCCGTAAAACGGTGCGTGAAATTGGTTATACCCATTCAGATATGGGGTTTGATGCAGACTCGTGCGCAGTATTAAACGCCATTGGTAAGCAATCACCCGACATTAATCAAGGTGTAGACCGCGCAGACCCTGCAGAGCAAGGGGCTGGCGATCAAGGGTTAATGTTTGGCTATGCTAACAACGAAACCGACATTCTGATGCCTGCACCTATCACCTATGCTCACGCATTAGTGAAACGTCAGTCTGAAGTGCGTAAAAATGGCACGCTACCTTGGTTACGCCCAGATGCGAAAAGCCAAGTCACTTTTGCCTATGATGATGGCAAAATTGTCGGTATCGATGCAGTTGTGTTGTCGACTCAACACAGAGATGACGTTTCACAAGCCGATTTAATTGAAGGCGTGATGGAAACCATTATCAAGCCTGTATTACCGGCTCAATGGTTAAACAAAGATACTAAGTTCTTTATCAACCCAACTGGCCGTTTTGTTATCGGTGGTCCAGTAGGTGATTGCGGCTTAACCGGTCGTAAGATCATCGTTGACACCTACGGCGGCATGGCCCGTCATGGTGGTGGCGCATTCTCTGGTAAAGATCCATCAAAAGTGGATCGTAGCGCGGCATATGCTGCCCGTTATGTAGCAAAAAACATCGTTGCAGCAGGTCTTGCTGATCGCTGTGAAATCCAAGTGTCTTACGCTATTGGTGTGGCAGAGCCGACCTCTATCAGCATCGAGACCTTCGGTACTGGTAAGGTGTCTGAAGAAGTGCTGATCAAGTTAGTCCGTCAACACTTTGAACTTCGCCCATACGGTTTAACGGCCATGCTAGATTTAGCACGTCCAATTTATCAAGCGACCGCCGCTTATGGCCACTTTGGTCGCAGCGAATTCCCATGGGAAGCTACTGATAAAGCCGAAATATTGCGCGCTGACGCAGGTCTATAGTCTTAATTCATTTCAATTTTTACACTTAAGACCCATAAAAAAACCGCTATCCAGCGGTTTTTTTATGTCTGACATTTGGTTAGATTAATAGTGCTAAGACAAATATGGCAAGATAAAAAACAGCATATACACAGACCATTAGAGTGCACAGACCCCATGACCGATAACGCCATCTTATTACAGCAACTTCAATCTTGTGCATGGGCAGCCAACGTAGGTCTGCCAGAGGAAACAGCAAAGACATACGGTACATTAGAGGAGATCGCCGCTTTTCTTGAATCCGATCCTGAAGCCTTTTTTGAAACACCTTACGAAATCCACTATGAAAGCCTGTGTGTAACAGACCATGACATGGCAAATTCGTTAAAAACAAAGGCAGTAGTAAATGATGTGCATGCTTGGATTTCTGACAGCGAAGTCGATGAAATTTCTAAGTCAGCTTACCTCTCCACTTGGAAAATTATTCCCGTTGCAGAAATATGCGCGCTGACATCCGATGACGCTAATACGCTCGCAACACTGCTCCTAGCTGACGTTAAACTTTCAGCCTTTACGAGTGAACGCCTATCTTGGTATCTCTGTGGAAGAATACCCTTTGGTTATATTGGTACTTATCCAAACGGACAATGGCTGATTCTGTAGGCTTATACGCTAGCACCTTTAATTTTTCTGACTTCATCTAGGGTCTATTGAGCTTTCGAGAATGATTTTTAGAGAGCATGCCAAGATTGATACTAACCAATGCACGCAGGGAAACGCTATTTCATTTAATGAACAGCACAGGCCGTGTTTATGATAAACCTGAACATAGATAAACATTTGAAGGCATTCTTTACCGCCTTCTAGTAGGCCCCCCTTAGCAAGATTGACCCAAAGAGTTGGGCCATTGGAGTACGGTTTTTAGAGGGTTTCATTTATGATCTAAAAAGACATTCAGGCCTATTTACTCAAAGCTTTAGTAAAAATGGCCGACACGGAATGGGTCTTTATTGATGGCTCGATAGTGCGGACTCACCAGCACAGTGCAGGTGCACTGAGTAATGAGTAATGAGTAATGAGTAATGAGAGTTACCCTATTGTTTAATTGATAGTGGATACCTTTATCAAACGGGTAACTCTCAGTTTTATCTATCGCCCATGAATATCAAATAATGGCTAATGCACAGGGTATTCGTTTAGAAACGTACATTCATACCAACCCAGAAGTTACGGGCCTTATCTTTGTTATTAAAATCATCAACGTAAGATGCTGTGTATCCGTTTTGGCCATTATCGTCAGAGACACAAGTGGTGCTAGTGTCACTACATTCGGTGAAGACAATATCGTATGAAGTAAAATCTTTATCAAACAAGTTATTTACTCGCATGTTGAAGGTGACAAACTCACTCGCCTGATAAGAACCACCAAGATGGAACACGTTATAACCTTTATAGTAGAGTGCAGCATCATTAATGATATCCCAAGAGCGATAACGTTTAGCACGGTATTCTGAGGTCAAGAATACGTTAAATGAGTCGGTCAACTCCCATTTTAATGTCGCGTTTGCCATATGCTTGGCACTGTTGCCGAGTGGACGGCCTTGCTCTGCACCGCTTTTCTGCTCGCTATCTGTGTAAGTATAATTAGCATTTAACGTTAAGGCATCTAGAATTTCCCAACGTCCCGCGAGCTCAGCACCTTGAATAGTAACTTTATCTATGTTGACTGTTTTGCTACTGACTGCATAACCTAAATCAGCATATTCACCCGCATCGGAACATTCTATGCTCGTACCTTTACCACAGGGTTGTGAAGCAATCTTATCGTCAAAATCATTTTTAAAGATAGTGACGTTAAAATTATGGCCATCTGGATGAGACCAATACAGGGCGACTTCGCTGGACACACTGGTTTCAGCTTCGAGATCTGGGTTACCAAATTGCGGTGAGGTTCCTTGGCCACCAAAGCCAACGACACCATCATACAATTGTGTGGTTTTAGGTGTTTTAAAGCCTGTGCTCACCCCACCCTTTACAGTCCACTCATTATTAATGGTGTAAACGCCGTATAGACGTGGGCTGAGTTGGTTGCCAAATATTTCATGATCATCATGACGTAAACCCGCAGTAACAGATAAATCAGAAGTCATGCTCCATGTATCTTCAGCAAAAACAGACCACATATTGTGTTCTTGTACTGCGCCAGGCGTACCTTCTTCCATACCAAATACACCGTCTTTCAACTCACCACGAATCACCTGCGCCCCCGTCACTGCGACATGATTTCCTGCAGCTTCAAATGGAATATCGAGTTTCATATCAAGCGTATATTGATTACTTGCCATTTCGCGTTTAGGTCTAGGCAGGAAAGTGGATTCAGCAATCGCTTTACGTTCGGCTTCAGTCATGCCGGTGTAATCCCCTTTACCATCAATCATCTGCAGTAGTAATACTCGTTCAGCAGTGGTAAATGGCAGTGTGCGGCCATTATTTTGTGTGTCTACATAGGATAGTGACACAAAGCTTGTACCAAAATCCCAAGCACCTTCATGGGTTAACGCCCAAGCATCACGGGTAAATTTTTGAGTCTCGCTGTAACCCGCTCGCGGATTTGATCGTCTTGCCCATTCACCACCGCTGGCTAGACAAGCAGCCTCACGGGAACCTACACCGCCTTTGCAGAAGTTACTGGCAATCCAGAGACTATCGATATTATCAACAGTACCAAGCGGATACTCTCGTTCACCGTTATCATTGATCAGTGGCGTATTATCATAATCTTGAGATGAGGAATCTAAATCAAACCAAATTTTGTGATGTTCATTTAGTGTCCAACTTAAACTCCCACCTAACATATGATTTTCGTTATCGACGGTTTTACCGCCACCACCAAAACCGAGTGAACGAGTGCGTACTTCTCCATTAGGATAATCTACTGGTGCGTACTCTGGTGTAGACCCCATTCGATCATAAATACTGCCATGAATCGATAACCCAAGAACGCCTTTAATGAGGGGACCCATCACGCTGAAATCGGTAGTGATATCTTCGCCATAGGCATCATTGGTTTGATGAGTTCGGCTGTGAGTGATAGAGCCAGACCATTCGTCGCCCACTTTTTTAGTGATGATGTTCACCACACCACCTAAAGCATCTGCACCGTATAACGTTGATGCTGGCCCACGAATAACTTCAATTCGATCAATAGCATCAAGTGGTGGTACATGACCAAATTGATTGCCACCAAAACTGTTTGGATAAATATCACCATGGTTATTCTGACGCTTACCATCGACAAGGATTAAGGTATAGTCAGATCCCATACCGCGTAGACTGATGGTACCTTGCCCTGTTTTATCACGGGTTTCACCAATATCAACCCCTTCCAAGTCACGCACTGCATCTAGGAGAGTGGTATAAGGTTTTATCATCAAATCTTCTTGGGTGATAACAGAAATACTGGCTGGTGCATCAACCAATTTCTGTTCATATCCAGAGGCAGTAACCACCATAACTTCCATTTTTCTGTCGGGAGCCTCTTCGGCTTGGACAAAATTACCCGCAAATACAGCGGTAATGGCAACTGCCAAGCAAGTTTGACGAAATAACATAAACCTCTCCTGTTTAGTAAACTTAGTTTACAAATGTAACCCACAAATGATTTCGCGAATGATAATGATTAACATTAGTGAGATCAATCAAAAGTTGAATACAACAGAAATAACATTTACGTTTTATAAAGTAATCACATTCCAGAAAGAGTTTTTGATATGAACTTTGAAGTTATTAGTGAAGAAAATATCGCGATTGTGGATGCGCTGGTAGACGGCGTTCGGCAATATAATGCTGGGCTCTTAGGACCCGAGAAATCAGTACCTTTGACTGTCATTGCACGTGATGAAGCTGGCAAGTTGATTGGTGGTGTGGGTGGCCGAACTATCTATAAAAACTTCTTAATCAATGTCGTCTGGGTTGATGACCAAACCAGAGGCACAGGGCTTGGGCGTAAACTGATGGCACTTGCAGAAGCAGAGGCGAAACAGCGGGGTTGCTTGGTAGCTCAAGTGGATACCTTATCGATTCAAGCACCTGTGTTTTATGAAAAACAAGGGTTTGAGATCATAGGCACTGTCACCACTGACCCTCAGCGCATCTTTCTGATGAAGAAGTATTGATCAAAAAAGCGATTGAGAAACGGACTGAATTAACACACTCAGCAATGATCGAAATGGGCGTTTTGCATGCAGAGTAGACCAATCTGCTCTTGGGATAAAATAGCGCATTCTAACGCGCTCTTGGAGTTTACACGGCTAAGTTCCTTATCGGTCAGTCGCGTAATCACCGTCGAATAGGCATTGGTTCGACCACAATCGAGCCAAATATTCCCCACTTGTACCCAATAATGCTGCACTTGCCCTGAATCGGAGATAAACTCGACTTCAAATCCCCTCGCCTCACATTCATGGTGAGCGCACTCAGATAGGACCAATCTCAAGTTGTCCCAAGCCGATAAATTGACTTCGGCATAGGCCGTTAATAGTGACTCAACAAATTGTACATTCATGTATTTATCTCCGTTATTTAACCTGAACTCGGGTTATTTACACAGTAGAGATTGAATCCTTAATTTCTATCATCGAACAACTAAGCTTGGGTCTTTGCCGCCATTAAATAATAATCTCTTGCCGAAACGGTGAAAAAATCCACAACCTGCATGTGCGCTTTACCCGAGTGAGCGGCAAAGGAACGTTCATTATCTTCAGCAATAAAGGTCAACATATAGCTAAAATGCGGAGCAACTTGGCGACGAATTTCATGGACTAATGCCTCGAAAATCCCTTGCCCACGGTAGGCTTGCTGCACCCATATCGGCCCGTATTGGCAAGAATTGACCTTAGTTAATTTAGGTCCATCCCAATCGAGTTGCCCCAAACGATTCAACAAAGTGCGGTAAATGGGCCAATGTTCGAAAAATCCCCAACGGCCTGCAATCACATAACCGACGATCTGCTGCTCAACCTGCGCCACCACGACCCAATGGTGCTGCACTAATTCGCTCAATTCACCGTGGGAAAAAGCTTGCCCTTGTAACCCCATACTGGCGGAAGCTAATTCATCATTAAGATGTTTTTTCTCTAGCATCGCTAATAAATCAACATCTTGAGGTAAGGCTAGTCTAATTTTCACAATGTTCTCACAGCATTATTTCGGCTTTGGGCCCAATTTCAGCCCGCCAGTATACTCG
Source organism: Shewanella sp. SM23 (assembly GCF_025654295.1). Taxonomy (NCBI): domain Bacteria; kingdom Pseudomonadati; phylum Pseudomonadota; class Gammaproteobacteria; order Alteromonadales; family Shewanellaceae; genus Shewanella; species Shewanella sp. SM23. The sequence continues at coordinate 47,297 of NZ_JAKKRM010000004.1, forward strand.
GTTGGGTTAATAGGCACAGCAAGAACAAGGCAATATTTAGGGCTTTGATTTGCTAAATATCCTTTTATTTCCCAAACTTAATGGATATTTAGCCATAGTTAGGCGTTTGTATGTTGCCAGAAACAATTAATCCCAACTTGAGTTTACTTGATACCGATAATCAACAAGTCAATCTCACACGCTGGATGCACCAATGTGAGCTCATCAAAAGCTATTACAACGCCAACACGGTTTTCATATTCCAAAAAATCAGTGCAGGGTTTGAGATCATCGTCAGTTCAATCACTGAAACACCGCAATTTACCGCAGGCACTTTATATCCACCAGCACTCGAACTCTTCAAACAGATACAAAACAGCCAACCTGATGGTTTATATCAAAACCTCGGCAGCTTTATGTTAGAGGATTTACCAAGGGATTTTGATGGTATTCAGCATATTCTCTCACGTCCTATCGTTTGGCCGGATGGTAGCCAATTTGGCGCCCTGTGCGTACTCAACCCACATATGGCAGACCCGCTAGTCAATGCCGCTATGCTCGAACCATTTCAGATTTTACTGCAACAGGAATTATCCCTTCTGTGTCAGAACCATAGAATTGAATCCCTTTCGATGCGCGATCAAGAAACGGGCATGCTCAACCATTACGGCTTCTTGATGATGGCACCAAGGCAGCTCAATTTAGGCCGCCGCTTTGGTGCCCATGCAGGTATCATCTTCTTTGAATTACTGAGTCCGGATAACACGCCCATCCCCCTCGAAGATAATCACCACAGACTGTTAGGTAAGTTAATCCAAGATACGATACGGACCGCCGACGTTGCCGCCCACTACAACAGCACTCAATTTGTGGTACTGGCCTTTGTGGATGGTGAACGAGATATTCAACATATTATGAAGCGGGTAGAAAAACAGTTAGAACAGCAAAACCACCAGCTTAAACTCGATGCGAGTTACAGTTTCTTCACTCCAGAATCCAGCGCTAAGCTTGCACCTATGATGGAACTCGCGCGGGGCAAACTCGATTCAATGCGCCCACCTGTACCACAAGCCGCAGACACGCCAGTAGAACCCGCCATTGACTCAAGCTTGTACGATAATCCCGCCGCAGATTCGGCAGAGCTTTGATTTAATGAAATTTAGGCTTAATTAGGCAGTACAAAATTACTTGGAATGCTCATCTTGGCGCTTCGCCCATTGGATAAACAGCACCACAGGATAGGGCGACATTAAGACCAACCCTAAACCAATCAGACTTGAGATCAATAACATGCCGCTTATCTCTAGACTCCATTGCGTCAACATATAAAACCCAAGTCCACAAACTAGCATCAATACACCTAACCAATGTAAAAACTTCAACAAATTCAGAGTGCTTTTAAATGAGCCTGTCATATAAACCCCTTTAGATCTTACGAAAAACTTGTCACACTATGGCCATAATCATGGAAAAAGGAACCGCAACGATGTTAAAACAAACATTCATCTTAGGTGCACTACTCTTAGGCATCACCGCCTGCCAAAGTGCCGATATAGCCCCAAATGATACCATTCCATTAGAAGGCCGCTGGCACATTGAAATGGTCCAAGGCCAACCGACTATCGATTACAGCCCAGCGCAAATCACCTTTGAGGCCGAAGGTAAATTACATGGCAACAACAGCTGCAATAACTTTTTCGGTCAATATACTCAGCAAGGCGAAGAGCTTAAGCTATCTCCTGCCGGTAGCACAATGAAAGCCTGTGTGGATGCCCTAATGCAGCAAGAGCACAAAGTGATGCAAGCTATGCCATTAGTTACCAAAGCAAAATTAGTGCAAGGCCGACTTACCTTACTTAACAGCGACGACAAGCCAGTGTTAGTGTTAAGCCAAATGAAGTAACCATAAAACTTGTCAGCATAAAAAAACCGCCAATGGCGGTTTTTTAGTTAACGAACCAGCAATAAAAAGTCCCTATGCTTTGACACTCTTAGCCGCTGCAATTTCGAGGGCGATATTCTGTTCGGCTATTACGGCGCTTTGATCTATGTCGGCATTATAATGCGCCATATCCAACTCATCTTCAGACTTTGCAATGACAGTCGTCGCCACTAAGTCACCGGAGACGTTTACCACAGTACGCACCATATCTAAAATACGGTCAATTCCCGCAATCAATGCCACCCCTTCTAAGGGAAGCCCTACGGTTGTGAGTACTAAAGTCAACATCACTAAACCCGCACCGGGCACACCCGCAGTACCAATAGAGGCCAACGTCGCCGTTAAAATAATGGTGAGATAATCAACTAAAGTCAGGTCGATACCAAACGCCTGTGCCACAAACAGCACTGTGACCCCTTGGTATAATGCTGTGCCATCCATATTGATTGTGGTGCCTAGCGGTAATACGAAGCTAGAGATCTTCTTATGAACCCCCAAATTTTCACTCGCACACTTCATACTCACAGGAAGCGTGCCCGCAGAGCTCGACGTGGTAAACGCCACTAACATGGCATTGCTAATCCCTTTAAAAAACTGCAGCGGGCTCAATTTAGCAAATCCGCGCAATAAAAAACTATAGAATCCAATCACATGAATAATACAGCCAAGGTACACAGCAATAATGACTTTGATCAGTGGCCAGAGCATATCAATCCCATACTCCCCCGCTACCCAAGCCATTAGCCCAAATACACCGTAGGGTGCGAGCTTCATCACCATGTCGGCCATTTTATACATGGCCTCAGCTAAACTTTCGAACACTTTAATTGCAGGTTTTCCATGCTCGCCAATCAGCACTAAGGCGATACCTAAAACAATCGCAAATACTATAACTTGCAAAATTTGCCCGCTTGCTAAAGCCGCAATAGGATTCGTCGGTACTATGTCGATCAAAGTATCGATTAAAGAAGGTATTTCTTTGGCAGTTTGAGTCGCGCCTTCTGCCAATGACAAACCTAAACCAGCACCGGGTTGAAGAACATAACCGACAATTAAACCGATAGTGATCGCGATAGCCGTGGTAAAGAGATAAAACGCAAAAGATTTAAAACCAATACGCCCCATCTTGTTCGTATCCTGCATCGAAGTGACGCCCACAATCAGTGAGCAAAACACCAATGGCACAATCAGCATCTTAATGGAATTAACAAACAAGGTGCCTATCGGCTTTAAGTGAGTCGCTTGCTCGCCGAAGATGATGCCCACTAAAATACCTAGCACCATACCGATAACAATTTGCAGCCACAGCGGCACTGACATCCAGCGAGACCAAACACGGCCTAATGCTGACGACTTTTGTTTTGTCATATTGATAACCTTGAATTCAAAACTATGATGGGGCAAAGACCAAAACTAGCACGCTAGTTTCTCAGTCTAAATGGGGCAATCGCCGAGTCTAGCAGAGGGGTTTTAATCGAGGGATGATCTGGGTCACGTTGAGCTAAACCGCCTTAAAATCAGTAATATTAACCAAACCAACTTTGTTAAATTGGCCGCTGAAATGTTAGTTTTCCTGCTTAAGCATCAAAATATTCTGTGACTTTTTTTGGTGCTATTTGCTGACGATAAAGCGACGCAGGCGGTTGCTCACGCTCAATCAAATAACTCCAATAATCGTCATCAAAACCACTGAAAATAAAGTCGGACTTACCGTTAGCTTTTAAGACTAACCACCACCAAACTAAACCCCATAAACCAAAGCTCAACAGCGTTAAAATAAAATGCAGACGATGATTTATCTGTTCATCAGCAGCAATATCATAGACGGGTAAAATCTTAAGTTTATAGCGGCGAGTAGACTTAATAAATCCCATCATTAACTCACTTAGTTCAGCGAAAGGACACTAGAGACAAGCCTAGCAGATAAGACTTTAGTCGTACAAATATCCACAGCAATAAATAATATCAGTGCCTAACCTGCCACTGCCAAACTCGTTATCCCTCGTCGTTCCATGCTAAAGTGAATCACAAAATGTTGTTTACTAAACAAGAGCGGTATTGTCAAATAACCGCCTAGGAGTTGTAGTATGTTGATTCGTAAAGCTAAGGCTCAAGACCTCATCGCCTTAGTGCAGTTTAATCAGGCCATGGCCCAAGAAACCGAAGGCCTAGCCTTAGATGAAGCGACACTGACTCGAGGTGTGGGCACGCTACTTGAGAGCCCGCAAAAAGGGTTTTACCTGGTCGCTGAAATCGCAGGTGAGCTAGTCGGCTCGCTCATGGTGACATTTGAATGGAGCGATTGGCGTGCGAAGGATTATTACTGGATCCAGAGTGTGTATATTCGCCCGAAAAATCGTCGCCAAGGCATCTATGCCAAACTCTACAGCGAAGTCAAACAACTGGCCGAAGCCAATGGTGGTGCCGCAAGCTTCCGTTTATATGTCGAGCAAGAAAATCTCGCCGCACAGCAGACCTATCAAGCGTTAGGGATGAAGCAGAGTTACTACTTAATGTACGAAGAAAAATAAGCGATTCAAATGTTATACGTAATAAAAAAGGATCGGGCCAATGGCACGATCCTTTTCTTTTTACGACTCACGATTCACATTCAAACCGCGTTCCTACTAGATTAAAACTTAACGAAAGAAACCAAACAGAATAGCCGTCATTGCCAATAAACCCGCTATAACCACGAAGATATTGCTGATGCGACCACGGTGCGCTTTTAATGCTGGCACTTTGTATACAGCATACATAGGCATCAAGTACAGGATAGCCGCGATAATTGGGCCACCTAAAGCTTCAATCATATTCAAAATACTTGGGTTTTTGATTGCCACGGCCCAAATCGTCACAAACATAAACACCAGAATAAATTTGTTGATTTTTTGCTCTGAAATGCCTTTTTTATTCGTGTCTAACTGCTTAACAATAATCCCCTTCATGCCTTCTGTCGCGCCCATGTAATGGCCAAAGAAAGAAGACACAATCGCGATAAAGGCAATTAATGGACCAAAGTAGCTCACAAAACCACTTGAATGCACGTTGGCGAGATAAGACAAAATCGGTAGATTCTGAGCTTTCGCTTCGGCCAATTGTGCTGGCGATAATGACAGCACACAAGAGAACACAAACAACATCACAAAGCCCACTAACATCATGGAAGTATTACGTAAAATAACATCAGCTTTGCGAGAAGCATTCGCGCCATGGTCACGTTTCAATGACACAGAAAACTGTGAAATCGCTGGAGAATGGTTAAAGGCAAACACTAAAACTGGAATCGTTAACCAAACTGTGCCTAAAAATGCACCCGCTTCTGGTACGACGAGTAAAGCATCCATTTTCCATTCAGGGATCAGGTAGATAGACATAAAGGCCAAAATACCCACCAGCGGATACACCAGCAATTGTGTCACTTTGAGCATGAATTTCTCACCTGCGACCATTACAGCCATCATACCGAGGATCAATACACCCGATAGAATGAAGCGTGGTGGCGATGCCATGCCTAACTGATTGACGATAAAGCTATCAACAGTGTTGGTAATACCCACACCGTAAATTAATACAATCGGGTAGATAGCAAAGAAATACAGTACGGTAATGGCTTTACCCGCGCCAACACCAAAATGCTCTTCAACTACTTGAGTAATGTCGCTACCTGGAATGCTTGATGAACAAACAAAACGAGATAAACCACGGTGGGCAAGATAGGTCATAGGACCGATGATCACTGCCATTAACACAAGAGGCCAAAAGCCGCCCATGCCCGCATTGATAGGTAAAAATAAAATTCCAGCGCCAACGGCAGTGCCGAACAAACTCAACATCCAAGTCGTGTCTTGGCGAGTCCAAGGTAAGTGTTTCGTTGAATCTAGATTCTGTGTGCTTTGAGGTGTTCCAAGAACACTGGTCGCATCTTTTTGCATATAAAAGTTACCTTACGGTGTGACTAGCATAATAAATTCGCGCTAAGGATAACCAAAAAAAGCCCATAAAAGTTGATCTGACACGGCTTTATGTAAGGGAATTTCATAATAAACTGATATTGAGATCTAGATCGCTGATTTAATGTAATAAGTTTTCAATACAGCATCAAAACATATACATAAAAAGCCACTTAAAAATACAAGGTATTCACCTCAAGCGAAATCCAGTGACATTGCATAAGCGCCGAGAAAAACAGCTAACCGGGCATATGTCACAAAAATCAACAAAACGAGACTAGCCGCCGCATACTCACACCTAAGGTAGATCGAGATCACAGTCGTTAATGTTAAATTTTTACAAATCGCTATCAGTCGCAAACACGCATAAAAAACGGCTCATCCAGATTCAACTCCGAAGTGAGCCGCTAACGATTAAAGCGCAAAATCTGACTTATGGTTTTTGTAGTGTCAGCTCAGTCGTCGACACTACAGCAGGTGCTATGTCAGCCTCTTTGAACAACAAAGGACGGAAGCTTTTAGCACTCGAGTACAAGATACTTTGATCAGCAAACGCAGGCGTTAAGATATTACTCGACTCAGAGTAAGTTAAAATCCCCCGCGCCACAGGCCCCTCATCGGTAAAGTTCACCGCCATCATCCAACTCGACCCGTAACGCACTTGGTATCCTTTCGCCGTTAAGCCAGAACTCATCGCCTTGCCAGTGACCACATCCATCACAGCAGCGTATTTGTGCTGCGGGATCAAAGTGTCATCACCCGACAAACTGGTTGAAAACACGTTGAATCCACCTTCAGCATTATGACTACCCGGCCAAGGTAAACGCGACCCGCTTGGCGTTCCATCTGGCAGCGATTTCTCCACAAATTGCACATCCCCCAATGGCGCATCTATGGCAAAGCCTGCGGCCTCAAGGTTAAGCGCACTGTGCGCCAAGGCCTTTAAGGCACTACCATCCGTAGTCAAGGTTTTAGGTGTCGTTGCCGCATTTGTGGGATCGAATCCTTGGGTCAACATAGTTGTTTGGCTGAATAGATGGGCAAATTCACGTAGTAAAGCACCACCTTTACTGTCGTTATCTTGCTTACCGTTCCACTCCTTTAATGCCGCACAAGCCGAAGAGACATCCTTAGATAAACTCGCCGACACCACCACAGGTGTACTGCCTTGGGCATCACACTGGGCAATCAAGTCAGGCAGCACTAACTCGGCGAGATAACTGCGATTCGACAGCACCGCCGCTTCGAGTTCTTCCAAGCTGAACTTGCCATCAGCCCCCGCGGCGTCCTGCATTAAACTCAAGCCCATCCGTGTACGTAGTGATAGCTGTCCAGCCTCTGCGCCGTACATAGGCGAGAAGTAAGTCAGCGGTTCATTCAAGTTGGTCGACCAAAAGGAGTCATTGGAGTTTTGCACAAAGTCGCTGCGCTCAAGCTTGGGCGCACGCTCATAGGGCGTAGGACCATCGAAGCTAAACAACGAAGTGTTACCGGGTAAAATCGTAAATCCGGCTTTTGCCTTAGCCGCTTTAATATCCGGTGAGGTTTTTAACAACACAACTGCCGATTCAGATAATCCTGGCACAGTTGAGTCGTCGATATAAAAAGCATTGCCCTCTTTATCGGCGTACATAGTGTTATTGAAGATGACGCCATCGTAGTCCTTAAATGCCTGTTGGAACTCTTCTTTGTTCGTCGCCATGTTCATGGCTAACCAATGGTCAACAGGGTCCATAGTCCCCATATTGGCATCTTGGATCATAAAGGCACTGCCATCATCCCAACCAAAAGGCGCTAAAGCGGGAGGAGCTTCGACCATAGGGCCTTTGGCCGTAGTATAAATATCTTTCTCGGCGACCAGCATGCCCGCAGGACCTGCATTCACTAGAACCGACACTGTCTCTTTGGTGATCGGCATAGGTTTACCATCAAACAAATACTGCATCCGATCACCCGAGACTAACTCAAGGTTATACATCACAAAATGCTCAGCAGTAGAGAAGGTATGAGTCCAAGCGAGATCTTTATTGAAACCAATATTAATCGGTCCTGGCATACCCACTAACGAGCCGCCCATCATATCTAAATGCCCTGGGATCGTAATATGGGATTGCCAAAAACGCAGGTTACCCGTATGCGGGAAATGCGGATTACCTAGCACCATGCCCTTACCATTTTCGGTTTTATCCTTGCCTAAACCCCAACCATTTGAACCTAAATCGCGGGGATTGGTTTCTGGTGTCGTGATACGAGCCGCGCGGGCAATCAACTTAGACTGCATATCGGCCACAAACGCAGTTTGGTCTTGGCTAGGCGCGGGCCCAACGATACGCGGCATGTATTCCTGTGCATCTCCTGGGTTCGCGTAAAAAATCAGATCGAGAAAGTTAGCTGCGCCCGGTAATAAGGCGATAGAAAACAAATAAGTCACCACATCTTCTGGCACTATGGGTTTCACCCAAGGCTGACCACCACAGAAAGGTTCTGCCGTTTGTGTGCCCGCTTCGACATCAGCAAGATATTGGTTATAACCAGAGGCAAAACCTTGGATAAGTGCCCGAGAGTTTTCACTAAATTTCGGCCATTTTTCTTCGGCTTGCGCTCTGATCTTTAACGCTTTATAGGCAAAATCTGAGATAAGGTTACCGTTATCTTCCGCCGTAGGTTGACCCGTAGTGAAGTCAATCGACGCATGGGGGCCAAAGTACATAGAACGCTGTGAGTTCGCCTTGATAAAACCATCGGCTAATACACATAAGTTGTCCTGTGCCTGCGCATAACCACTACCAAAACCTAAACTTTCTAAGTTGTCGGCTTGGATATGCGGCACGCCGTAGGTCGTACGACGAATACTGGCTTTGAGTAAACCATTGGGGGCAAAAGCTTGCAGTTGAGTTTCAGGTTCGGTAGGCGTAGTGCTATCTTCGCTATCGTTACAGCCGGTCAGTATTACACCGCAGGCCATTCCCATAGCAATCACGAGTTTGTTGAATTTCATTATTATTATCTCTTGGTTTTGGTTCCTTCAATGACATAACCTTACTGCCTATTCCAGCCCAAATTACTGAAGGAGCAATAGTTGCATGTCGCTTCCTAGTCCCTAAGGCTGGCTATTGCCTCCCCTACTGTTGGCTTTTTTACTGAGCTTCGCCGACGACTGTGGCAGAATAGAAAACCCAAACGCTTAGACACCTCAGACCATTTAAGCAATGATTCAAACGAGCGTCCACATTAAAATCCAAAATAAATAACTTATATGCAACAAAACATTATTAAGATAAAAGTGGGTTCTAAAAACCCGGTAAAAATCAACGCGGCAACTAACGCCATGGCACAGCTGTTCCCTGAGAGCATCATAGAAGCCAGCGGTATGGAGGCCCCTTCTGGTGTTGCGGCGCAGCCAATGACAGATCTCGACACTCGACAAGGGGCGATCAATCGGGTGCGCTATTGTCAACAGCAGGACCCGCAAGAGACTAAAGCCGACTACTATTTTGCGATGGAAGGCGGTGTCGATTGTTTCGACTTTGGCCCTGCCACATTCGCCTATATCGCGATTGGCCATAAAGACCAGCTTGCCATTGGCCGCAGTGCGATTTTACCTTTACCAATGCAAGTTTATCGAGCATTAGAAGCGGGGGAAGAACTCGGGGATGTCATGGATAGGTTGTTCAATACAATCAATATTAAGCAAAAAGGCGGTGCCATAGGTTTACTCACCCACGGCCATGCGACCCGTGAAAGTAATTACACCCAAGCGATTATTCTCGCCATGGCGCCATTATTGAATCCTGATATTTACACAGTAGATTGTTAGTAATATGTTGCAAGAGGAATTAAAGCCCGCTAACTTAGTTGTGACATGCAACCAAACCTATTCGACTATGGCTCAAACAGACGCACCATTGGCTCAAGATCCCGCGAAGCCTGTGACTCAAACTAAGCAAACGACTGAGTCAGGCTCATCCGCCCAACTCAGGCATTTGTCTCGCTATCTGGTGAGAAATTTAGGCATGCTCAACGCCGCCTTTGGGGATTTACCCCTTTCGCCCGTGCAAGCCCATGCCCTGTTTGAGATAGGCAAGCAGCCCCTGACCATCAAAGAGCTTGCAAGCAAACTCAGCATAGATAAGTCCAATGCGAGCCGCGCTATCAAGCATTTGATCGATAAACATCTTGCCCAGAGTCAGGTACATCCACGGGACAGTCGCTGCTTAGTTGTGCAACTGACACCTGCGGGTAAGAAGTTACTCGTTAAATTGGATACTCAGCAGAATCAATTATTCCAAGGGATCTTAGCCCAACTGACTCCATTGCAAACTTCACAAATCGAAGAGGCCCTCGTGTTATATAACCAAGCCGTACATAACGCCAAGCAGCAAAGTGGTTGCCACATTCGCCAAGCCACAGCCCAAGATGATGCCGCAATTGCCAAAGTCATCCGCGATGTTTCGGCCGAATACGGCTTAACCGCGGATAAAGGCTATAGCGTGGCGGACCCGACCTTAGATTGCCTAAGCCAGATTTACTCCCAAGCGGGCGCCAACTATTGGATTATTGAATTAGAGGGCCGCATTTTAGGCGGCGCCGGTATTGCGCCTTTAGCTAACAATGATGGCGTCTGCGAACTGCAAAAAATGTACTTTATGCCAGAAATCCGCGGCAAAGGACTCGCAAAACGCGTAGCGTTAATGGCACTCGATTTCGCCCGCGAAACGGGTTATCAAAGCTGCTATTTAGAAACCACCGCTGTACTAAATGAAGCCGTAAAACTCTATGAGAAATTAGGCTTTGTACATCTGTCGGCTCCCCTAGGGAACACAGGCCACGACGCCTGCGAAATGCCGATGCTGCTAGATCTTAATCAATAGGATATGAAGCAGAATTCCAATCAAAGTAACAATGCCAAACATGTCATCATGCAACTTGTTTGGCATTATCAATTTGTATCACAAAATGTTATTCAAACAGGATCATTTTAATTATCAGTCTTAGGGCATAGTTTTTCTTAACTTAAATGCATTAATATATGGCAATTTTACCTCACTCAATTTTTAATAAATTGAAAGGCGTTTGATACCATTTTGTTAACGGCATTAAATAGGGAACATTATGCTCAGTTGGATTTTTAGTGATAAGAAACTCACACTTCGGGAAATATGCCTAGATAACACGCTTTCGACCTCGGCTAAAATAAAGAAAGTTGATCAATTTCTTGCCGATAGTGGAGATCTCAACTTTATTGATCTCAATGTTTCGCCCTGCAATATATTAGTTCCCCTATCTTGCAGTCCTCAGTCCGATTTAGTGCTTATAAAATACTTGCTCAGCAAAGGTGCTAAAATCGAATGTAATGGTTTCAGTGCCTTGCATTCGGCTATTGAATATAACAACTCAGAACTCGTTACCCTATACCTAGACTCCAGTGCCAATCTTTACTTTCAAAATCAATATAATAATTGCTGGCTCAACTATCTATTTCATCCTAATCCGCAATATATCTATCAAGACCATCAACGTAGAGACATGATCGACCTTCTACTTGCAGCTAACTTAGATATCAATAAACCGGTGAGCTTTTGGACTAATGGTGAATTAAATCACCCACTAGAAATATTATATGATGAACGCAATAAAGATCTGTTCCTGCATATCATTAATAAAGATATTCCATTAGACATTGGCAAATTAAGCCTAATTGAAAACATTATTTCTTCGAGCGAATTTTGGGGAGTAGAAACATTTTCTCCCTTAGTTAAACGCTTCCCTGCATTTAAAAAGTCACGCTATATTATGGCCAACGATAGCAGCTTCTGGGATGATGCCAATTTACTCGAACTATGCGTTTACGCCAAAGCGCAAGACTACACTGAATACCTGTTAGACCATTATCCGCAGCTCAAAGCCGACTCCCACGCTAAAAGTTTGGTCTATGCAGCATTGACCTCAGAATTTGACCTTAGGATTATCGAAAAACTGATTAAGGCCACCGTCGATATCAATCGCATCTATAGGATGACACCGCCTGATGCCGACCATTCACCTTTACTCAACCAATATATTAATAATGCCCAATTTACCGATCCGAATAAACGGAGCTACATCTACCAAGCCCTTGAACTGTTGCTCAAATATGGCGCTAATCCAAATGCCGAATTTGTGAATACGGGTAAACCCTATGAGATGTTAGTCTGGTCGAATTTACGACTATTGGTTTATCCAATGGTCGAAAAGAAAACCTTTCTGCCCGAGTTTTTCGATCTGTTCCTGCAATATGGTATGGATATCAATAAAAAATTTGGGGCGGTGGATGAACCAACCTTACTCACTCTCTGCCAGCGTGGTTCAGGGAAAGAAGATCAAGCAACGCTTATCCAAGTGATGGAATATCTGCTCACCAAGGGGCTGGATTTAAGCCTCACCAATATCTACAACACTAACTATGTGTCCGCGGCGGCTATCTCCTGTCGAACCCAACTACTTGAATGGCTCATTCACCAAGGCGGGGATATTTTTACCCATTGCGGCCACGATAATTCGCCCATTCTACACAAGGCGATTTCGACCTACTGGTGGGATGAAATTACCGGCCCTATGCGGCGAAAAACCGTAGAACTCTTACTGCGCCATGGAGCAAAGTTAGAAGAATTCTCAGTAGATGAGCAATTTACGCCATTAATGTGCGCCAGTTACTACGGCGCACAGTCCTGCGTAGAGGCGTTACTCGAACATGGCGCCAACCCCAATGCCATCAATGCCGAAGACACCACTCCTGCCCTTTGCGCTGTGATAGGTGGCAGTTCAATCGAGTTCCCCCGCTTTGAATCAACAGCGGTGCGGATCTTAAGACTTTTGCAGCAATATGGCGCCAACTTAACCGTGACCAATAGCTTAGGCAATAGCCCGCTAATAGCGGCTATTGAGCAAGAATATAAAGAGATTTTCGAAGCGCTGCTGCAGATAGCCTCCTACAGTGAAACTCAGCTTGAGCAAGCACTCAGCAAAGCCCTGCCGCAAAGCTATTTCCAGCGCCGCCTGCTACAAACACTGGGGCGCGAGATACCGCCAGCCCCCACAACCATAGCCCACAATCGCGCAATACCAGCAACAGCTTCTATGACGACCAATCCGCAAGCATCTGAGGTGAATGTGACACCAGCGCCCGTCAAGCAAACCAAATTAGAGGTGAGTAATGCGGCGGCAAATCGAGATCAAATCCCAACGCTATTCGATCTCAAAACCAAAGTGCAGAGCTTTTTTAAACTGATCGCCACCGATCCGACGATCACAGTTGAGCAACTCAATTCGGTGAGAGTCCTTATTGATCAATTGATTGAAAAGCTCGACAACTTTAGCTTTTTCCGCAATCAAGCGACAAAGGCCGAATTTGAGGAAGGTGTTCAGGAATATATCGATGAAACCGTCGAAGAAATTAACGGAATTATCGAGGATGATTATCCAGCGCTTACCGAAGCCTTAGTCGATTCAGTTTGGACGATTTTGCAGTACTTTAGGGTTGAGATTGATATCGAGACCGCACTTAGAAAGCGCTTTTGGTAACGATTAGCACCTTAACTGCCAACGAGTACCAAGCATAAAGCCCTAACTTTGGGGCTTTATGCTTTCGAGACTCACACCATCTGACTTAGCCGCCTATTAGCCAACATAATGGAGAGACTTAAGGCTTAACATTAGACGCTTTAGCAAGCAGTAACTGGCTACGAATGATTTGACGTATCTGATTATGCAGTTCAAATACTCGAGCGCGATCATTAAGATTTAGCGATAGATTTTCCAGCATCACCAGATCCAAATTAAATTCGGAATAATGCAGTGTCATCGACATATAGCCAGATAAATAGCCCGTATGACTGTATTCGACGAGACCATCGTCCTTATTGATCCTCACCCCATAGCCATAGCGCATATTCGGCCATAAGAATTGGATCTCGGTATACGCCATAGTCATACGTTGATAACTCTCTGCGCTCATCAACTTGCCAGAATGTAATAGATGCTGAAAGGCGGCATAAGCTGGCGCTGAAGCAATTAATCCCCCTGCGGGCAACAAAGCTTCATCAAGCACTAAGTCAGCAGGGGCAATCACCTCGCTTTCCTGTAAACCTACGGCGAGTGAAGGCACTTTGACGTGAATCGCCTCAATACTGCCAAGCTCAGCACTCAGGCCATTAAGCTGGTATCGCGTTGCAAACTGCGCCACTTGCTCGGCAAAGGATTGGTGATTGACCTTCTCAAGCACTTGCCCTAAAAGTGAATAACCGAAGTTGGAGTATTCAAATTGGCTTCCCGGCTCGAATCGATTGGCCTTACCCAGTTTATCGACACCCGATGTATGCGTCAGCAGTTGGTGTAGCGTAATCCGCTCATCATATCGACTGGGATTAAGTGCATCCGCACTTGGATTTACACCTGCATCCATGCCTTTTAGCGCCTTATTATTCCCTTCAGCATCACCAAAAAGATAATGATTAAGCGATAGGTTTAAGTCGAGTTTCCCCGCATCGACGGCCTGCAATATCAAGGTTGCAGTAATCTGCTTAGAGAGCGATGCCATCACAAAGCGCGAATCTTGACTAATGCCTTCGCCCTTTTGCAGTTCAAGCTGCGGCTTGCCCTGCTCAAGCAGGATAACACTGCCACTAAATGGCTGCGGCGAATCCTTTATCGCGGTTTGGATTAAAGTCTTGATCTCCGCCACCTTCGATACTGAAGATGCGGTTTGGCTTTCAACGGCAATAGAGTTACTGCCTTGCCCGATTTGCTCTTGTTCAGCACCTGTTTCTAATAACAGACCAAAACTATTGGCACTTGGGAATAATAAAAAACCAGTCAACAGGGTACTGATAACACTCAAACGCATTGGTTATCCTTAACGTAATTAACAAATAATGCTGCCTTTTAGAAAGCGGCAAGCTTATCACAAGGTCGTGTTAAGTGTTGTTATGTTTAAGGTTTAGAGTGCCAGAAATAACTTAGACTTTAACCGAGAGTTGGATTATATGCCAAGACTCACGCACTCTTTATTAAATCAAGAGTTCTATTCGCCCTGCGGTAACTCCGAGGGGATTGTGCATCCCTTGAACTCAGGTGTTATTGGTAAATTATTAAGGAATTAAACTTATACCAGTCAGATTTTCCCTAAGTAATATATCGATAAAGCTATCAAAGGAGAACTACAATATAATCGATGTGTATCCTTAATTAACAGGAGCATTAGGGTAAGCTGTTGGGATTATTTTGCATTCTATTATAGGGCTTGAAGAATTAACGTAATAAACCAAAATAATAGGACGTATGATATACCGCGATCCCTATTAGTAGAGAAACCTAACCTTTTAACAAAGGAGTAATATGAAAGAATTAGAAAAGTATCTTGATCTCGTGAAGTACGATTATGACCCAGAGTGGCAAGGTATTGATATTACTGGAGATCTAAAGCCACGTGACTACTTCATTTTTGCAATTAAGGATCTTGAGGGAACTCTAGACAATCACTCTTCGATTAATGCGCTGTTAAATGCAAAGAGAGCATTGCATTATCAAGTTGATCTTTTAGTCGATACATACGGTTACAAAAGTCACACCAACAAAAATGCGTTTCCAGCTAAGCTTGAATACTGCAAAAAATGCGGAATAGTCAGCCCTCGAGTATTAAACAAGTTAAACAAAATAAGAAACGAAGTCGAGCACAATTATGCCATACCAACTGAAACTGAAGTCAATGATTTCATAGATGTTGTCGAGTTATTCCTTGCTGCAACAGATCGTTTCTTTTATCGCCTTCCTGATAATATTGTGTTTCCTGGATTAGATGAAAAAATAGTGATGAATTCAGTGACATATATAACATTAAACTTATCAAGAATTTAGGACAAGTTATCATTGCAAGACAAGTAAACGACAACGAACAGTATGAGACGATTAAGGCTCCAGATGAAAGATTTTTCATATGGATTAGTTTTTTGAATAGATGTACCCAGTAACATAAAAAAGAATTTATCAAACCAAAAGATGGGATAAGCATAACTCTTTCAGGATTAACTGCCGACACCTAGACAGCAGAAGTTCACCTTCCCCTACGAAGTTGCTGAAGGGTGTTGAAGAAAATCGCGTGACGCAGACAGGACGTCTGCGTAGTTTTCGGGGGGAATGGACGCCCCATCGGAAGCGTTAGCGATTTTCGAATATGCACGAAGCCAGTATTCAATGGATGTAACTTTGCTAGGGGCGTCTTGGAGCATCCAAGGAGGATAGGACGAGCAGTCTTCCTTGTTCGGGTGTGGGGTGAAGCCCCACGACTTTAACTTTAACAACTCAAAAATTATACCCACTGAATAGCACTACCCAGATAGCAAAATCATTCACGAATGTTGACACCCACTCGGCACCTATCCTTAAAGCGATCTCAATCACTATTCACTTGAACGTAAGCCGAAAGCAGATTATGTTGTTGATTTTAAATGACTGGTAAAATTGTCGATTTGATTATCTGTTCTAAGGAGAGAGCATGTTCTTTACATTACTGATTATTACATTTGCACTATCTATAACCGTTTCATTTCTGGTTGTTTCGATTTTCAAAAGACCACTAGGAGAAATATTTTCTCGAATAATTCAAGATTCAATCAGTGCCGCTTGGCAAAAATATATTATTTTTGCCACATACGTTGTGGGTATTTCTGGTGGAGTTAGAATTTATGATTTAGAACGCTACATTACCGCTCGACATAAAGATGTTGAAATTCTACAGCTAACTCTAGAACGTTGGACTATTGAGATATATCGAACAATTATTGAAACTTTGCAAAGTATCGCATGGATGTACCTCATCGTATTCATATTTGCCCTTATCGCATATGTCATTGTTAGAGGCTTTGAACTTAAAAACGCTAACAAGCAATAAACAAAACTCGCGTTAAGTTGCCTTAACGCGAGTTATGAGTTTCAAGCTTTAACCGCTAATTGAAGCTCTGATTAAGCTCAGATTAAGCTCTAGCTTAAGTTTAACGGCTAATCACCAAAGTCATCGAGTAGGATGTTTTCTGGTTCAACGCCTAGGCTTTCAAGCATCTTAATCACTGAAGAGTTCATGATTGGAGGACCACACATGTAGTACTCGCAGTCTTCTGGTGCCTTATGATTTTTAAGATAATTCTCATAAATCACATTATGAATAAAGCCAGTGTAGCCAGTCCAATTATCCTCAGGCAATGGCTCAGATAACGCCACATGCCAGACGAAGTTGTCATTCTCGGCCGCTAGGGCATCGAAATCCGCTTGGTAAAACACTTCACGGGTTGAACGGGCGCCGTACCAGAAGCTCATTTTACGTGTGGTTTTCTTACTCTTAAGCTGATCGAAAATGTGTGAACGCATAGGTGCCATGCCCGCACCGCCGCCGATAAACACCATTTCCGCATCGGTTTCCTTCACAAAAAACTCACCGAATGGCCCAGAAATGGTCACTGTATCGCCCGCTTTCAGGTTGAAGATGTAAGATGACATCTTGCCCGCTGGCACATTGGCCGATGGCGGCGTCGCAATCCGCACGTTCAGCATAATACGACCCTTTTCATCGGGATAGTTGGCCATAGAGTAAGCGCGCAACACTTCTTCGTTGACGGTAGAGACAATGTCAAACAGGCCGTATTTGTCCCAATCGCCACGGTATTTTTCAGGAATATCAAAGTCAGCGTATTTCACCACATGGGCTGGCGCTTCAATTTGAATATAACCCCCCGCTTTAAAGCGAACATCTTCACCTTCGGGTAACTCAAGCAATAACTCCTTGATAAAAGTCGCCTTGTTATCATTAGAGATCACCTGACATTGCCACTTCTTCACCCCAAAGATTTCTTCGTCGAGCTCAAGTTCCATATCGGTTTTCACTGAGACTTGGCAGGCGAGACGACAACCTTCTTTAGCCTCTTTCTTAGTGATATGGCCCATTTCAGTCGGCAGAATGTCACCGCCGCCAGATTTGATTTTCACTCGGCACTGACCACAGGTTCCGCCACCACCACAGGCAGACGGAATAAAAATACTCTGACTCGCCAAAGCGCCGAGTAACTTATCACCCGCGGCAACTTGAATGCTTTTTTCGGCATCTTCGTTGATGCTGATCGTCACTTCACCCGTAGCCACTAATTTCTTTTTGGCGATTAGAATCACTATCACCAATAGACAGACCACTAGCGTGAACATGCCTATGCCAATTGCCATTTCCATCGTATTACCCTTTTCTAGCTCTTTTCTAAAAAGAATCTGGTTTCACTTTCTCAATTCTTGGCTCGCCTACTGTAGCGTTACAGCGAGATCCCTGAGAAAGACATAAAGCCCAGCGCCATCAAGCCTGTAGTAATAAAGGTGATACCAATACCTTGTAAGCCTTCGGGAATCGCGTTGAATTTCATTCTTTCGCGCAGTCCCGCCAGCAGTACAATCGCCACTGCCCAACCAAGACCCGAGCCCATCGCAAACACCACTGACTCACCGAAGTTGTAATCACGGTTCGCCATAAAGATCACCCCTGCAAAAATCGCGCAGTTCACTGTGAGCAAAGGTAAGAAGATCCCAAGGGAGTCATACAGACTAGGAATGTACTTATCCAAAAACATTTCAAGGATTTGCACTAACGCCGCAATCACACCAATGAAAGTGATCAATTGCAGGTAACTTAAATCGATACCGGGTAATCCCGCCCAAGACAGTGCGCCAGGTGCGAGCACTTTGACGTAAATCAGCTGGTTTAACGGCACGGCTAAGGTCATCACCACAATCACAGCGACACCTAGACCAAAGGCGGTTGACACCTTTTTAGACACGGCCAAGAAAGTACACATGCCCAAGAAGAACGACAGCGCCATGTTGTCGATAAAAGTGGCCTGCAAAAATAGATTTATATAGTGTTCCATATCTGCTCCTTAACCCCGTTTCCGCTGGATCACATTGATAGTCCAGATCAACACACCAATCAGGAAGAAGGCGCTCGGTGGTAACTTGAACATCTCGTTTGGCAAGTACCAGCCGCCATTTTCGATGGTGGTGAACACAGGGTGACCGAATAAATTACCCGTCCCTAACAGCTCGCGTACAAAGGCAACGCTGATCAAAATCAAGCCATAACCTGTCGCATTACCAAGCGCATCGACGACCGCTAAATGCGGTGGATACTTCATGGCGAAGGCTTCTGCACGGCCCATGATGATACAGTTGGTGATAATTAACCCAACGAATACAGAAAGTTGCTTAGATAACTCATAGGCTACATCCTGCAGAACCATGTCGACGATAATCACCAAGGAGGCGATAACCGTCATCTGCGCGATAATCCGCACACTGGTCGGGATAAAGTTACGAATGGCAGAGATAATCAAGTTAGAAAACACCAACACAAAGGTCACTGCGAGCGTCATCACCACAGCGGTTTGCATTGAGTTACTGACCGCCAGTGCCGAACATACGCCCAGCACTTGCATCGCGACGGGGTTATTGGCAAACACTGGCCCCGTTAACATGTCACGCATGGATAAAGTGTTGCTCATTTTGCCTCTCCCAACTCACCTTGCAATTCACCCTGCGCTGCCGACGCTTTAAGCTGGTTGAAGAAGGTTTGAAAACCTTCAACGCCAAACCAAAACTCCATTGCGCGCTGCACGCCGCGGCCCGTCATGGTCGCGCCACTTACCGCATCCACACCGTGAAGATCGCCTTCTTTAACGCCACCCTTTACAAGACGTATCGCAAATTTGCCTTTTTCATCAAATAATTGCTTGCCCTTCCACAGCGATAACCAATGGGGATCGGTCACAAAGTCGCCGATACCAGGGGTTTCACCGTGCTCGTACACGACTAGCCCTTTAATGGTGTTGAAATCGGGTTCAACCGCCACATAACCGTAGATCATCGACCATAGACCTTTGCCATAGAAAGGCACAACCACGCTGTCTAACTTGCCGTTGGCATCGAGCACTTTAAACACGCGGGCATCGTTCGCACGGGTTTTAATCTTGGCGATATCTTTTTTCGGCGCACTTGAAGTCTCAGGATTAATTGCCGCCATACGCTCATCGAAATCGAGGACGTTAGCGTCTGAGTCCACCTTACCTGTGTCTAGGTTGATCAATAATGGCTTAACAGATTTAGCAAAAATCTCTCTAAACTCATTGCCCTGACCTAAGTTCACATCGGCGGCCATCAACACATAGCGCTGCACTTCGTCACGTTTTTTGGCGACTTTACGTTCTTTCAATATGCCTGCTGTGCCTGTGATCATAAACGAGCACAGGAGGCAGAGCGTGATGGTGAAGATCATGGTCCCCACCACAGTATCTTTCTTAAAGACCATGACGTTTTAATCTCCGTTTGATGTTGGCGCGGGCCACCAGATAATCGAACAGCGGCGCCCAAAGGTTGGCGAACAGAATGGCTAACATCACACCCTCAGGCATTTTGGGGTTAGCGACACGGATAAGCACAGTCATAAAACCAATCAAAGCACCGTAGGCAAACTTGCCTTGGCGAGTGTACGAAGTGGTTACAGGATCGGTGGCCATAAACATCATTGCTAGCGCAAAACCGCCAGTGACAAGATGCCAAGTCCACGGCATTGCCATCATTTGATTGCTGCTAGAACCGATGTAATTACACAGCGTTGCTGTCGCTATCATGCCCAGCAACACACCGAGCACAATGCGCCAATCCGCTAAGCGGCTGATCAGCAATAATGAACCGCCGATCAAAATCGCTAAGGTGCTGGTTTCGCCAATCGCGCCCACGGTAAAGCCAAAAAAGTTGTTCCACCAGTTAGGATCGCTAAAGGCGCTAAACCAAGAGTAATCGGCAAAACTCAACTTGCCCGCTGCGGTTTGTGCCAGCCCCGTTGCACCAGAGAAACCATCAACGGCAACGAGCTGTTTAATGGTTGAAACTTCAGATGGATAGGCGAAGTAGATAAAAGCCAAGCCTGCCAGCGCAGGGTTAAGGAAGTTATATCCCATGCCGCCAAACAGCTCTTTAGCCACGACCACACCAAAGGAAATCCCCATGGCCACCAGCCACAACGGTGTCGATACTGGCAAGATTAAGGTAAACAGCAGGGCCGTCACGAAGAAGCCTTCGTGCAACTCTTGACCACGAACCCGCGCAAACACCACTTCCCAAAACAAACTGGTGAGCAGTGCTGTCAGGTAAATCGGCAGATAAAAACTAAGACCATAGAGGAATAAACCTAATATCCCAGTGTCTTGGCTAAGGCTGCCAAACAGGGTATTAAAGATTTCTAACTTCCAAATATCTGGGGTCGATAATCCGCCCGCGAGCGCAAGCTGTGCCTGTAGGCCAATGTTATATAGACCGAATAAAATGGCGGGCAGTAAACACAAACCGACTAGCGTCATGGTACGTTTCACGTCAATCGCGTCACGCACATGCACTTGGCCCTTAGTGCTACGACCATTGGCAATGACGAGTGAGCGCAAAAAGCCCTTCATCGACTTACCCGTTGCGTAGTACTCTTCTTGTAAATCAGAGGCGTCCTGTAAATCAGTTTTTTTCACTTGTTTGGTCATTAACCTTCCCTCTCAATAACATCTAGACAGGCACGTAATTCTTTACCAAAGTCATATTTGCCGGGACATACGAAGGTACACAGCGCCAGATCTTCTTCATCTAACTCCAATGCACCTAAGGCCTGCGCCTCATCGGTATCACGCACCACTAAGTCTCGAACGAGCAAGGTGGGTAAAATATCCAGTGGCATCACGCGATCTAACTGACCAAAAGCCATCATGGCGCGAGCTGAACCGCCCTGATGCGTCGTAAACTCGAACAATTTAGTCGCACCAAACAGACGTGATGTTACGGCACGAGTGATGGAGAATTTGTCAGAACCACCGCGCACCCAAGGGAGAACATGGTGCTGCGAATCTTCGCTCAACACTGATACTTGGTTGTGGAATCGGCCTAAAAAGTCATGTACGCCCGCCGCGGTATGGCCAGATAACACAGATCCCGATACCACGCGGTTATGGCCAGGTTTGATTTCATCACTCACTAAGGCACTTAGCTCAGCGCCCAATTGAGTGCGCAGTAAACGCGGGTTCAGCACGCTCGGGCCACCTAAGGCGACGATGCGGTCGGTATACAACTCACCGGTTTGGAATAACTTGCCGTAGGCAATCACATCTTGATAACCGATATGCCAAACCTGACGTTCTAAACTCACTGGCAAAGTAAAGTGAATATGAGTGCCCACTAAACCCGCAGGATGAACACCATCAAAACGGCGCACCTCAAGTTGTGGTAATGCTTCTTTAACAATCGCTTCGCCCTTATCCTGGCACAGGTAAACCTTGCCTTCGGTTAAACGGCTCAACACCAGCAAGCCAGCTTTAAAAGCCTCAGTTTGCTCGGCGATAATCAAACGGGGATCAGCGGCCAGTGGATTAGTATCGATAGCGGTGACGAAAATACCTGCTGGCGTGCTATCGAGCGCAGGCACGCGCGAGAAAGGCCTAGTACGCAGGGCCGTCCATAGACCACTCTTCACCAACTGGTCTTGAACGGTTGGTCGAGGGAGAGCGGCAATGTCTTGATGGATATCGAAAGAAATCTGCCCATCGAGGTTTTTACCGTCATCACAACGAATGACGACTGATTGTAGAATTCGACGCTCGCCGCGGTTAATCGCTACGACTTGGCCACTAGCGGGTGCAGTGAACAACACACCAGGCGTTTTTTTATCTTCAAATAGGGCTTGGCCCTTTTGAACAAAATCACCCTCTTCGACCAACATCGTCGGCTTAAGCCCAACGAACTCTTCTCCCAGAACAGCCACTTGGGATGGCTTAGCACCGAGTTCAATGACCTGTCGCGGCTCACCAACAATCGGCAAGTCGAGGCCTTTTTTGATCGTTACAATTTGGTTTGAAAAATCTGCCATCACAAATATCAACCATGAAAAATTTTTAGATAAATTTAGGGTAGAGATTTGTTAACGCAGATTCCGATATTGGCGTCACATTCCGCTGCAAATTCGTAAGTTAGATACGTAAATTTACGCAATTTTGTGACACAGATTCACATTCTTACTTACTGTAATCTGCAAATGTAGTTTTATAACAATTTATTCATAAATACGTCATTACTGATTTAGTAGTACCTAAGGTTTACAAAAATAAGCCAGAATCTCCATTTCAGTGCAGTAAAGCGCTAAAACCGTTAAAAGAGCAACTCAGCGAACAAACTTCAACCAATGGCATGCCTCAAAATGGGGCAGGATGGCTAAACTTGCTGGCTATTTTTAGCGCACTAACATTTCAACCTATGGTTTAACCTTTGCTTTACAGCAAAAGCTTGGTAGCCTCAAACTAAGAGAGTTTCCGTAGGAGAAATAGATGGAATACAGACGCATACCGCATTCTAATCTTGAGGTCAGTAAAATTTGTTTGGGCACTATGACTTGGGGCGAACAAAATACCCAAGCCGAAGCGTTTGCACAGCTGGACTACGCCATAGGCAATGGCATCAACTTTATCGATACGGCGGAAATGTATCCCGTACCACCTAAGCCGGAGACCCAAGGGGAAACCGAGCGTATCCTAGGGCAATATATTAAGGCCCGCGGTAACCGAGACGACTTAGTGATCGCCACTAAAATTGCCGCACCTGGGGGTAAAAGTGATTACATTCGCAAAAATATGGCGCTGGACTGGAACAACATCCACCAAGCGGTCGATGCGTCTTTAGCACGCCTCCAAATAGACACTATCGACCTTTATCAAATCCATTGGCCTGACCGTAATACCAATTTCTTTGGTGAACTGTTTTACGATCAACAAGAGCATGAACATCAAACACCGATACTTGAAACCCTAGAAGCGCTCGCCGAAGTGATCCGCCAAGGTAAAGTGCGCTATATCGGGGTGTCGAACGAAACGCCTTGGGGCTTGATGAAATACCTGCAACTCGCCGAAAAACATGGCTTGCCGCGTATTGTGAGTGTGCAAAACCCCTATAACTTGCTTAATCGCAGTTTCGAAGTCGGCATGAGCGAAATCAGTCACCGCGAAAACTTGCCATTACTGGCCTATTCGCCACTGGCCTTTGGCGCCTTGACGGGAAAATATTGCAACGACCAATGGCCTGAAGGCGCGCGCCTGACCTTGTTTAAGCGTTTCGCCCGCTATACAGGTTCGCAAATGGCTCTGGAGGCTACAAAAGCCTATGTCGATTTGGCCCGCGAGTTCAAACTCACGCCCGCACAAATGGCGTTAGCTTTTGTTAACTCACGTAAGTTTGTCGGCTCCAATATCATAGGCGCCACCGACTTATATCAACTGAAAGAAAACATCGACAGTTTAAAAGTCACCTTATCACCAGAGCTATTAGTGCGATTAAACCAACTGTCCGATCAATTTAGATTACCTTGTCCTTAGCCCCTAGGCTTAGTCGGCGAGTTGTTTGAATGACTGACCAATAGCATCTGGTCAAATCCCCCTGATGCTATTGATTTCAAATAGCTTTAGAGGCAAAACTTTTTACCTTTATATCACCTCATCAATGCGCTCTCTCCTCCATTCAATCAAAAGCTACCTATTACCTAGTCTTCTTTATCTTATCCCTGTGGCTTAGCAAAAGGTCATCGTCTTCAGCTCCACGAGCTCACCAGCGCCAGGCTATGCGAGAAGGCTGCAATACATGGTCTAGGTTACATTCGGATACAGAGTCCTTTTAAGAAGTGAAATATAGTGGCATCACAGTCACTAGACAGATGTCTTAAGGATAAAAAAATGAAAAAACTTTGCTTTGTAATTACAAGTGTTTTGATGTCAAGCCACGCTCTTGCTGAAAGCAATACCTACATTCGTAACGGTAATATCTATAGTCATCAAGATCAGTTCTTTGCTGGCGCAGGTGTTGCTACTGGTAGTCAGTTTTATAAGGGTCAAGATCACCAGACAGGTGCCTACCTCAATGGCGGCTACCACGGTGAAGACTTCAACGCCGATCTGTCCGGCATCAACTACCGCTTTTTAGGCACGAACGATAGTGCCGTTAATTTCAGTATCTTTGCCGTTGCCAATCCAGGCTTTGATGCCGATGATGCGGATATTTTAACGGGCATGAAGGATCGCAAATTCAGTGGTGATCTGGGTTTAAACGCCGACATTCATTTAGGAAATGGCACGCTATCAACCAAATTCCAACACGATGTCACCAATATTTATGATGGTTTTCAGGCTGATATCACCTATTACCATCCAATAAATGTAGGCTTCGGTGATCTGGTGCCTTATGCGGGTGTGCACTACTTCAGTAAAGACTTCGCAAACTACTACACAGGTGTGACGTCATCTGAAGCTACGGCGCAGCGCCCTGCCTATCAAGCCGACGGCACCTTTGCATATAAGCTAGGCTACGCTTTGGTTATTCCAGTCACTAAGCATTTAGATATTACTCAAGCCACAGGTTACTCGCACATAGGTGCCAACATGGCTGACTCTCCGCTCATAGACAGTAACAACCAGTGGGTTACTACCCTTGGCGTGAACTATAGCTTCTAAACAACCTGACGAGACAAGACCATGACACTTATCAGAAAAACATTTTTATGTGCTGGATTAGCTCTGATGCTTTCAGCTTGTGCCACTTCCTACGATACCGAAAAGCAATTTTGGTCTTTCGGTAAAGGATTTGAAACCGCACAGATTGCACCCGATAGCTGGCAGATAAGCTTTGTTGGCAATACCAACACTGACCGCGCATTGGCCCGAAAGTACGTCATGCGTAAGTCAGCAGAGTTATGCAAACAAGCGGGTTATAACTACTTCACTTTTACTCACGAACAAACCGATCGTGATGCAATTGGCCAGTTTGGAGTAGGAGCGAGCGCGAGTAAGGATATCTTGTGGGGGAGTTCGACGATGAATCAAGAAACCTCTGTCATGGTCGAAGTCACAGGTTTACATAGCAAGCCAGAAAATGCGAGTTCCCGCATCTATGAAACAGATTACATACTTAACAATGTCAATGTGAAAAGTTAATTGCTCATCAAAAATGCACCAGTCTAGATTCTCGTTAGGTATCAAGGCTGGTGCGTTTTATTTATAAATCCCCCCTGTTTAGCACCAATTCGTTAGGCACTCATTCGTATAGTGAATTGAGTCATTCCGCCTCTGTCTCTAAATCAACACAGCAGATTAGATGACGCAGATTTAGCCGCATTGCTCGCTTCAGCTCATGTTAAAGAAACAGACAAAAACGACTCAAACCTCGCATTACACCAATCGTATTAAACCCCAACTTTAAACTTCAGCCTTGAATTTTAGTGACATGCGAGCCCCACCCAAGTCAGGAGCACGGCCAATACGTAATGGCGAACCCATCCAACAACCAATTCTATCGACAATCGCCAGACCCATGCCATGACCGGAATTTCCGCGGCTATGCTGACCACGCACAAAAGGTTTAATCACTTGAGCAGATTCCTGTTCATCTATGCCAGGGCCATCATCGTCAACGTGTAACCACGCAATCCCATCTTCCAATGCCAACATCAGCCGGATATTGGCACGGCCAAAACGCAGCGCATTACTGAGCAAGTTATTCACCTGCATTGACAAGTACTTAGGATCTGTTTTGATGTTCAACGGTATTGGGCAGGTGATGAGTTCCATTGAAAACCCTGAGTATACTTGGCCTTGATACTTTTCCAGCAACCAAGTATTAAGCTCAATAGGTTGCCAATCAGGTTGGATATTCGCCTCATCGAGGCGGGCATAGCTGAGCAGTGTCATCACCAAGTCTTCCATAGTGTCCAGATCGCGGTTCAATCGCTGAAAATACTTCACCCTAAGTTGTTCGCTTTGGGTTTCTTCTAACGCCGCAATACCAAATCGCAGCCGCGCAATCGGAGTTTTTAAATCATGGGAAACTGCCCGACTAAGCAATTTATTGTCATCGATCAATTGCTGGATGCGATCTGCCATGCGATTGAATTCGCTTTCTATTGTGCCTATGTAGGACGCTTTACTGACCACAATTCGCTGCTGTAATTCTCCCATACCAAATGCTTGAGTCACCTTACTGAGATTAACCAGTTGGCGGATTAAAGGAGACACCCACACCAACAAAATCACCACCACACCGCCATAAAAAAGCATGGTATACAGCTTGTTCGCGTTAAAACTCACATCGGCTGGCGTCACTATCTGGATATTGATATTCAGCACCTGACCCGTTTTAGGCAATAAATAGTGCAAAGAGATGCCGTCATCGGACTCCAGCAGTAATGATTCCCCTGAATAAAACTCTGTCTTTAGGGCTGAGGGTAAGACAAAATCTGCTTCATTCACCAAAGACAATTGATCTGCATTTCGCTGATTCCAGTTGTCTATAAACGCATTATTTGGGGCGGGATCGTTATCTAACGTTTGCGCCAGTGAACCGCCCAGCAGTTTTAATGCCGCGAGGTGAGTTGCTGGGCTAGGCGTTTCATTATCAGGATCAATAAGTGTTGCAAACTCACTTATCGACCAGCCTAGGCTGGCAATGGCCACCAGCACGACCAGCACCAGAGAAGTCATTAACTTCTTCATAAAGCTTGCTCGGCCTCATCGCGGCAAAACAAATATCCCTTGCCACGAATGGTTTTGACTTTATAGGGCTGACTCAACGCTTCCTGCAACTTCTTGCGTAAGCGCGATATGCGAATATCCACCGAGCGGTCTAGGCCATCGTATTCAATGCCCCGCAGTTGGGCCACCAATTCATTGCGACTCACTATCGTGCCCGCCTTCAATGCCAGCAGCCACAAAACATCAAACTCATTGGCATTCAAATCCAGCGGCTGTTTATCAATGGTGACTGACTTTGCCGTCGCATTTAACACTAAAGAATCAAACACTAATTGCTGCTTTTGCTCCTCATCACTCACTCGGCGTAACAGGGCCTTTATCCGCGCTAACAGCACCTGTGGTCGAATCGGCTTAGTGAGGTAATCATCAGCCCCAGCATCTAACCCGCGGATTTCATCGCCGTCCTCAACGCAAGCCGTCATAAATAAAATGGGCCCAGTATAAAATGCCCTGGCCTCCTTACACACATCGAAGCCATTCTTAACGGGCATCATCACGTCGAGTAGCACTAAGTCAGGCATCTCATCGGCTATCATCTCTAAGGCAAAATCACCTTGGCTAGCCACTGTGACTCCGTAACCGTGATCCAGTAAATAATCACTGATCCACTCTGCCAGTGAGGTATCGTCCTCTACGACTAAGATATGCTTTGCAACTGACATATTAGAATAACCTCCAACCGGACTGACTCTGTTTAGGGGCCTTATAAACCCATGTCACGACCACTTTAACTTGCGCGAGCGGTTGCACATCATCATTACGGATAAGACTAAAAGTCGCCGTTTTATCCCCTTCAAAACTATATTGATATTCTTGCAAAGCTTTGCCAGTCCAACAGGTTAACTGGTGCTGACGGTCAGTCAGTATGAGGCAGTACTCGCCGCTCGCGGGTGTCTGCCATCGGAACAATACATCTTGATAGCAAGTTTGCCCTTTATGCAGTGCAATGCAGCGTTCTGGGGTCGCGGTAAAAATAACGGCATCATCCTGACTCCAAGCCAAAAAAGGCGTGCTCAGCATCACTACCGCTAACAAATGATAAAATCGATTCATGCCCTCCTCCTAAAACACATAGCTAAGAGAAGCATTAAAATACGATGTATAACTCGCTTGATTGAAGGGACTGTCGGTCACTTCTTGGGATAATACATTGAAGCGATACATGGCCCGAAAGACAAAATTTTCACTCAGCGGATAGGCAACCCCTAACTCCATGCCGTAACTGAAAGAGCTATCCGGCCGATACTCAGGAAAGCGTTCAGTGGCTTCTTCCTTACTGATCCCAAAAAGATAGCGATTCAAGGTGGCAGATGAGTAACCTACGCTCCCCAATACGTGAAAATTCCAATTACGAACCTGCCAGGACTTACCCAATCTGGCAGAACTTTGAATACCTTGATTATCATAATAATCAGATACTAACCTATACTGAAAAACATAGTTATCGCCCCAATAACGCGTGGCACGAAAACCGGCACCAACATAGAGAGAATCTTCCGATAGTAGATAAGCATTGCGGCCAGCTTCATCCAGCGTACTGGGATCCACATCAGGACGGGACCATGAACCTTGCAAGTTAGCCAATAGCAGTTCTAATGACCAATCCTCTGAGCTCCAAAGATTAAATCCCAAATTAATGCCATCTTGAGATTGATGGATCATCTCAACAAACAGCCCTTTGTACTGGTACATGCCACTGACTAACAGCGACAACTGTGCAGAACCTGAATCCGTTTGCCGAACATCGACTTGATTAATCCCGTAAACACTCATGCCCAGCTCAAAATCACCGCCGTCAGCAAGGCGATTAGTTCCTCCAGTAACACTGCTCGCAATATCTGATGCTGCAGCGGTTCTAGGAAGAATGCTCAGCGTTAACACAAGAAGCCAAAGAATACGCATGCCCATTTAATTCACATTTTTAGTCGTTATTTAGCGCTACATATTACAACAGTTTGTTGCAAGTCACTGCACAACCAGTATCATTTTTACGGCAATTGTGTGTCGGATAACAAGATAGACCTATATCCCAAACAACTTGAATCCTGCATCTTCAAATTGTTTGAGGATATGCTCACCTCACATTGAGTTAAGGCACAAATGAGGCTCAAGCTAAGATGAAGTGGCGCAGTTAAGTTAACCGCTGTCGTCGTTAGCACACTGAATTATGGGCTAATACATTTAAACAACTCGCACCTTAAACTGCTGCATCGTTTCCCTCAATGAATTAGCCTGCTTAGACAGTGACTCACTGGCTTTCGCGGTTTCGTTAGCGCTGCTGAGTACCAACTCACCCGAATCACGAATCGCATTAATGCGCTCACTAATATCTTCGGCGGTCACGGCTTGCTCCTCACTGGCGGTCGCGACTTGAGTATTAGCCTGAGTCAGTTCAGTCAACGCATCTAAAATCTCAAATAAGTGCTGCTTGACTTGATTAACGAGCAGTGATGACTCACTGATTTGCTTATCGTTATCGGCGAAGGATTCGACTGAGGATTTGGCGTCTTTCACAAGTGTTTGGATAAGATCGCTGATCTCCTGCGTGGCCGTTTGACTGCGCGTTGCCAATGCCCGCACTTCTTCGGCAACGACAGCAAAACCACGACCTTGATCTCCCGCCCGCGCCGCTTCAATCGATGCATTCAAAGCTAATAAGTTCGTCTGCCCAGCTATCGCATCGACCACAGAAACAAAGTTGAGGATTTTTCCCGTACTCGCCTGAACCTGTTGAATAAGTTGATTCGAATACTGGGCGCTGGCAACCAACTGCTTCGATATTTTTTCGCTCGCATCGACAACCTCACAACTTTCTTTCACTTTATGCTCAGCTTGTCCCGCTGAATACGAAGCGGTTTCTGCACTACTCGCCACTTCAGTGATCGTTGCTGCCATTTGGGTCATAGAGGCGGCGACTTGGTCTGTGTTATCCTGCTGCCTCAACATAGCCTCACGATTATTCTCGGCCACCGCATTAAGCTCAGTCACCATAGAGGCAATTTCTTCACTTCGAGCAATCACTTGGCCAACAGTTTTACTTAAGGTCCACGCCATTTGATTCATACTGACGGTAAGTTCACCTAATTCATCCTTGGAATCGACGCGCAGCTCTTGGTTAAAGTTGCCCTTTTCCATCATGGCGGCAGAATTACGTAACCGATTGATAGATTTGACCATGTATTGACTGCAAGCGATGCCAATCAATAAGCCTATGACTAAAGACACTATCGAAATAATCGTTAAGCCATAAATGGCCCTAAGTTCTTCTTCCTCTGTTACAGAAACCGCAGTTTGAGTCATCAGTGCTAAACGTTCTACGAATTGACTTAGCTCAGCATTAAACACATTTTGCGCTTCCTCTAAAGATTCAACCCGCTTAGCTAAAGCGGTATGGTCTTCTTTTTGCTGAATTCCCGAAATAACGGTACCAAGCAGGACTTTATAATCTGCAAAATGTTGAATGATCGTGTCAATATCTTGATTTAGCTGCTGTGTTTTCTCACGTACTTGAGGAGTTTTAGCGTTTTTTAATGCCTCTCCAAGCATGGTTTGAGTCGAGAGCAACTTCTTGCTAATGTCTTCATTGTGCTTGATAACATCCGCAATAAAAGCCACTAAAATTTGCTGGCTCGATGCGGTTTCAATGTCCGCGGCACGAAACGCTTTTTCTAGAATGACAGAGCTTTCAAGCTGCTTAATGGTGATGTCAGTCGATAGCCTGACTAATGGAATATTCTCTTCTGCAATGCCATGAATCTCCTCCGATACACGCTGCATCTTCAACAGACTAAATCCAGACAAAATCAAGATCAGCACTAACATCACCCCAACGAGGGCGATCATCTTATGTTTAATCCGTAAGTCTTTTAAAAGCTTCACCATAAAACTACTCTCCAGCAAACACTGACAACGAAGGACGTCCAATTTAGAATAGTCGGAGTTTTAACTTTCGGTGGATGAATTAAGCGTAAAGTATTAGCTGAATTTAAAAGAAAAACTTAAACATTAGAAAAATCGCATCATAGCTAAGCTCAATGATGCGTTAGAATCTAAAACCGTTTAAGGCGTGCGAAATATCTATTAGGCAACAGTTTGAACAGACCTTAGTGAAATTAGGCGTTCAATACCACTGTCCAATACCAACGCCTCAACAAACCGCTAAAACTTGCATTCACATGGCAGATCACAGAAGATCCCTTGGCCTTTTTCATTGCCCTTAGCCTCGCCCATGACTCAACCTGCATCGCCTACGCCAAATACTGTGACTAACACAGCGACGAATACAATGGCTGACATTGAAACATCCCATGCCTCGGCGAATGCTATGCCTGATACCACAGTGACACTTGGCTCATCTGAAGCATATCAGCAAAATGCTCAGATTCGGTCGCAATTCCCAGCGTTAAATCAAATGCTTGATGGTTATCCCCTATGTTATCTCGACACAGCAGCCACCAGCCAGAAGCCGCAAATGGTGTTAGATGCCATGGCACAGTTTTACACCAACGACAATGCCAATGTGCACCGTGCAGCGCATCAGTTATCAGCGCGTTCGACCTTAAGCTATGAGAAAGTGCGCGATCAGTTGCAGCAATTTTTGAAGGCAAAACGCCGCGAAGAAATCATTTTTACCCACGGCACCACAGAATCAATCAACTTAGTCGCCTTTGGGCTGACTACCCAATTAAATGCTGGCGATGTGATATTAATCGACGCCGCCGCTCACCACGCCAATATCGTGCCTTGGCAGGAACTGGCGAAACGCACAGGGGCAATCATTAAACCAATCCCGCTCTGTCAGGATTGCCGCTTAGATATCAACGCCTATAAAACCTTGCTCGAGTTAAAGCCTAAAATCGTCGCCCTGTGCCATGTTTCCAACGCCCTAGGTACAGTCAATCCCGTGGCTCAGCTAGTGCAGTTAGCGAAAAAACAAGGTGCTATCACCTTAGTTGATGGCGCACAGGCAGTGGCGCATTTAACGTTGGATGTGACTGAAATCGATTGTGATTTTTACGTCTTCTCAGGGCATAAAATGTATGGTCCCACTGGTGTTGGCGTGCTTTACGGCCGTTTCGACGCGTTAGATAATCTCGCGCCACTATTGACTGGCGGCGAGATGATTAAACGCGTGAGTTTTGAGGCGACAGAATTTGGCAACCTGCCGAATCGCTTAGAAGCGGGCACGCCGCCGATTGCTGAAGTCATAGGTTTGGGTGCGGCCATTACATTTTTACAAACCGAACTCATGCCGCAGGTTCAAGCTTATGAAGCTGAACTAGTTAACTATTTACAAAGCCAATTGCGCGCGCTCGGTGAAGTGCATTTATACGGCGCCTTTGATGACAATATCGGCGTCGTCGCCTTTAATCTTGCCGGTGAACATCACCAAGATGTAGGCATTTTGCTGGACCAACAAGGAGTTGCCGTTCGTTGTGGCCATCATTGTGCCATGCCATTAATGCAGAGCCTGAATCTTAAGGGCTGTTGCCGCGCCTCGATCGGTATCTACACCAATAAAGACGATATCGACCGCTTTATTGCCGCGTTAGCCTCGGTAAAAGACTTGCTGCTGTAATCCAGCATTTAACGACTGATCTACGCCACTCATACGATGCTCAAGATAAATGAGACAGGATTTAGCCCTATGACAGATTCAATCATGCCTATGCCAAATGAGGCCGATTTTCACTATTTAGTGCAAGATGCCGAAACCTTACTGGCGCGTTTTACCAATGCCCCTAACTGGCAGGAAAGATATCGCCAAATTATGTTGTTAGGGAAAGACTTACCAAGCTTAAGCCCTGAGCTTCGCATCGAGGCCGCTCAAGTAAAAGGCTGCGAAAGTGATGCGTGGATTTATCATCTAGAACAGGCTGGCAGGCACTATTATTTAGCCGACAGCGATGCCCGCATCGTTAAGGGATTGATCGGATTATTGCTTGGTGCCTGCCATGGCAAAAGCCGCGCTGAAATCCAAGCATTTGATCCTACAGCTTACTTCAAACAATTGGGCCTAGAAGGTCAGCTCAGCCCATCGCGCACCAACGGCCTTAACTCACTGGCAAAAGCAATGGTTGAAGCCACTCGATAATCATAACCCGAGGGTTTTCATTTACTGCGACAAGCGATAATTGAAACCACTCGGCAACAACAAATAATCACAACTCTAGCTCAGGGACAAAGGCCAAAAAAGGGATTTAATCAAAGACTTCTACGCCCTAAAAAGGTATAAAGAAGTTACATTTGCGTTATTGATAGGAACCGAGCATGCCCATCAAGGCAGTCAATCACTACCGTCGTACACTCCTTAAAGGTCTTGGCGCAGCAACTCTGTTAAGTCCACTCGCCAGTTTACCTAGCTTTGCCGCCGCACAGAGGCGGATATATGTCGATGGTTTATCTTTCCTTCCCGATGACTTAAGTGATGTAACTGCCGCTAAGCTCGATGCCTATCTTTGCGATATTTCGGCTATTGAGACCATAGAACAAGCCGATGGCACTCAAAACTACAAACGCACCTATAAAGCTTGTATGGAAAGCATTAAGCAGGCCGCTAAACGGGTGAGCGATCATCCCGATATTTTACTGCAAGGTCTGAGGGGACGAGATATTCAACGTGCCCGCGACAGCCAGCGCACTGCGGTATACTTTCAAATCCAAGGCGCAGATTGTGTCGAAGAAGACAGCGAAGCTAACCAGTGGGCGCGGGTAGATGAGTTTCATCAACAAGGGCTACGCGTACTGCAACTCACCCACCATTACGGCAATACCTTTGCCGGCGGCGCCTTAGATAATGATGCCAGTGGCGGACTCAATAAACCACTCACGGCCCACGGACACGAACTTATCGCCAAACTCAATCACGCCAATATCTTGATCGATGTGAGTCACTCCAGCGCTCAAACCGCTTTAGATGTCGCAAAAATCACTAAATCACCCATAGTGCAAAGCCACGGCGCGGCGCGCGGCATAGTAAACCATGCCCGTTGTTCCCCCGATGAAGTGATCCGCGCCATCGGCGATAGCGGCGGCGTATTCGGCGTATTTATGATGAGTTTCTGGCTTACCAATAATGCCGTGCCCACGATTGATGATTATATTCGACAACTGGAATACGTTATGCGTGTTGGTGGAGTGGACTGCGTGGCAATCGCTAATGACTTCCCGCTCCGAGGCCAAGAAAACCTACTGGCACTGGGTAATGACAACGCCAAAGGCATTAAAGAATATCAAGAATGGTGGTACAGCCTGAGGGCGAAAGGCGTGCTAGGTTTTGATGCAGAGCCCAGACATGTAGTAATCCCCGAGCTGAATCATATCGATCGCATGAGCCGTATCGACGATGCCTTAGCCAAGGCGCGCTTTAAATCTACTGACCGCGACCGTTTTATGGGTGGTAACTGGCAAAGAGTGCTCAACAAAGTGCTACTGTAAATGCCATTGTTTTATCGTCATGTTTAATTTACTTTGTCGATAAATTTACTGGCTTATCAGCTTGTTTCAGTCTTGGATATTCTATGCTGACCACACTCGCTATTTTCAATTATCGCTCTCTGCGTGAAATCGTCTTACCCCTAGGGCAACTCAATTTGATCACTGGGGCGAATGGCAGTGGTAAATCGAATCTATACAAGGCACTACGTTTACTCGCACAAACGGCGCAAGGCGGCGTTGTCAATGCTTTAGCCCAAGAAGGCGGACTCGACTCCAGCTTTTGGGCGGGACCAGAAAACCCCACCAAAAGTATGCTAGCGGGCGACACCGCCATTGAAGCCACCGTCAGGCAAGCGCCAAAACGCCTAAAGCTTGGATTTGCTGGCGAAGATTTTAGCTATCTTATTGAACTCGGTTTACCCAAACCCGACGCCACTACGCTGTTTGGCTTAGATCCACAAATCAAGCGCGAAGCCATTTGGAACGGGCCTAAGTATCGCCCCTCAACTGTATTGGTTGAGCGCCGTGGTCCTATGGTGAAGAGTCGCAGTGCTGACGGACAAGGCTGGATAACCTTAGGCGCACACCTGCAAACCGGCGACAGTATTTTTACCGAACTTGCCGATCCAGAGCGCAGCCCTGAAGTGCTCAAGCTTCGCGACAGTATCCGCGCATGGCGTTTTTACGATCACTTCAGAACCGATGCAGAAGCGCCAGCCCGTCGTCCACAATTAGGTACAGCCACGCCAGTATTGCACCACGATGGGCGCGACCTTGCATCAGCAATTCAAACCATTTTTGAGATAGGTGATAAAACGGCTTTTGATCATGCGGTCAGCGATGCGTTTCCCGGTGCTGAGGTTCGAATCGAACCTCAAGAGGGCGGCATTTTAGTGCTCGCATTTCATCAAAATGGCTTATTAAGGCCACTCAATGCCAGTGAATTGTCGGATGGCACCCTGCGCTATTTGCTGTTAATCGCCGCCCTACTGACCCCAAGACCGCCAGAGCTTATGGTGTTAAATGAGCCAGAAACTAGCCTACATCCCGACTTATTACCTGCGCTTGCACGCTTAATCGCTAAGGTATCGGAAGAGTGCCAGTTGTGGGTGGTTTCCCATGCTAATCGGCTTATTAATGCCTTAAGTCAATTTGAACACTGCAATACCTTGGCCTTAGACAAAACCTTAGGCCAAACGCAGATCCAAGGCCAAGACTTACTCAATACGCCCAGTTGGCTATGGCAGAATCGTTAACCTGTAGCCTTAACCCTAATCAATCGTAAAATACCGCAAGCCATAGGGTTTCTGAACTTATAGAAGTCGAAGCGACTCGATGTTTTTGATGTGGCGAAATAGTTAAATAGTCACCTGGAGTTAGCGTAACGGGTTCACCTTGTTCAAATTCGAGTGTCGCCTCGCCTTTAAGTAAAATCACCCATTCATGCTGAGTTTGATCGTACCATTGAGCTTCGGGTAGATACCCAAACCACCTGAAGATGCAGGATTCAGCGGGAATTTAACGCACTTTAGGCAAGGCGGCTATTTGCAGACCTAGTGGACTAAGTTAAAAATAGCCAACACGGCATAGAGTGCGTTAAAACCCGCCGGGACGGAGCGCTTAGGGCACTCCACTTCCGTGTTGCATCAATTCAGAAGGTGGCCGACATTCTGTCATTGATGCGCCTTGAATTGAAGCACCCTAAGCGCTCTGAAACTCGTATCTTCAGGTAGCTTGGGTATATTGCCCATTGGAAACGATGCGCTCAATGGTCACAGTGTTATTGCCCGCCAGTTTTTCAAACACTTCGGCCGATAAATCTGTGGGTAATTTTGCAAAAAAGTTATCAAGCATTTTGTCTTTATTCCTCTGCTTTTATTAATGTGCCACTCTGATTAAACGGTATTTTGAGCAATCAAGCATTGAGAAACGAATCCATAAACCGCTATGATATGCGCACAGAAATACTCAGTTGCCATGAGTATCCCTCAGATAAACCTATCGTTTTACATATGGATATGGAGATTTCCCCCAATGTCGTTGTTTCGCGCACTCAAAGCCAAGTTATTTCCCTCAAACCAAACTAGCCGCGATCCAAAAGACATTCATCTTCAAACTGAATCACAAACACTCAGCCAAGAACAAGATTTAACGCAGGAGCCGTCAGTCGCTGCACCGCTATTCCAGCGCTACTTCAGCTTAAAAATCCATGCGACAAAGGCAGACGCAGCTTCTTGCGAAGAAAATGCCGACCACGGCTTAACTCTCTATCACTACGATACGCCCCAAGTCATAGAACTCTTGGGCTGGGAAAACGCCAATGAATGCTGCGAATTCCACCATACCGAATTCGACCGCCTCGAAATCAGCAATCAATTCCCTTTCCCCGAGCAGCACTTTTGGCTCGACAAGGTAAAAGTGTGCAGTATCACCCCAAAAAAGAACAGCCAAATAAAGGCGTTGTGGCAAGTTGAGCTTAACAATCTCGATACATTATTGATAAGCCACTTTACCCTCGATGCTGACAATATAGTGCAAGGCGATATTCAAGATTACGCCAGCCTAACAGGCCAACTGCACCGCACTTTTCACCAACTCACTGCTGAAGATGGTGCGGGTATACTTAGAATCATCACCCAAAGCCCAGGGCTTACCCAAGCCGTCGATTCAAACTATTTTGGCGAACGTAATGGTGTGACCCGCCAATTCAATGCCCTAGGTACCCTGTTATTTGAAGGCAACTTTATTAATGATCAGCAACTTGGAACACAAACGTGGTATGACCATGAGGGCAAGATCAATCAAATAGAAGATCGTCATCCCCAAGGTCAATTTATTCAATACTTTTATGGCAATGGTCAGCTTAAAGAAACCGCCGAACAAGATAGCAATGGCTATTATATCAATACGTTAACTCGCTACTATGAATCTGGACAAATACAGCTGATCCGGCCCTTAGTGCAAGATGTTATCCACGGAATTGAAAAACAATATTACCCTGATGGTTCACTAGAAGCTGAAAGATATTACAACCAAGGCTATGAATATGAAGCCGTTTGGTATCATCCCAATGGAGCAATTAAACAAAAAGTGTGTAACGATGTGACGGGTAAAGTCATTGAAGAGTTTTACGACTCAGGTAAGCCTGCATGGCGTGAACCCTTCAATACCGAAGGCCAATTACATGGCGAACATGTAAAATGGTATCCCAATGGCCAAATTGAAGAAAAAATCTATTTTGAGGATGGCAAAGAACAAGGCATGGCCCTTTGGTATCATGACAATGGTCAACTCGCCCTTGAGATCTATCTTGAAAAGGGACTCAGGGAAGGTCTATTTAGAAGCTATTATAAAAGTGGCGTGCTTTCGGCCGAAGGCCAATATAAAAATAATCTCTCGGTAGCCCCTTTTATTGAATACCACGAAAACCAGCAAATTCAGATGTACTTACCGCACACACAGGGCAACCGTGATGGCACAGCTCGCTGGTTTTATGAAGATGGCACGATACGTACAATTTCTGAATATGAAGTTCGTGATGGCCAAGGCTACCTCAAAGAGTCCAGCTTTTATAATAACAAAGGGATCCTCGAATCCTATCAGAGTCACTCGAATACCCGCTGCGGCTATAATCTTGATAATAATCAAAGGGAATACTATCAAGAAGGTATTGCCGATACTCGCATCGAATACTATGAAGATGGCGCCATTCGCTGGTTACTCACCCGTACGCAAGAGGATTTATTTAGCTCTAAATCCTTGTCCCCTCAAGGTTTAATTTTAGAAACTGGCACAATCCAAATTACTAATGGTCGTTACCTCGATATCGGCCATTGGCAACGTTTTACGCCCCAAGGAAAAGTGTACCGCGAAGCCTGGCTAGATGAACAAGGACAACTGATAGAAAGCCGTCACTACTTTGATTTTCATGAAAATATAGCAACTCAGGAAGATGAAGAACCTGAATGGGATAGCCCAGAAAATCCTAGTTATGACTATGATGAAGACGATGCTGATGGGCAAAGTAACGGACCAAATAACCGTACGGATGACAGCGAACATCATGCTAGCAATAGTAGAAATAACGCATATTTATCTCGTCAGAAGTATCACGCACCCAATGGCAATACCGCGACAAAACAGCGAGAAGATAAAACAATAGCAGATGTCGCCACTCACACCGAAGAACCCATATTGGCTTATCACTTAAAATTTGATGATGAAAGCAAGCTTTATGCAATGAAACGCTATCATCCCAATCGCCAGATTGCAGAAGAAGGTAATTTACAAATTCAAGGACAGGAGCAATTCTGGGTCGGCATCCACAATCAATACGATGAGCAAGGCAAACTCAAGCTTTCCGAAACCTATACTATGGCGGGCGAACCGATAGAGCACTCCACTAGCACAAGTAGGATAGTGTTAAATTAATCAAGCAGATTTGAATCACACTCGATAGCGAGGATAGGTAAGCCCAGATAAAACTTGGCTTACCTTACTCACATTAACCGTCAGCTTGCGATAACAATTCCAAGCTTGATAGCACTAAATGAATCTAAGTCGCAGCACTAAGACTAAAGTGCAAAAGTGGCAATAGTCTTTTGAATACCCACGACATCCGTGCCACGCTTGAGTTCTTTGACTAAAGGTTCACTCTGGCCTGAGATCCAAATTTTAAGCTCTGCATCCATATCAAAATGCCCTGTCGTTTCCACTTCAAAATGGGTAATAGATTTATAAGGTATTGAATGGTAAGTAACCTTCTTGCCTGTAAGTCCCTGCTTATCAATTAAGATCAGGCGTTTATTGGTGAAAATAAACAAATCACGGATCACTTTGTAGGCGAGTTTTAATTCTTCTTGAATGCCCATGATAGGCCTTAATTCCTCGGCTAATTCCTGTAAATCAACCTCAGCAGCATTACCGAGTAAACCGTCTAACAATCCCATTTTAACATCCCTTATTATTGATATTATTTTCAATAAGATATCTGCTCATTACCGCATGTGCAATATAAGGCTTTGATGAAAATATGAGAGTGACGCTGGTGAGAGCAACATCAATGAGAGGTAGGCTGGTGTAGGTGCGTGGATGTAGCTGAATAGGTGCTAGGAGCATTGCACTCGGGCAATGCTCCTAATGACAAATATTAAAGGTGCTTCTGGCCTCGCACTTGACGGTTTTCACCGACCACCATCATTTCGCATTTAGGGCAGTCGAATACCAACTTGAGCACATCATTGCCGATTTCAAGCACCATAGGATCGGCCTTGATGCCTGGTACTTCCTTCGGACACAAATTAAAGTTAAAGCGCAGACAATGCTTAGTGATCATCAATGGCACGTCTTCGGTGACGCCATTTTTCTCATAGGTGTCTTGGATCTCAATTACGCCGTGGCGTTGATAAAAATCCTTAGCCTTTTCGTTGGCAACATTACCTAAGTAACTCAAATGCTTGACGGGATAGACTGCATCTTGATTATGCTTCCACGGCAATGGACGCACATAACCTTGCACACGAGCAGCCTCTAGAGCGGCCACACCATCACGGCGCAGACCATTGAGCACAGATGCAGGCAAGAACCAAGCTTGGGCCGTATCGATACTAATGCTACGGGCAACAAAGTCGGTACTGCCGAGCTTACCCAGCTGAGTGCGAGTATTTTGTAAGGTCTTATCGACATCAGTCGCAGGCGTCTTCTCTACCACTAAATTCACTGTGGCTGTAAGGCCATAGATATCCGTCAATGTCAGTGCCAGTCCTTCTTGGGTGTCGCTCAACCGTAAATCGACGCCGATAATCCGCTTAGAAGATTCTTTCGATAACAGGGCTTCGAAGGCTTGGTTATGGTTACGGTACAAAGTCATGCCGACCTTTAAATCCTTTGGCACCTGCAATATATGCAGTTTTAACCCTTCGGCGCGGTTAACCCGCAGGCCTTGCAGCTTGTCATCGGATTGTTTTGCCATAGCAAAATTCGCGGGGAAAAACGCTAAGCCATCGCCGTTATTAAACTCATGGGTCGAACTCACTTGGATAAAGTCTTTACCTATGCTGACCACTTTACCGACTTCTTCGCCTATGTATTTGGGCGAGCGAAAATCTTTAATTCCTTGGCTACGTTCGTTAACAAAGTAATCTGTACTGCCACGGTTAAAGGTCTTTTCAGGATCAGGGGTAAAACTATGTTCGCAGCGGCCGTGGGATGAAGCCTTAAACTCAGGGCGACGCGCCATAATCGCATCCAGCTTTTGGCGATAATGCGCGGTGACGTTTTTAACGTAACTTAAATCCTTTAAGCGACCTTCAATCTTAAACGAGCGAATGCCCGCATCAATGAGCGCTTCGAGGTTTTCAGTTTGGTTATTGTCTTTTAAAGACAATAAGTGTTCATTCTGCGCTAATACATCCCCTTGACGTGTTTTAAGATTCCCCGGCAGGCGGCACATTTGCGAGCATTCACCGCGGTTAGCACTGCGGTTACTAAAGGAATGACTCAAGTTACACAAACCACTGTAAGCCACACACAAAGCACCGTGGATAAAGAATTCGAGTTGCATATTGGTATGCGCGGCGACATCACGGATTTGGCTTAAGCCCAATTCACGGGCAAGCACCACCTGAGAAAAACCAACTTGCTCTAAAAACGCCACTTTTTCTGGACTGCGGTTATCCATTTGGGTACTGGCATGCAGGGCAATCGGCGGCAAATTGAGTTGTAATACGCCCATGTCCTGCACAATCAGCGCGTCAGCTCCCGCTTCGTACAATTGCCAAATGAGTTTTTCGGCGTCGGCCAGTTCGTTATCCATCAAAATGGTATTGAGGGCGACAAATACCTGAGCATGGTATTGATGAGCATAAGTGCACAGGCGCGCGATATCTTCAACACTGTTACCCGCCGTTGCCCGCGCACCAAATGCAGGACCACCTATGTATACCGCATCGGCACCATGGCGTATGGCTTCGATACCGTAGTCAGCATTTTTTGCAGGCGCCAATAACTCAAGACGGTTGTGGACGTGAGAAAGATTCTCGGGAGTGTATATCTCTGGCTGGCTCATGGCTTCACAGACTCAAAATGATCATTAACGAAAAGGACGGGAGTATAACAAAAACTCAAATACAGCTCTATCAGCAAATCATCAACTAATCCGCTTTACTTTTGTCAGCGAGGATAATGGCACAGCCGATCTTTGGGCCTCACACTTGCACCCTCAAGCCGAGCAGAGTATCTTTGCCCCGCATTGACGAATAGGCACTATTTATGACTGATTTTATTTACCAACCACCGACCACTCCTTTGCTCGATATTCTTTATCAAGATAAAGACATTATCGTCATCAACAAACCTTCAGGATTGTTGTCTGTGCCCGGTCGCGACCCCGCCCATTACGACAGTGTCTATGCCCGGGTAAAAGCAGAGCATCCCCATTGTCAAATCGTCCATCGCCTCGATATGGCGACCTCTGGCGTGATCGTTGTCGCCCTTATTCGTAGCGCCGAGCGGGAATTAAAACGTCAGTTCCACGATAGAGAAACCAGCAAAACCTATTATGCAAGGGTTGCAGGCCATGTCAAAAATGACACTGGCAGCGTTGATTATCCACTGATCTGCGACTGGCCAAATCGCCCTAAACAGAAAGTCGATCATCTTGTTGGCAAACCGTCTTTGACTCACTACCAAGTAATGAGCCGCGCCAAACGCTCAACGCTGGTTAAACTGACGCCAATCACAGGCCGCTCACACCAATTACGGGTGCATATGATGGCGCTAGGTCATCCGATCTTAGGCGATGGTTTTTATGCCGACTCACTGGCAAAATCCTTAGCGCCTCGACTATTACTACATGCAGCAGAGCTCACCATCAAACATCCCTACTCAGGTGTCAGTATGACTTTTAGCGCAAAAGTCCCTTTTTGTGAGCCTTTGGGTGAACAATGATCACTAAAATCAAATAATACGGGCAAAATCGGTAGCAATTCCCCATAAAAAAACGTAACTTTATGACAATTCACTACGTTATAGAGAGTTTATTTATGGATACCGCATTTCAGCGCGATCAACTCGATAATCATATCCTCGAAGCCCTAATGCAGGATGCCCGCACACCCTTTGCCGAACTCGCTAAACGCTTTAGCGTTAGCGCCGGCACTATCCATGTTCGGGTAGAAAAAATGAAGCAAGCGGGGATAATCACAGGCGCGCAGATCACAGTAAATCCTAAAGCCCTAGGTTATGACGTTTGCTGTTTTATCGGTATCAACCTTAAAAGCGCTGGCGATTACCCCGCCGCTATCGCCAAACTCAACGCTCTCGAAGAAGTCGTCGAAGCCTATTACACCACAGGCAACTACAGCATTTTCGTAAAGGTCATGTGCCAATCCATCGACGGCTTGCAACACGTGCTCATCAATCGCATTCAATCTATCGATGAAATCCAGTCGACAGAAACCTTAATCAGCCTACAAAACCCAATCGTCAGAGCGGTTAAGCCTTAAACAGGAAATCCCCCTTAAGACTAATAACAGAAAAGATATTCCAATACTGAATTGATTCATTTTCCTCAGCAACAACTAAAAATATCCTATTACTACCTCAGCATATGCACTATTAAGTCCTCGGACATAAACAAGGAGCCTTAATGGCTCCCTTTTACTATTACGCTCTAAAGAAATATGTTTAAGAACGCAGACCTATTCCGCGCGAGACTAAGTAATACGCTAAGGTCCACAGGGCGACACAGAAACCGATCATAATGGCGATGGATAATGGCACGCTGATATCGGCAAAGCCTAAAAAGCCGTAGCGGAACACGTTGATCATATAGACCACAGGGTTAAGTGCCGACACGCCTTGCCAAAATGGGGGCAAGAGTGACAGGGAATAAAATACGCCGCCAAGGTAAGTTAATGGGGTAAGCACAAAGGTGGGGATGATACTGATATCGTCGAAGCTTTTGGCAAAAACAGCGTTAATTAAGCCACCCAATGAGAATAGCACTGAGGTTAAAAATACCGTCATCACCACTAAACCTGCGTGATGTAAGCTAATGTCGACAAAGAACATGGCCACTAACGTCACTATCA
The DNA here is from genome assembly GCF_025654295.1 of Shewanella sp. SM23. NCBI lineage: Bacteria > Pseudomonadati > Pseudomonadota > Gammaproteobacteria > Alteromonadales > Shewanellaceae > Shewanella > Shewanella sp. SM23. Next base: position 91,359 of record NZ_JAKKRM010000004.1, read on the forward strand.
GGCCAACACACAAACCGCGCGCCACGCCGCCACCTACGTAGCCAGCAATCAGCACATAATGGGGCACAGGAGCCACCATCAGCTCTTCTAAATTACGTTGAAACTTGGCACTGTAAAATGAGCTAGCAACATTCGAGTAAGAGTTAGTGATCACCGACATCATGATCAAACCAGGGGCGATAAACTCCATATAAGATACGCCGCCCATTTCTCCAATCCGGCTGCCGACTAAGTTACCAAAAATCAAAAAATACAAGGTCATGGTAATCGCTGGCGGGACTAAGGTCTGGATCCAAATTCGCGTAAAACGATTGATCTCTTTACTTAAAATACTTTTAAAGGCAATAAAGTAGAGCTGATTCATGCTGAGGCTCCCTGAGTTTTCTTCACGAGTTCGACGAAGAGTTCTTCTAACCGATTAGACTTGTTACGCATCGATAGCACTTCAATATTAGCTGCGCTCAATTGGCTAAAGACATCGTTAAGATTATGCTCTTTCGCTACATCCACCTCTAAGGTATGAGAGTCGGTTAAGCGACAAGCCATGCCATCGAGCACGGGAGCCATTTCAGTATCGCGACGAAGATCGAGAATAAAAGTCTCCATATTCAGCTTACTCAGCAACGCCTTCATGCTAGTGCATTCCACTAAAATACCTTTATCGATAATGCCGATATTACGGCAAAGCATTTCCGCTTCTTCAAGGTAATGAGTGGTCAGGATGATCGTCACACCCTGCTGGTTTATTTGTTTGAGAAACTCCCACATAGAGCGGCGCAGTTCAATATCCACACCTGCGGTAGGTTCATCTAAAATCAATAATTTAGGTTCGTGCATCAGGGCGCGGGCGATCATTAACCGTCGCTTCATGCCGCCAGATAATTCCCGCGAAGGGCTATTGCGCTTTTCCCACAGATCCAGTTGGCTTAAGTATTTTTTGGCACGCTCAAGGGCGATAGGTTTTGGCACACCATAGTAACCCGCTTGATTCACCACAATTTGCAGCACGGTTTCGAACTGGTTGAAGTTAAACTCTTGTGGTACTAAACCAATGCAGAGCTTGGCGTGTTCTAGCTGCTTATCAATATCATAATCAAAGACTTTGACCGTACCTGAACTCTTCTGCACTAAGGAGCTAATAATACCAATCGTGGTGGATTTACCCGCACCATTGGGGCCGAGCAAGGCAAAGAAATCCCCTTGATTGACGGTAAGGCTGATGCCTTTGACCGCTTCTACGCCGCCTTTATAGGTTTTTTTAAGCCCTTCGAGTACCAGAGCATGGGTAATATTCGCCATATTTGTACCGATCCTTACACATTAGAAAGTAATAAGATGGTGCTAAAAAACACAATTACAATGATGGGTTGCAGAACTAAAGCAAAAAATTAGCTAATTGATTGAAAAGAAAAAATTTAATGATTCAATCATTAATGCTTTTTATATTGCCGCAAAAAGCAAAACTCCCGCCTGTTGCGGGAGTTTTAAACTGTATCGGACACTTAATCGAGTGGTACGACTTTGGCGATATAAGGTAGATTGCGATACTGCTCAGCATAATCAATACCATAACCTACGATAAACTCATCAGGGATAGTAAAACCGATAAAATCGACCTTCACATCCACTTCACGACGCTCAGGTTTATCCAACAGGGTGCACAGTGCAAGACTCTTAGGCTCCCGCAGTAACAACATCTCGCGCACTTTGCTTAAGGTGTTACCTGAGTCAATCAAGTCTTCCACGATCAATACATCGCGACCGGCGATATCTGATTGCACATCTTTCAGCACTTTCACATCCCGTGAGCTGGTCATAGTATTGCCATAACTGGAAACCGACATAAAATCGATTTCAACATGGCCTTTGATGCGGCGACATAGGTCAGCCATAAAGACCACTGAGCCTTTTAACAAGCCTACCATCAGCAGACGTTCACTGTGGGCATAATGGGCATTGATTAGCTCGGCCATTTGATCCAATTTCTGGCTTATCTCTTCAGCAGAGATCATCACTTCGGTGGTGTGTTTCATATAAGTCTCAATTGTCGAGGTCGCGGTTAGACTGTTTGTCATAACCCCAGCGACTCGTTAATGCATGGTCAACGCCCAAATGATCGAGAATTCGAGCGACCATGAAGTCTACCAGATCTTCTACCGATTTGGGATTGTGATAAAAGCCGGGTGCAGCGGGCATAATGGTCGCGCCGAGGCGAGAAAGGCTTAACATATGCTCTAAGTGTATGGCACTAAAAGGAGTTTCCCTAAGTACTAGGATAAGTTGGCCGCGCTCTTTAATCACCACATCGGCGGCGCGTTCGAGTAAATTATTACTCATTCCGGTAGCAACTGCCGCTAACGTCCCCGTAGAGCAAGGACAAATCACCATTTGTTTAGGTGCAGCGCTACCCGATGCAGGCGGCGAAAACCACTCATCTTTGCCTAATACCACTAACTCGCCAGCAATAATCACGCCTTTTTCGTGCAGCAAAGCCAACAGCTGGGCATGGGCTTTGTCACTGTTGGCGCTTAACTGTAAGCCGTGTTCCGTCGCCAATACCACTCGAGCTGCACTGGAGATCATCAAAAACACTTGATATCCCGATACCAACAGACACTCGAGTAACTTAAGCCCATAGGGAGCACCCGAGGCACCTGTCCAAGCTAAGCTAATCGCCTTAGTCGACTTTGCGTAGGCCATCTTAGCTAACCTGCTCTACAGTTGAAGCCTGTTCTAATGCGGCCAACAGCTTCTTATGTAACCCACCAAAACCACCGTTACTCATCACCACTATGGTGTCGCCTGCTTTGGCGGTTGCTGCGACTTTGGCGACCACATCATCAATTTGATGTAACACAGTCACAGGGATCACCGCCGCTTCCATGGCTTCTTTCATATTCCAGTCGATGGTATCGGCTTGATATAAAAAGGCTTCGTCGGCTTGCATCATAGAAAAAGCTAAAGTGTCTTTATGGACACCGCTCTTCATGGTATTTGAGCGCGGCTCGAGTACCACAGTAATTTTGCTCTGCCCAACCTTAGCCCGCATGCCTTTTAACGTGGTCGCAATGGCCGTCGGATGGTGGGCAAAGTCGTCGTATACGCTCACACCATTAACGGTTCCGAGTAATTCGAGTCGACGCTTAGGTGGCATAAACTTAGCTAAAGCTTCAATTGCAGCACTCGGCTTAACGCCCACGTGGCGTGCGGCAGCAATGGCCATCATGGCGTTTTCAATATTGTGCTGACCAATCAAATCCCATTCGAGAACACCTTGGGACTCGCCATCAAAAAACACTTCAAAGCGATGGCAATCATCACTTAACGCTTTGCCATACCAACCGCTGGTCGATTCGGCTAAATGGTAGGTTTCTTGCTCACTCCAACAACCCATATCAATCGTTTGCTTAACGGCATGGGAATCGGCGGGCCAAATGATCTTGCCTTCACCAGGAACGGTGCGAATTAAGTGGTTAAACTGTTTTTGAATCGCAGCCAGATCAGCAAAAATATCGGCATGATCGAACTCAAGATTGTTGATCACTAAGGTACGCGGATGATAATGCACGAATTTCGAACGTTTATCGAAGAAGGCACTGTCGTATTCGTCGGCCTCAACGACAAAGAAAGCGGTCTTGCCTAAACGTGCCGACACACCAAAGTTTTGCGGTACGCCACCGATTAAGAACCCAGGCTCATAACCGCAATCATCTAAAATCCAAGCTAACATGCTAGATGTCGAGGTTTTACCGTGAGTGCCAGACACTGCCAGCACCCAACGCTCAGGCAAAATATGATCGGCTAAAAACTGCGGGCCAGAGGTATAAGGGATGCCAATGTTCAACACGGCTTCCACGCAAGGATTACCCCGGCTCATGGCATTACCAATGACAACTAAGTCAGGATAGTGCCCTGCTTCACCCAGCTGGCTAGGATCAAAACCTTGAATAAGCTCAATGCCTTGGTCCTCTAGTTGCGTGCTCATTGGAGGATAGACATTGGCATCCGAGCCCGTCACTCTGTGCCCTTTTGCCCTAGCCAATAACGCTAGACCACCCATGAAGGTTCCACAAATTCCTAAAATATGTACGTGCATACCGCTCGCTCTGATGTGTTGAATTCACCGCCATTCTAATCCATCGAGCGACAGATTGGCAGGTAACAATCTGGGAAAAGCACAGCAATCACAAATGACAGTTTCTAAATCAGTAGATTTCACATTTGAGCTGCAGAACTGAGATTTTTAGATAACAGGTCAACTAACACAAGGCCGAAAACTGTCGCAATGCAGGGTACTATACCCAAACAACCTGAAGATGCAGGATTCAGCGGGAGTTTAACGCACTTTAGGCAAGGCGGTTATTTGCAGACCTAGCGGGCTAAGTTAAAAATAACCAACGCAGCATAAAGTGCGTTAAAACCCGCCGGAACGGAGCGCCTAGGGCACTTCACTTCCGTGTTGCATCAATTCAAAAGGTGGCCGACATTCTGTCATTGATGCGCCTTGAATTGAAGCACCCTAGGCGCTCTGAAACTCGTATCTTCAGGTTGCTTGGGTATAGCGTAAGTCTCGGTAGAGCTGAGCGTGCTGGCTACGGTGACGACTAAATAAGAATTGACGTAACGCTTCACGCTCTTCGGTTTCGGCCTGAAACTTAACGAAAGCCAGACCTTTCTCGCTACGAATAGGCTCGATATCGACGCGCATAGTCTCGCCATTGGGCAATTGTAATTGCAAGTCTTTACTGCCTAACAATTGTTTAAATTGCTGCTGTGATTTAGCACGAATAGCCATGCCAGAACTAGATAGCGAGGCAACAGACCATTGCTCACCTTGATCGTGGTCGAATATCCACACATCATCGGCTTGAGTTAACCGCCAACTGCGCTCCACTCCCGAGGCATCTAGCACTTCAGGTACACCTAAAGTGGGTTGAAACTGTCCAAAGTCATCCACTTTCATCAGTAGCGGAAACCAGAGTTTATAGGGTCCGACTTCGGCCAATAAAGTGAGTTTTGCCTTGCCGAGAATCGAGGCGATAACTTGCGGCACTTCAGTTGTGACTGTGAGCACATGATTGATCAGGGGATCGTTAGTCAAGGCAGTGCCCACACGAGTCGGCGAAAAAAGTTCGCTAAAACAAGCAAGCTCCTCCGCGGATAATCGAGGTTCATCCATCATGATAAGTCCTCCCGAGTTAAATTCCTTACCCCAAAAAGTACCACCAAAGTATGGGATTGTACATTTTTACACCAAAACAGTGGCAAAAAACGGAATATAGGCTAGCAAGGCTAAATTCAAGACTCTATTAGCCATTTGCGCTATTTAACTTGGAAAATGCAGTGGATTGTTATTCCTCGCTTTTTAAACTGCTGGAAGGCGGAGCAAACAAGATACGTAGTCGTTGTTTAACACTCAAACCTGTCGCTGTGACCTCTGCAAACATGTCTCGCCATTCACTAAAAGTCACTTTAAAGGGATTAAAACTATTCACTGGCTTAGTGATGCCGTAAATCACAGTCTCCACTTCGGGCTCAAAGGTACCAAACAGCTTGTCCCAAATAATCAGCACGCCAGCATAGTTTTTATCTATATATTGGGGATTACGACCGTGGTGCACCCTGTGGTGAGACGGGGTGTTGAAAACCCATTCCAGCGGTCCGAGTGATTTAATCGCTTGAGTATGCACAAAAAATTGCAATCCCAGATTGAGTAATACCACAAACACCACCCAGTTTGGATCGAAACCTATGACCACCAGCGGTAACCAAAATACCCACATGCCTGCAAAGGGATACATTAAACTCTGACGAAACGCAGTGCTAAAATTCATATTCTCAGAGCTATGGTGCACCACGTGAGCCGCCCACATCCAGCGGACTCTATGGCTCGCCCTGTGGAACCAGTAATAACAAAAGTCCTGCGCAACCATCAAGGCAATAAAGCTCAATGGGCCCATTTCAATATCGAATAACTTCCAACCAAACATCGCCAAATATAGCTTAGCGATCAGCAAACCAGTGAGCAGATCGGCACCTTGGTGCATGGCCGCGAGGCTGAAATTACACAGCACTTCTTGGCCGCGATAACGTGCACTTAACGGTAGCTTTTGTCTTTTATCGCCAAAGTACCATTCCAGCAAAATACACACGAAAAACAAAGGTGCAAGCACCAGCAGTAACAATTCTGGGTGCTGGATCAGCGAGGCGATATCCATATAAGATCATCCTGTTCTATTTTTATTTTATGGTTATTTTTATTGTTACTTTTATAAAAATTCTGACTGCATTCTATAAACCGCATTCAACGCCACAACGCAGGCAGCTGCGGTCCGTTAGTCGCCGTTAGCTACCAACGGGCATAATGATCTTCGGCGAGTCCTAGAACATTATTTAACTGGTAACTGTGCCCTTGATTATCGGTAATCGTGCCACTGAAATGACCGATGAATTGGCGGAAATTACTCTTAAGCAAGAGCAAATTACGCTTTTCACTGCGACAATTGCGCGCCGCAAACTGCAAATCCACTTGGCCATTTTGACTGTGGACTCGCCAAACCTCGGCGCCGAGCGTGGCATGGCGATCAAACTCAAATTGCACTGGTCCGAGTAAATGACGCTCGCCATTAATCCAGAAGACATTTTCAGTAGCGCCGGTTTCATTGACACCCGCCGCTAAATTAAGCCCCATTATGCCCTCATGGATCCGCGCGTTGATCGACGCCCAGCGCCAACTGGTATCACGGCGCATGTAACCCGCTGAAAAGTCATAGCCTGCTAAAGCTTGATTCAGCGGCTGCGGCTCATGACCCACAGTCAAACTACCTTTAACGGTCAAACCATTATGCTTTTGTGTGTAAGTCCAGCCGTTGTATCCAGTAGGACTACACATAGCCATAGGCAAACTTAAGGGGGCTGAGTGTAAAGTCACATCGGCTTGAATATTTTTAGTATCAATCACTAACCGCCAACCGCCCTCTACAATCTCAAAGCTTAACTGCGCCCCTTTACGGCCAATACTACTTCGGCCCTCGGCGGGCGATGGCGTCATCTGATAGCCAAACCTCAAAGGTTTTAACCAATCAAGCTGGGTGAGTGTGTTGGTTTTTATGTCGTATAAATAACAAAAAGCACTGCCGACGTAGGCAATATCGGCAAGCGCGATGCCTAGGACATAACGCGGCGTGACCAAAGAGACAAACTGAAATTGTTTATAATCGAAATGCTTAGCCCACGCTGAAGCAGGTTTATCCATGGTATCAAAATAGGCAAAGTCCGCTAAACCTAAGGTTTTGACTATGCCATCGAAATGACCGAAATGGGGTAACCCCTTCGGATTGATCAGGTTATCTGGGGCGATTTGCGTTGCTATCGTTAACATGACTAAGCCTTACAAAAAAGACGCGGGAGCATCTATGCTCTCTCATTCTAAACATCGAATTTTTACTCTAACCTGTCCCCCATTGCATTAAAAGAGTGCAAGGACAAAATGTTGTCATTTTGTTGCCAGTCAGTATTCGGTTTAATGTTTTAAATTCCTTGTTTGTAAAACGATTAAAGCGCCTAAAGGCGCTTTAATCGTTGGATAAGGAAAGATTAGAATCGGTAGCTAATACCAAAGTTGATCCCCTGTAATTCAAGCTCTTTCATCGGGATATATTGGTATTCCAAATTCAAACCGAATCCTGACTTAAATCGATATTGCCAGCCTGCAGCGCCATAAAAACCGACATCATCCGAGTCCATATCTTGTTTATCTATCTCATAGCTGACTTGAGTGTAAGCAGCGCCTAATTTGGCATACAGGCGGTTACCACGAGACAAAGCATATTCAGCGTAAGCGGCAGTTCTAACACCTTGGTAACGTAAATCTTTTATCTCACTGATGACGCTAACAAGCGCACTCGCCACCCCACCTGAACCCGCTAAATAACCCGCCTCAAACCCAAAATGCTCGTTGAGCATATAGCGGTAATATAAGTCGCTGGTTAAGGTGTCACCCGCATCATATTTACCGTTCTTAGTTTCAAATTCTTGGGTACCGTAACCTAAACTACCACCCAGTATATGGGCAGAATCGCCCGCGAGCGCATTGGAGCTCATCAGGCCTGACGCCAGCATCAGGCCAACAAATAACGAAGTGAATGATATTTTTTCCATATTTAACCTGCCTTCCATGCCTTGTAACTATGCGAATAAATGATGTGAATGCACAGAAAACACGGATGTGAATAATGAGCACAAGATATTAGCAATAAAAGCTGTACCTCAACTGAATCACGGTGTTCTGTGGCATCAAAAGTGATTTCTGGTATGCTGTAGCCACTTTTACTTGTACGAGAGATCCCATGAAACGGCTATTACTGACCTTGACTTTCCCCCTGCTGTTCGCGGGCTGTGCCAGCCAAAATCCGACTCATATGGCTTTCAGCCCTCAAGTGCCCAATATCAGCCAACAAACGGCGCAACTTGTACCTATCGCTCTTGAAACGGTAGATACACGCACAGTCGATTATGTTGCTCGTTTTATTGAAGAAGGGACAAAAACACGTTTAGTTGGCCCGAGCGAACCGCCTAAACTGTTACTCGATGAAGTATTCCGCGCAGGTTTTGCTCAAGCGGGCTACCAAATCGACCCAAGCGCAACTAATTCAGTGCAAATTCAATTAGAAGAATTGCAAATGGATATCACTAAAAAGACCTTTGGCTATGAGGCAAAACACAGTGTGTTAATCGCAGTTCAAGCCAAAAATTCCACCCAAGAGCTGGTAAAACGCTATAAAGCCAAAGGCACTTTAAAAGGTCCTTTAACGCCCGATTTTGCAACCTTAGAACTGGATATGAACAAATTGCTCGGCCAACTTACCGGCGAGATTCTAAACGATCCTGAGCTTAATCAGTTTCTACAAAAATAACAGCGTCAGTTTATTATAAGGAAATCAATATGCTCCGTTGGATATCAGCCCTCTTACTCATCTTTATGAGTCATCATAGCCTCGCACTCGACATTCAGGCCGATACCTTGTATCCCAGAGTCGAATTTGATACTAGCTTAGGCAAAATAGTGGTCGAGCTAGATAGAACTCGTGCACCAATCACTGTCGATAACTTTTTAACTCATGTCGTTAAAGGCGAATACGACAACACAATATTTCACCGCGTGATCAGTGACTTTGTGGTGCAAGGCGGCGGACTCACCCCCAAGTATGAAGAGCTCCCCGAGGGTAAGCCGATAGTCAACGAATCAGGAAATGGCCTAACAAATAGCATGGGCACTATCGCCATGGCACGTGAAAACGAGCCGCACTCAGCCACTCGTCAGTTCTACTTTAACGTAGCCGACAACACTAAACTCGATCCCTCTAAACGTCGTTGGGGTTATGCCGTATTTGGTGAAGTGATTGAAGGTAAAACCGTCCTCGAAGCTATGGCTGTCGTTGAGACAGGAACTAACACTAAGCTCAATTGGCCCGATGTTCCTGTTACCCCTATCATATTGAAAAAAGCCAAATTATTACCAAAACAGTAATCAAAATATAATTTCGAGCAAAAGCGCTAATTTTGCATCTATACTGTGATAGTAAACAAAAAGGAGGCAAACGATGACGGCAACTGAGTTCATCGATAATAAAGCGCCCCAACTCGCCTTCTATGGAAAAGCGTTTTTGAGTGAAGAACTCGACTTCCATGAAGTGCAACTTTACTTATGGGACACGTTAGAAGAATGGCAGCAACTGAATTCGACTGGCGAAGCGCAAACTGAAACTGAAAAAGTGTTTTGGCACTTGCTCCACAGCTTTAACAGGTGGCCTGACTGTGTGATCCGCGGTAATCAATATCTGCGTAAGCAAGTAAATGATTGCTGTGACTACCTGAGTTTAGGAGGCCGAGTGCCGCAGGGATGCATCGGGATAAGACCTTAAGTTCAGCATTCCTATCGAAATAAAAATGGCCCTGTAATAGGGCCTTTTTTATTTCGTAAACCAATTCCTCGTGTGTACATTATTACGCTCTCCTTACTATCAAGATCTATGCTAGCGATAAAGATAAGCGGTAAACTTTTAGCTACAAGCAGTTAACTCTCGAGCCATATTCAACCATCTTATAGTGCTAAACGGGACTCCAAAGTAAAAGGAATACCATTAGCCCTTGAACCCTATGGCACCTTACCCGTAAGCTAAGCGGATTAAACACTTAGACTCATGCCTATGTCCGCAACAGGTTTTATTCAACGTTCACTCGATGCCCTCAGTGTCTATTATCACAAGCGGGTTTTGATCCTGTTATTACTGGGTTTTTCTGCTGGTCTACCATTAATGCTGGTATTTTCAACGTTATCCTTTTGGTTGCGTGAAGCTGGTGTTGATCGCACTTCAATCGGTTATTTCAGCTGGATAGCCTTAGCCTATGCGTTTAAATGGGCTTGGTCACCCTTAGTCGATCGGCTTTCATTGCCGCTGCTAACTCGATTTCTAGGCCGCCGCCGTAGCTGGATGCTGTTCGCTCAGTTGTTATTGGTTGGTGCCATCTTAGGCATGTCTTTTAGTGACCCTCTCAAAGATCTCGAGCGCTTGGCACTGTTCGCGTTAATGGTCGCCTTTGCCTCTGCCACCCAAGATATTGTTATTGATGCCTTTCGGATTGAATCAGCCCCAGAAAAGATGCAAGCCGCATTAGCAGCGGCCTATCAAGTGGGTTATCGGAGCGCCATGATTATCGCCACCGCAGGTGCTCTCACCATAGCGGCTTGGGTTGAACCCGGTAACACGGCATACAACTTAGTGGCATGGCAAACTTCTTACCTGATTATGGCAGGATTGATGTCTGTTGGGATTTTGACGACGCTTTTTAGCCGCGAACCCGAAGTCGATACCCGCGCCGCCGATGCCACTGAATTAGCGCTAAAACAACGCTTAAGTGCACGTTATCCTAGAATTATCGCAGCGGGCATATCTTGGGTATATACGGCCAGTATTTTACCCTTTATCGACTTTTTCAAACGCTATGGCCGCAGCGCTATCCTCATCTTATTACTGATTTCTTGCTACCGGATCTCGGATATTGTGATGGGGATTATGGCGAACGTCTTTTATGTGGACATGGGATTCACTAAGGAAGAAATTGCCTATTTAAGTAAAATCTATGGCCTGATCATGACCTTAGTCGGCGCAGCCTTTGGCGGCGTTCTGTTAGCCCGCTTCGGAACTATGAAGATCCTTTTCCTTGGCGCTTTGCTGGTTGCTGTAACCAATCTGCTATTCGCGTGGCAGGCAGTGATTGGCTACAACGTACCCTTTTTAACCTTTGCTATTTCCGTGGATAACTTCAGCGCTGGGATAGCCACGGCGGCATTTATTGCCTATCTCTCGAGTCTCACTAGCAACGGCTACAGTGCAACGCAATATGCCTTACTGTCTTCGATTATGTTGCTTTTCCCTAAATTTATCGCGGGCTTCTCGGGCGCTTATGTCGACGCATTTGGTTATGTGAACTTCTTTGTCGCCGCCAGTGTTATTGGCTTTCCAGTGTTGTTTTTGGTTGTCTTAGTCAACAAGTATGCCCCGCATCCAAGCACATCATTAATGGATGATTCGTCAAAAAGTGCACCAACAAAATCGGATTAAGGTCTCATAGCACTTATGTCATCAATATAAAAAAGCCCTCACACCTTAGTGTGAGGGCTTTTACATTTAAAGACGAAATGGCAAACGCGATACTGCATCACGTTAAACCAATTCTGCTCGATTAATCTTTAAAGTTATCAAATTGGAAAGGCTGGCCTAACTCAGACTCACGTGCCAACGCCATGACAGCTTGTAAATCGTCACGTTTTTTACCTGTAACTCGTACTTTCTCGCCCTGAATAGACGCTTGCACTTTAAGTTTGCTGTCTTTAATTAGCTTGACCAGTTTTTTAGCAATTAAGGTTTCTATACCTTCTTTAAACTTCACTTTTAGGGAGAAGGTTTTACCGCTGTGGATGGCTTTCTCATCGACTTCCATCGAAGACGGATCCACATTACGTTTGCTCAGTTGCATACGTAAAATGTCCACTAATTGTTGGCATTGGAAGTCATCTTCAGCGGTTAACGTGACCACATGGTCCTTATATTCCACGTCAGCCGTTTTACCGCGAAAATCGAAACGTGTCGCCAGCTCACGCTTAGTATTATCAACCGCATTACGCAGTTCAACTTCATTCACTTCTGACACAATATCCATTGAAGGCATAGTTTTTATGTCCCATATCAAATTAATATGCAGCTAGTTTACCCACACACAGGCCTAAGTTGAAGGTAAAGCCTAGAATAAAAGCGTAATCATGGGTGACTTTAGCCACACATTTTCCTATCATTGCCCCACTCTAAGCTAATACAAACATATTTGTGATAACTAAAAATACCCTATTTAAGCTGGCTTTAGCCGTAGCCTTTGTCGTGATCAGTTATCTGGTATTTTCCAGACCAACCTATTCGCAAAGTATTCCGAATATCGACAAGGTAGGCCATCTTGGGAGCTTTTTTTGCCTCTCCTATCTCACCTATCTTGCTTTCAAACCTAAGTGGTATTGGTTATCTCTCACACTGGCAAGCTACGCCATTTTAATTGAGTTGGTGCAATCACGTTTGCCCTACCGTAGCGCTTCTGTGGGTGACGTTATTGCCGACTTTTCGGGTATTGCACTGTTTTACTTTTGCAATTGGGCCTATGGCAAATACTTCCGCGCAGCGCAATTGCGAGAAGATTAACTCAGGTGCTTCAAACTGGTACTGATGACCGATACCTTAAGGCTACAGATATGACTCATGCTGTGAACATAAATCGCGTGGTGGATATTGCGATTTTAGGTGCTGGTGCCGTTGGGCAGCTTATTTGCCACCAACTGACTACAGCAGGCATGAGTGTTGGTCTTATCGGCCGCGATTCAATTGCATCTATACAGCAGACACTTAGCGTCACTCCATTAGCGCCGGCCAATGATAATCAACAGAAAACACAAGCACTCCAGTATTCTGTGCCTATCTTAGCGGCCAATGCGCTCGATAATATTCGCCTCGTGATTGTCTGCGTCAAAGCCTATCAAGTGCTCGATGCACTTTTGCCCTTACTTAACCAACTGCCCAGACAATGCCACATTTTGTTGTTACACAATGGCATGGGACCTCATTTAGCCCTAGCGCCGCTAATTGATGCGCAAGCTGATGGCAGAGGGCTAAGCCTAGGGACAACTTCCCAAGGGGTGTTACGTCAAGCCAGTTGGCAAATTAGGCAAACGGGACAAGGGCTAACTCAATTTGGGCATTTTACAGGTACAGAGCTCACTGAGCATTATCGCAATGCTTTACTGACGGCTATCCCCAACAGTGAATGGGTGGATGCCATTGTGCCTTGTCTATGGCAGAAACTCGCCGTTAATGCCGCAATTAATCCGCTTACAGCACTATATCAATGTCCTAATGGCACACTCGCCGAGCCAGATTTTAGTGACATGATTAAAGGCATTCTCGACGAGTTAGTCACGGTTGCCACACTCGAGGGTGTGCCTCTAGATAAACAATTGTTACACGACAGGGTCTATCAGGTGATCCGACTCACTGCGAGGAATTTCTCATCGATGCACCAAGATATTGCACACCAAAGACGAACTGAAATAGATCAAATTAATGGTTATATCTGTGAGCGTGCACAAGCGCACGGTTTAAGTGCACCAGTTAATGCTGACCTCTGGGCGCGCGTCAAACAGCTAGAAGCTTAAGCAAGAAAACTCACATCACAAAACTAAATATAACATTATGTTTAATTTATATAATTTTTAATTTTTTGCTAAATCCCCACTTTTTATTTACCGTATTAAAACGCGAATTCCCCTAGTGCCATACTCACTCGGCTTTTGCCGCACTCATGCTAGTCAAGCAAATTTACCTTGCACCAACAATACGCACCAAATCAGGGCAGATTAACTTTGCCTTGCACTGTTTTGCACCAAAATTTTAAGCTATTTCGGTGCATTTTAATGTTAACGCAATGATAATAAATGCTTTGTCTATATGGCCTAATTCCTGCTTTACTCCAATAAATTGAGTCTGCAGCTTGTTGGAGAGAAAATTGAAACTGGTCACCGCAATCATTAAACCGTTCAAATTAGACGATGTACGTGAAGCCTTAACTCAGCTCAGCGTCCATGGCATGACAGTCACTGAAGTACGCGGTTTTGGCCGCCAAAAGGGCCATACGGAATTGTATCGTGGAGCTGAATATGCAGTGGACTTTTTACCTAAGATTAAACTCGAAGTTGCCATTCATTCCGATCAAGAAGATGCCGTTATTGATGCCATTATTGCTGCAGCCCATACGGGCAAAGTGGGTGATGGCAAAATCTTTGTGACTTCGTTAGAACAAGTGGTGCGCATTCGCACTTCGGAAGAAGGAGTTGATGCCTTATGATGCAAGTGAGCTTCAGACTCAGTATTAAATACCTATTGATATTATTCAGTATATTGACGATGAACGCCGTCGCCGATGATGGTCAATTTAGCGCTGCAAATACAGCGTGGATCTTAAGCTCATCCGCATTAGTGTTGTTGATGACCCTGCCAGGATTAGCCTTGTTTTACGGCGGTTTAGTTCGCAGTAAAAACGTGCTTTCAATATTGATGCAATGCTTCTCTATTGCCGCCCTAGTGTCAGTTTTATGGTTCGGGCTAGGTTACTCACTCGCATTCGACACAGGTAACAGTTTCATCGGTGGCTTAGACAAAGCGCTACTGTCAGGTATTGGTCGCGATAGTCTTAGCGGGGATATTCCCGAGCCGCTGTTTATGCTATTTCAAATGACCTTTGCCATCATAACGCCAGCTTTAATCATCGGTGGTTTTGCCGAGCGAATGAAGTTTTCAGCTGTGCTTATCTTTTCAGGTGCTTGGTTATTAATGGTTTATGCGCCGATCACCCACTGGGTGTGGGGCGGTGGCTGGTTAGCACAGCTAGGACTGTATGATTTCGCGGGCGGAACCGTGGTGCATATCACCGCAGGGGTTGCTGCGCTCGTGGCCGCTAAAGTGCTAGGTCCACGCAAAGGATTTTTAAACTCGGCGATTATGCCGCATAACCTGACGATGACTGTCACAGGTGCGGGCATGCTGTGGGTGGGTTGGTTCGGTTTTAACGGCGGCAGTGCGCTAGGCGCTAACGGCACCGCAGCCATGGCGATTCTAGCCACTCATCTCGCCGCTTCTATGGGCGCGATGACATGGGCGGCAATTGAGTGGATTAAGTTTGGCAAACCCAGCGCCCTTGGCATAGTCACCGGCATGGTAGCAGGCTTAGGCACTATCACTCCCGCCTCAGGTTATGTTGGCCCAGCAGGCGCCTTAGTCATAGGTTTACTCGGTGGAATCGTGTGTTTTTACTCAACGGTTTATATCAAACAGAAACTTAAAATCGATGACTCCTTAGACGTTTTCCCCGTGCACGGTGTCGGCGGTATTCTCGGTACCCTTTTGGCAAGAGTATTTAGCTCGACCCAATTAGGCGTCTTTAGCGGCTACGGTTTTGCGGCAGTGAACGACACTATGATAGACCAACTTGGGGTACAGATTATCGGGGTTGCGGCGACATTCACTTATACTGCGGTGGTCACTTGGTTGCTGTTTGTGATCATCCGTAAGCTACTTGGCGGCCTTCGCGTCAGCACAGAACAAGAAGTTAACGGCTTAGATTTATCGGAACACGAAGAAACGGGTTATAGCCTTTAATCAGAACCTCGAGCCAGAACCTTTAGTTTTAAGACAGTTCAATAGCCATAAGGGCACCAAGGCGCCCTGATGGCTGACTTACATCATGATGCTACTTTTTAAAATGCTCGACCAACCATAACTTTAAATCCACCAGCTTCATGGGCTTAGCAAAGAGATAACCTTGTAAAAAATGGACTTGGCGACTGGTCAAATAATCTGCCTGCTCCTGCGTTTCAACCCCTTCAGCCACCACCACATAATTCATCTTATGGGAGAGCTCAATAATGGTATCGAGCACGTGGGAAGTCACGGAGTCCTGCCCTATGGTATCGATGAAGCATTTATCGATTTTCAAGTAATCCAATGGCATGGTTTGTAACAAAGATAAGGTTGTTTGCCCAGTACCAAAGTCATCGATAGCCACTAAAATCCCCAACTGGCGTAAGCTTTCAATGCGCTGGCAAATATCCGGCGTTAATAATTGCCGTTCGGTGATTTCGATTAAAGGCTTAACGCCAATACGATCCAAAGAATCCCGCAGATGAATAAATTTCGACTCGATATCATTTTGGGTAAAATGCTCTGGCGCCACGTTGAACGCGACTCTAAAGCCCGATTCAACCTTCATATTAGCAAAATCTTTTAATGCCTTTTCGAAGATATAATTGGTCAATGGAACAATCAGCTTGCTCTCTTCGGCGATAGGAATAAACAAATCAGGCCGTACTAAGCCCATTTGTGGGTGCTGCCAACGCACTAATGCCTCGACTCCTTTGGCCTTGCCGTCCTCAGCACAGATCACAGGTTGATAAACCAAAAAGAACTCTTCGTTCTCTATCCCGCTACGAATATCATCAGCAAGGGAGTGACGAGATAACCGTGAATAGAGCACAAACAAGATAGAACCCGTAATCAAAATAATGCTAAAGGGTAATGAGATGGCAAAAAATATCCAAAAAAAATGCCTAAAAAAAGCAGGTGACATTTCTAGTAACACCGAAAAACGATGATCCTCAGAATCTAAAGTCATTACCTCATTTTTGATAAACTCGAGTGATTCAGGAATCGTTTTACCATTGATGGATAAAGCGACATTGATAACTGCGCTAGGAAACACATCGGGCTGTACAAAGGAATCTAATAAATATTGTCCTTCTATAATGACAGCAGCGCCGTGTTTAGATTTAGGGTCCCATTTAGATGACACTATCGCGGGCACCTCAGGCATAAAAGGCGTGCCCGTAATAATAAACTGGTTAGATATTTCAAGATTTTCGGTAGCACTAACAATGCTCAGGGGAGTATCAATATCACCAGTTTTAGATGAGCAATAAACATGTTGTGAATCATATATTAAAGCCGAGCGAAAGTAAGGTTGGAACAACATATAGTTGTATAACTCTTGACACTCAGAATCCTTCAATGCCAATGCATAATGGCTGATTTCATTAGCATGGGACACCAAAGTATCAATATGACTCACATAAATAGCCCCCACACCTTTGACTTTATCTTCAACAAAATACTGTGCAGAGAGATAACTTGCGGCAGCAGCAATTCCAATTGGAAACAATATGACTGCCAGCCATTGCCATAATGACAGATTTAATTTTGCTAACTTTTTTCGCATATATCCTTAACTCGCACAGCGCTCGGTTAAAAATGGTATCAAAATCTATGGAGCAAGACGTGTGTATATTTGTATCTCAGCGAATGTTTGCTTGATATAAACACACTGAATCGAGTTCTATTTTAGTCTAAAAAACCAGCATACCTTCTATTAATTTAGTCTATTCCCACATCACCAAAATGGCGGCGATAGCGATTAAGACTAACCCTAGCATATCTTTTATCTTTACTTTTTCCTTCAGCCAAAAGGTGGCAATCAAGATCATAAAGAAAACTTCAACTTGACCTAAAGTTTTAACATAGGGCACAGCCTGCAACGACATAGCACTAAACCAACCGATAGAACCTAAACAACTGGCGATGCTTGTCAGTAAAGTCAACTTAGGTCGTTGCCATAATGCTATCAGCGTAAATTTATCCTTAAGCAACAAATAACTGACTAACAGCAAAGTTTGTAGGCCTATCACAAATAGCAACACCCAAGCTGCGCTATGGGGGAAACCCACATTCAAACATAAACTCGCTTCTCGTACCCAAAGCGATGTCAGCGCAAACGAAGTACCGCAAGCCAAACCAATCAATACCGTATTGAGCGACAAGCTTCGCAGGCCTTGCTTGGCACTCATGAGAAAAATTGCCACACCACCCAACAACACTCCCGACCAACCTAAAAGGGATAAATGCGTCCCAAAAAACACTGTGCCTAAGATCGCCGCGACCACAGCTTCACTCTTGGCTAGCCCAGCACCAACGGCAAAGTTCTGTTGCTTGAACAGTTTCACCATCAAGCCCGTCGCGAGGATTTGCATCGCCGATGCTCCAAGAATAAAACCGATAAAACGGTCGCTAAAATCGGGGATTCCGACATCCTGCCAAAGATATAAGCTCGCCAGATACACGGCGGCAATCGGCCCAGCCCAAATAAAACGCGCTAAGGTCACGCCCGCAACACTCACTTCTTTACTCAGCTGGCTTTGAAACGCATTACGCCAAGCCTGCATAAATGCCGCCAGCAAAGTGAGTAAGATCCACATAAAGGTATTCCGTAAAGAATCTGGTCGGCTATAAAAACAAGATCGTTAGGCAAAGCCCATCATAAAACATTAATGTTTCAGATAGCTACGGGGCTATACCAATCACATTCCTCGACTGAAAAACAAAAAACCCGAACGAGTCGAGGCTTTGGGATTAAGTCACTAATTCATTAAGTCTTAGCTTGCGATTACTTACTGGTATCGATTGGCTCGAAGGATTTCACCAAATCGTCAATTGCTTTCATTTGCTTCAGATAATTTTCTAACTGATGCAAAGGCAGCGCACATGGGCCATCACACTTAGCGTTATCAGGATCGGGGTGCGCCTCAATAAATAGACCCGCTAAACCCAGCGCCATACCACTGCGCGCTAACTCGGTTGCCTGTGCGCGACGTCCACCCGCTGAATCTGCACGACCACCAGGGCGTTGCAGCGCATGGGTCGCATCGAAAATCACCGGATAGCCAGATTGCTTCATCTCGTCCATACCCAACATATCAACGACTAAGTTGTTATATCCAAAGCTTGAACCACGTTCACACAGGATGATCTCGTCATTACCCGCTTCGTTAAACTTAGTGATGATATGGCGCATTTCATGTGGTGCTAAAAACTGTGGCTTTTTCACATTGATGATAGCGCCAGTTTTTGCCATCGCGACAACCAAATCAGTCTGGCGTGCTAGAAATGCAGGTAACTGAATAATATCAACTACTTCTGCCACTGGCGCACACTGATGCACTTCATGCACGTCGGTGATCAAAGGTAAATTAAAGGTCTTTTTAATCTCTTCAAAAATCTTTAAGCCTTCCTCCATACCTGGACCGCGGTAAGAGTTAATCGAAGAACGATTCGCCTTATCAAAAGACGCCTTAAATATATAAGGGATCCCCAACTTTTGAGTCACTTCGGCGTAGGTTTCAGCAATCGACATAGCGAGATCGCGAGACTCAAGCACGTTCATGCCACCAAACAACACGAAAGGTTTATCGTTGGCAATCTCGATTGAACCTAGGTTTATGATTTTATTACTCATCGCAACTTCTCTCTAAAATGCTGGAACCTTTCCCAGCGGTGAATAGGAGCTAAGGCGGTTATACCGCAACTAACTGTAAAATTTGACCACAAATCCATGCCATATAGGTTCCTAACGCATAACCTAATACGGCTAACAGTACGCCCACGGGTGCTAATGCGGGGTGAAATGCCGCCGCAACTACAGGGGCCGACGCAGCACCGCCCACATTCGCTTGGCTGCCTACGGCCATATAAAATAACGGGGCTTTAATCAGCTTAGCCACCAATAACATAAAGCTTGCGTGAACGATCATCCACACAATACCAATTAAAAAGTACAATGGCGTATCAAGCACCTTACTCACATCCATATGTAGACCAATGGTCGCAACTAAGATGTAAAGGAAGGCTGAAGCCACTTTTGATGCCCCCGCCGCCTCTAAATGACGCACTGGGCTGAATGACATCGCCAAACCAATCGTTGTAACTATCACCACCAGCCAGAAGAATTTAGAGGTTAAACTGTAATCTGCGGTCCAAGGATAGTTCACTTCAAAAAATGGCCCCAGAAAATCAGCGGCGATATGAGCGATACCTGTGATACCAAAGCCTACAGCGACAATCAGCATAAGATCGCGCAGATTAGGAATACGCGCATTTTCAGCGTGATACTTTTCAACTTTATCTTTTAACGCTTCAATAGCAGAAGTATCCGCACCGGTTTTAGCATCGATCTCTTTCGCTTTTGAGGCCAGAAACAGCAGTACTGCCATCCAAATATTGGCGACTATCACATCGACTGTCACCATCACAGAGAAAATATTACCGCCCACGTCATAAATCTCTTTCATTGCAGCTTGGTTTGCGCCCCCACCAATCCAGCTCCCCGCTAAGGTCGTCATACCACGCCATACCGCATCGGGGCCATCGACCCCAATTAAAGAAGGTTCAATAACCGACACCAGCAACAAGGCGATAGGGCCGCCGATAACGATACCGACAGTGCCGGTTAAAAACATGATCAAAGCTTTCGGCCCTAAACTTAAAATAGCTTTTAAATCAACGCTTAAAATCAATAAGACTAAACAAGCTGGCAGCAAATAACGGGATGCCACAAAATACAGTTGTGAGGTATTACCATCGATTACCCCAAAGGTATTCAATAACGATGGCAAGAAATAGCACAATAAAAGGGCGGGAATAAAACGATAAAACTTCTGCCAAAAAGGATGACTACTGCTACTGGTATAAAATACAAAACCTAAAATTGTCGCGAGTATTCCTAACGCCGTGGCATCGTTCGTCACTAAAGCCGTGCTTGTCATGCTAATTTCTCCCTGTCGATACAGTTATTATTTTTATTAGAGACTTAACTTTTAAGTCCCTGGGTCAAACTTCCATCTGCCCAGTGTTATTATTTTTGCGGATTGAATTCGTTAATAAAAGTTGAATAAATAAGAAGAGCCCCGAAAGGCTCTGCTTTAGTGATAAACCTCGGCGTGTTCGTTTAATTCTTTGAGCTGCATCTTCACTATCTCGATCACGGGATCGTGAGGACTATTATCAACAAAATGCTGCAGATCGGCGGCGGCCACATTAATACAACCCAACTGCTGTGCAATAAATGCCCGCTCACGATTCAAATGTACATCGTCAACATGCCATTGCAACAGCAGGCTGCAACACTCCATCGCTGCCTCAAATTGATGCGACACTATGCAACCCGCCTTAAGCTCATGCAGCATACGCGTCAGCAGTTTTTTCACCGTTGCAGGCTTTAAGTAACTTGCCTTAAGTTCAGCAGCATTACCTAACTCGCCGCGCACTAACACGTGCAACTGGTGACGGGTGAGTTCCTTGCCCGTTAAAGGATTCAAATAACTCACTTCACCGCCAATCTTACAACGCAGCACCGTATTGCCAGGTAACAATATGGGTTCGAGTTCAAGATCTAACTGCTTCGCCAGCAACATCAATACCGTCGCCAGCGTTGTACTATTACCTTGGCGACTAATTAAGCAAGTACCTAAATCTGCCGCCTCTGTACTGAAGTAGTTCTCACGAACACAAAAACCTAAATCCTCGTAAAACCAATGCAACAGCGCATTAAAACGCTGTTGTTGATCAACCAAGTAATGACTTAATACGGCTCCCGCCATTTCAAACCAAGCCCATTTAGCGGCTTCAAGTTTAGAAAATCCAAGGTGCGCACCTACATCCAATGCCGACTCGGGCAATGAAATGCCATCTTGCAGAGTGTAGTTACCCATTAACCCAATAATACCGCTTGTTTAAAATGAGCCAATTTAGCAGCATAAACCAACCAACCTATCGCGCCTAAGTAAGCAAACACTTTGAACAATTTGTTTCTGTTCGCTTTTATGGCAATGGCACCTAGGACAATGTAAGCAACTACAGCACCGATTTTTTCGGTCATCCAAGGATCAACAAAAGGAAATTGCTGGATCATAAAACACAAAGTTAAGCCCGACAGCAGTAGGAAAGTGTCGATAACATGGGGCGCTATCTTGAGCAGTTTCTTCTCCATCAGAGCCGATTGGCGCAGATGCAGAACAAAGCGCACGGTAAGCAGCAACACGCTCAACGCGATAAAGGTAAAATGCAGATGTTTAACCGCAGGATATAGACTGTAAAAAGTTTCCATTACGATACTTATGGCCAGTGACAAAGGCGCTAGTTTACCCTAATCCTTGACGGCATACCAATGCCTATCAGCCTAGATATTCAGAGCTAACATCATAAAAAATCAAACGAGAAGTGACGATGAATTTAAGCTTAATTAACGATGAATCAACCGAGTTCGCCGACGCTGTAAAACAAAAAATTGTCGAGTTCAACCAAGTCAAATGGCAGGGGCTTAGCCGTAAAAATCTCGGACTCAAACTACAGGACTCCGAAGGTAAACTGTTAGCAGGGATCAGCGGTAAAACCTTCGGCAATTGGTTGTTAATCGATTATCTGTGGGTCGATGATTCTTTAAGATACCAAAGTATCGGCACGCGCTTATTATTAGCCGCAGAAAGCCAAGCAAAGGAGCGCGGCTGCCAATTTGCCCTACTCGATACCTTAGATTTTCAAGCTAAGCCTTTTTATGAGCGCCACGACTATCGCGTACAATGGGTACAACAAACCTACCCAGAAACCGGCAGTAAATTTTTTATGGTAAAAGTGTTGTGATGTTTAAGGTTTGGGATCTTCACCTTACACCAACTTAAGGTCGCCCTATAGAAAACAAAAACGCCATTGGCAATAACCAATGGCGTTCGATAAATCGGCATAACTGGATAAATATCTTCACTTAAAGCAGAGTTATTACTCCGCCCATTTACCCATAGTGCATCTGTCATTACTGCCAAAGTCTCGCACTGTGGCGACATTCTCGTAGCCCAGTTCGATAAGCTTAGCTCTGAGTTTCACAGCCTGCTCAAAACCATGTTCGAGCAGGATATAGCCGTTAGGCTTTAAGTAATCTCGAGCTGTGTTGGCAATATAATAAAGATCGGCAAAGCCTTCCTCGGCGGCGGTTAACGCGCTTTGGGGCTCGAAACGCACGTCACCTTGGTGCAAGTGTTCGTCAGCTTCATCAATATAGGGCGGATTTGAAACGATTAAATCAAAGTCCCGCGACTTTACGGCACTGAACCAGTCACTCTGGAGAATTTCGACCTGTGGCAGCTTTAAGTTCTCGCGGTTCGCGATAGCCAAAGCCACGGCATCATCGACTTTATCGACCGCGGTGATTTGCCATGACTCACGCTCAGACGCCAACGCCAGCGCAATCGCCCCAGTGCCTGTGCCTAAATCGAGCACTTTGGCGTAGGTGGAAAGCGGCATGTTCAAGGCGGTTTCAACCAGAATTTCCGTATCAGGACGCGGGATCAAAGTGGTGTCGTTCACGATAAAAGGCAACGACCAAAATTCGCGCTCACCGACAATATGTGCCACAGGTACGCCTTTTTGGCGTTTCTGTACCATTTGCTGGAAGCGTTTCCACTGTTCAACCGTTAGGGATTTTTCAGGCCAAGTATACAAATAGCTGCGGCTTTTATTGAGGCAATATAACAACAAAACCTCTGCATCCAAATGAGCGGATTCAGAGGTTGATGCTAACTGCACATAAGCCCATTGCAGGGCTTCGGCTATGCTAGATTGATCTGACAAAATTACCCCTGCTCGTCAGCCAGTGCGGCTAACTGATCGGCTTGATGCTCTTGCATCAGAGGCAATAAAATAGCATCGAGATCGCCTTCCATTACTTCGTTCAAGCGATATAAGGTCAAGTTGATGCGGTGTTCGCTCACGCGGCCTTGCGGGAAGTTATAAGTACGCACACGTTCGGAGCGATCGCCACTGGCAACCAGACTACGACGGGTCGATTCTTCGGCGCTACGGCGTTTTTCGTCTTCAACAGCTTGAATACGTGCGGCCAGTACACTCATGGCTTGGGCACGGTTCTTATGCTGCGAACGTTGATCTTGGCATTCCACCACGATCCCAGTAGGAATATGGGTGATTCGAATAGCTGAGTCAGTTTTGTTAACGTGCTGACCACCCGCACCTGATGAACGATAAGTATCGACTTTCAGATCGGCTGGGTTGATTGAAATCGCTTCCGCTTCAGGCACTTCGTGAAGTACCACTACAGTAACCGCTGAAGTATGCACACGTCCTTGGGATTCGGTTTCTGGCACACGCTGTACACGGTGACCGCCGGATTCAAACTTAAGTTTGCCGTATACGCCTTCACCGCTGACCTTCATGATCACTTCTTTAAAGCCACCATGTTCTCCTTCGTTGCAGCTCATGATTTCGATCTGCCAGCGATTCGCTTCAGCATAACGGCTGTACATGCGGAATAAGTCACCGGCAAAAATAGCCGCTTCATCGCCGCCTGCACCAGCGCGGATCTCAACGAAGGCGTTTTTATCGTCGTCAGGATCTTTTGGCAATAATAGAATTTGCAATTCGTCTTC
Organism: Shewanella sp. SM23; assembly: GCF_025654295.1. Taxonomy (NCBI): domain Bacteria; kingdom Pseudomonadati; phylum Pseudomonadota; class Gammaproteobacteria; order Alteromonadales; family Shewanellaceae; genus Shewanella; species Shewanella sp. SM23. Next base: position 115,771 of record NZ_JAKKRM010000004.1, read on the forward strand.
GAGCTGCTCGAGTTTGGCCTTAGCGGCTTTCATCTCTTCCTGCGCCATTTCACGCATTTCAGCATCGTCTTCTTCCAGCATTTCTTTGGCAGAATCGAGATCGGCCTGCGCTTGCTGATAGGCTTTAAAGCCAGCAACAACGTCTTCTAACTGGGCATATTCTTTCGATAACGCACGAAACCTGTCTTGATCGGAAATGACGCTAGCATCACCCAGCAAAGCCATGACTTCTTCATTGCGCTCGAGCAAGCCTTCCAGCTTGCGGATAACGGATTCCTTCATTTAACTCGCTAACCTTAGTTTTTATCTAATCCAAGCGCTGATCTTAACTGACCGAGAGTATTCAAATCGCCCTGACGACTCGCTGCCGTGAGGGCCTGTGTCGGTGCGTGGATAAGTTTGTTGGTCAGGCGATTGGCTAGTTCAATCAATACCTGCTCAGTGTCTGAGCCCTGGGCTAATTTATTCAAGGCGCGTTCCACTAACTCATCTTTTACCGCCATGCTCTGGCTGCGATACTCGCGAATACTGTCGACCGACTCTAAAGAACGGATCCAATCCATAAATAGGAAAGATTGTTCTTCAGTAATTACTTCAGCTTGCTCGGCGGCTTCTTTTCGAGAAGCCATATTCTGTTCAATAATGCTATGCAGGTCGTCCACTGTATACAGAAACGCGTCATCCAAATCGGCGACTTCCGGCTCAATATCCCGGGGAACTGCTATATCAACCAATAACATAGGTTGATGGCGACGCTGCTTTAGCGCTTTTTCGACCATGCCTTTACCTAGGATAGGCAGAGGGCTGGCGGTAGAGGATATCACGATATCGGCTTTTGGGAGATAATCTGGTATCTGCGCCAGTGTAATTGCTGTTGCGCCAAACTCCTCGCACATGCCTTGGGCACGTTCTAACGTCCGATTTGCTACGACCATTGAAGCCACGCCGTTATCTTTAAGATGCTTCGCAACCAGTTCTATGGTTTCACCTGCGCCAATCAACAGTACTTTAGTGGTCGATATCGATGAGAAAATATGTTTCGCCATGCTTACTGCGGCAAATGCCACTGAAACTGCGGCGGCGCCAATTTCAGTGTCAGTGCGGACTTTCTTAGCGACTGAAAAAGTATTCTGAAAGAGTCTATCTATGGTTAGCGCAACCGTACCAGCCTCTTTGGCCTTAACGAACGCTTGCTTTACTTGACCGAGAATCTGCGGCTCACCAAGGATCAAAGAATCGAGCCCAGAGGCTACGCGCATCAAATGCCTGACGGCATCTTGACCATGATAGTTATAGAGACAAGGTGCTACATCCTCATGATCTAGGCCGTGATACTCTTCAAGCCACGCAATAATGTCGGCCTCATCGCCGTTGTTGCAATACAACTCAGTGCGATTACAGGTCGAGACAATAACGGCTTCACCCGAGCGTGTACGACTGGCCAGACTCTTCATAGCGTCATGAATTTTGTCCGGAGAGAAGGCGACTTTCTCACGCAGGTCTACCGTGGCTGTTTTATGGTTAATACCGATTGCTACAAGGCTCATCTGACTCTTTCTAGATTCTTGGCGACTCTCTTAATAAGGGCATTCTACTGAATTGGCCCAACTAAAAACAGAATACGCTTAACAAAACCGAATAAAGGTCTAACTTCTTACCTAAATTTTCTATCAATAATAGGTAAGGCAAAATTTGCCCCAAGGGAGCAAATCTAAGTGACCGCCGATGGAAATTTTACGTTTGGCATTGGTATTCTTTCCAAGCCCTCGTATCATAAGGACTTTGGTATATCAGTCATAGATGAATAATTTGAAGCGCCTCACAAAAACCATTTTCTCTTGTTTTACCTTAAGCGCCCTACTCTTACTGGCGGGGTGTGAAACTTTGCCGCCGATGACTGACTTAAGCCCAATCACAGTCAATGATGCGCGCCAAGCCAAAGCTTGGGAATTACAGGGAAAACTAGCGATAAAAACTCCCGACGATAAACTCAGTGCCAATATCTACTGGCGCCACAGTGAAGATCGCGATGAACTCACACTCACGACTATGCTAGGTACAACGGTGTTGACGCTTAATTCAACCTCAAACTCTGCCCATTTACATATCGATGGCAAAGATTTTCGCGACGATAATGCCCAGCGTTTACTCGAGCGCGTCAGCGGTTGGTCCATCCCCTTGGCCGATTTACCTTTATGGATCACCGGCCAAGTTGGCCCGAATGACCAAGTACTGGAAAGCGATAGCCAAGGCAAACCCAAACAGCTCACGAACACTCAAACCCCACCGCCTTGGCAGGTCACATTTTTAAGTTGGCAATCCCAGAGCGGCGCCAACGTGCCCCATCAATTAAAGCTTGAGCGTGGTGACTTACAACTCAAATTGCAATTGAATCAATGGCAAGCCCTCGGCAAGCCTGCAATCATACTCGAAGAGAAACCTTAGCATGCCCGCAGCAATTTCACGCCATTGGCCAGCACCAGCAAAGCTTAACTTATTCTTACACGTGAATGGTCGCCGCGCAGATGGTTATCATGAACTGCAAACCTTGTTTCAGTTTATTGATTACTGTGACATGCTCGATTTTAAGGTCACTGAAACCGCAGAACTGATTTTGCACTCCAATATCTCTAATGTTGTCGCCGATAGCGATAACTTAATTCTGCGAGCCGCAAAATCATTACAACAAACCACAGGCTTTAGTGGCGGCGCCGAAATCTGGTTGGATAAACGTCTACCCATGGGCGGAGGTTTAGGTGGCGGCTCGTCAGATGCTGCCACCACCTTAGTGGCACTGAACACATTATGGAACACCCAATTATCGACCGAAGAACTGGCTAAAATCGGCCTTAAACTTGGTGCCGATATTCCTGTTTTTATTCATGGTTTCGCCGCTTTTGCCGAAGGTGTAGGTGAACGCTTACAAGCGGTAAATCCGAGTGAGCCTTGGTACTTAATCATCGCACCCGATGCCCATGTATCCACCGCTGAAGTATTCCAAGATCCACTTTTACCACGTGATACCCCGAAACTGGCCATAGATACCTTAATGAACCAACCTTGGGCAAATGATTGTCAAAAACTAGTCGTTTCTAAATACCCTCAAGTTGCCAAGGCATTAGGCTGGCTGCTAGAATATGCGCCGTCGAGAATGACAGGAACAGGCGCATGCGTGTTCGGGGAATTCACACAAAAGCAACAAGCTCTCGCAGCCTTGGCGAAATTACCGTCTGAAATGCAAGGATTTGTTGCACAAGGGATGAATCTTTCGCCGCTCATCACGCGACTCAGTCACCCTTAAACTACTTTCTTCTAGAGTAACCACTTAACGATAACGCCTCGGGTTCCTCCCGTCCCTACATCGTCGTTACTCTAGCCACTAAAATATAAAGCAAACGCCTGAGGTTCATACAGTGCCCGACATCAAGCTCTTTGCTGGGAACGCCACCCCCAGTCTCGCTAAAAAGATAGCCGATCGTCTATTTTGCAAACTCGGAGACGCAGTGGTTGGTCGTTTCAGCGATGGTGAAATCAGTGTCCAAATTAACGAAAATGTACGTGGAGCCGATGTGTTCATCATCCAATCCACTTGTGCGCCGACAAACGACAACCTGATGGAACTCATCGTGATGGTTGACGCGCTGCGCCGTGCATCTGCTGGCCGTATCACAGCGGTTATTCCTTACTTTGGTTATGCTCGTCAAGACCGTCGCGTTCGTAGCGCCCGTGTACCTATTACTGCAAAAGTGGTTGCCGATTTCCTGTCTAGCGTGGGTGTTGACCGCGTTCTGACCTGTGACCTGCACGCTGAGCAAATCCAAGGTTTCTTCGACGTTCCTGTTGATAACGTATTTGGTAGCCCAGTGCTGCTAGAAGATATGTTAGCGAAGAACTTAGATAATCCAGTCGTTGTTTCTCCAGACATCGGTGGTGTTGTTCGCGCTCGCGCAGTAGCAAAACTGTTGGATGATTCTGATTTAGCGATCATTGATAAACGTCGCCCACAAGCGAACGTTGCGCAAGTTATGCACATCATTGGTGATGTTCAAGGTCGTGACTGCATTATCGTTGACGATATGATCGACACAGGCGGCACTCTGTGTAAAGCGGCTGAAGCCTTAAAAGAACATGGTGCGAACCGCGTATTTGCTTACGCAACTCACCCAGTCTTCTCTGGCAAAGCGGCTGAAAATATCGCTAACTCTGTGATTGATGAAGTGATTGTGACTGACACAGTTCCTTTAAGCCCAGAAATGTTGAAAGTGGCTAAAGTGACTCAGTTAACTATGTCTGCGGTACTGGCTGAGGCAATTCGTCGCGTAAGCAACGAAGAGTCTATTTCTGCCATGTTCCGTCACTAATAGTTCGGTCACTCATCATAGTCACTGAACGTTCTGACTAATCTGAGCGGTTCCAATGCACAGCTTACTGTTTTAACGAATCACTAAGCTTGCAGAGCTCATCACTCAGACATAAAAACGCACTCCTCGGAGTGCGTTTTTGTTAGTGTATTTTTTAAGCCAGCTTCTGATCATCAGATGTAAACTGGCTTCTACGCATTAGATTTTAAAATTACTCACCGCACGGAATAAGAATTCAGCCTGCGCTTTCAGCTCATCCGATGCCGACGCATTTGCATCTGCCGCATGGGATGACTCCTCAGCGATATCGCGGATCACCACCACGTTCTTGTTCACTTCAGCCGCCACCATACTTTGCTCTTCAATAGCCGCCGCAATTTGAGTGCTCATGTCCATAATATTACGCACGTCGTTATTGATAAGCTTCAATAAAGCGCCAGCACTTGCCGCTTGTTCAGCGCTTTCAACGCCTTGTTTTTGGCTAGATTCCATCAATTGCACAATCGATCGGGTACGCGTCTGCAGGGTTTGAATGATGTTAGCAATCTCTTGGGTTGACGATTGCGTCCGCATCGCTAAGTTACGTACTTCATCGGCAACCACAGCAAAACCACGGCCCTGCTCACCCGCACGCGCCGCTTCAATCGCGGCGTTCAAGGCTAAAAGATTGGTCTGCTCAGCAATGCCGCGGATCACATCTAACACGCTACCGATAGTCTCGCTGTCACGTTCCAATTCATTAACGACCGCTGCTGAGCTATTCAACTGCTCAGCAAGTGACTGGATTTTATGTATCGTTTGCTCAACCTCTAATTGACCACTTTGGGCATTATCGTGGGTCTGACCCGCTTTTGATGCCGCCAATTCGGTTGTTTTAGCGATTTCCTCAATCGTTGCGCCCATCTCAGTGATTGCTGTTGCGACCATGTCGGTCTCATTAAGTTGTTGGCCCACACCTTCGGAGGCGAGCATGGCATTTTCTGAAACACGTTTATAGGAAGTGTTAATCGTTGCGACCGACTCAATCACTTGCTCAATCAGCTGTTGGAAGCTACTCACCATGCTATTGAAATGCTGTGCAATTTCACCAAGTTCATCTTGGGTGGAGGCATCGCACCTCAATGTCAGATCTTTACTCACCTCGATGCGAGAAATGATCTGCGTGATACGCTCAACAGGCGCGATAATACTGCGGATAATCAAGTAGGTAATGATTGATAGTAGTAACGCAATAAAGATAAACACAGTAATACCGACATTAACGCTACGACTCTCAGCATCATCAATCGCCTTAAGAGCCAAGTTTTTCAAGTCACTCGTACTGCTCTCAGTTTGCTGGTTTGCAGCTAAAACTCGCGCCATAGTGCCATCCTTCTCTGTCAAACCGAGTTGCTGCTCTTTATTAATTAAGCTTTTAAAATCTTTATGATACTGAGTAATAAGCTCTTCAATTTTTCGTTGAGTATCAATATCGATACTCGAGGCATGAAGCTTGTCATTAAACTTACCAATATTAATATCGAAGGTTTCGACATAACTTAGCTCACGACGCAGCATAAAATCCTTTTCGTTACGCCTAAGTTGCAGCATTGCGGCTTCGAGTGCGGGCTGATCAAATTCCTTGAGTAGCGTTTCAACGTTATGCACCGCAGCTCGTAACGTACCGTACAAACCTGTTTTAGGTGTTAAGCCAATCTCTTGTTGTAGCTGCACCACTTCAGAAAAAGCGGCTTGATACTGATTTAAATTACGGTCAAAACTTTCAAGTGAGGCAGTCGACACCCCATATTCTTTAAAGACTTTCTCTAACTCAGGGACAATACTGTCGATTGCCATGTGGCTTTGCTTATGCAGCTCGACATATTTCAAATCCTTGCGAGCGAAAAAGTCCTTTTCATTTTTACGCAAAATTAAGACGTCGCGCTCTAAATCAAGCACACTTTGAGCCGCGTTAGAAAGTTCCGATTTCACCGAATTTGAATAGAGTTGTAATCCAAACATGGCAATTAGTGCCGAAATAGACACTGCAGCACTGAGTAACAACTTTGAGCGGATAAACATAGAAAGTCCCCGAATATGTAATCTATCTTAAAAAGATAGCTGGAAATTAAGCCTTTAACAGCGCAAACATAGCAATACATTAAAAGTTCACATCAAATACTTTGATAGCTTGTCGATTTAAGCTCCCATACTGTGAGTAGCGCATTATTTTTAACTTAGTTCTTCAGGGTGATACCCTACCGTTACTACAAAGTATTTCGTTTTAATTACGTTAAATATACCGTCTCAAAGCAGATGTAAGTGTCATAATATCAATTGATATAAAATGAATTACTTCATTAGCTTAGCAGTACTTTTCCGGGCGGATTCTACTACAAATCACAAAAATGTTACGCTGGATAATTGATCTAAATAAAATATATTTTTTAAGGTTCCAAACCTTTTGTAGCGCCCACTGCGTCAAAACTACAACACTCAATCATTATGGCAGGAAATTACAGTGACAGCAGGGATCCTCCCACTCAATGGCTCAATGTCTGACTTTGAACTGGTCACCTTAGCGAGCCAAGGAGACAGAACTGCCTTCAAGTTGCTTTATCAAAGCCATTACAAACGTATTTACGCCCTATCACTGCGCCTTTGCGGCCATAGCGCTATGGCTGAAGAAATTACCCAAGAGTGTTTTATTTTAGTGTGGCAGAAGTTGCCACAATTTCGAGGTGAGAGTCAGTTTTCCACTTGGTTACACAGTATTTGTGTCAATCAGGCATTGAGCAGCATTCGTAAACAAAAGTCCTTTTGGTCACGATTTATTCCGCTGGAACATGAAACTGAACCCTTAAGCTCTGATAGCAGCTATAGCGGATTAGATAAGTTAATTTTCAAACTGCCAGAACGCGCTCGCATGGTTTTCGTACTCTGTGCAATCGAAGGTTATCAACATGATGAAATCGCTGACTTACTTGGCATTGCCGTCGGCACCAGTAAGACCCAATACCATAGAGCTAAGCAACTACTACAGGAGATGCTGTAATGACGTTAACGCCGCGTTCCCGTGAACAACAGCTTGAGCAATTGATTAATAGCGCGCCCAAAGAGATGTCGCCTACACATGATCTGTGGCAAGGCATTGAAAAACGCATGGATAAAACGCTGATACCCCAAACGTACAAATCCCAGAAGAGTCACGCTTGGGCGATAGCGGCTTCGTTTATTATTCTAGCGGCATTGGGATATACCCAATTGCCCTATTTCAACTCATTCATAATGCAGCAGACAGAGCTTGCCCAGAACCAAGCTATGCCAGAGCAACCAGAGGATGTGGCCTTACATTTATTACTCACCCAAATTGCAACATCACACCAAGCGCAAGTGGACAACCTAGAACAGGCGCCAAATGCGCTAATGTGGCAAACGAGCAGCTTCAGCGCACCCGTTGAGCAAGGTTTAACTGAGCTAAGGCTCGCGGCAACACAGATTTACCAAGCTTTACAAGCGAATCCAACCGATAAACAACTTTGGCAACTGTGGCTTTGGGTGCAGCAGCGTGAGCTCGACCTATTACAACAGGGCCAAAAATTACCCATTAGAAACTCGACACAAGGAAACACCCTATGAGTAACCTCAATCTCACTAAAGCTAGCCTATTGGTTTCGACACTCTGTTTAGGCTTAATGGGCAATGTGTTAGCAGCACAAAGCGTTGATAAACAGTTAAGTGTCAGCAGCGACACTCAACTGCAGATCAAAGTCCAACGCGGTGATGTGACCATTCAAACATGGGATAAGAGTGAAGTGAGTGTCACTGGCACATTAGATGAATTGAGCGAAGGCTTTGTGTTTGAGCAACAGGGAAATAGTCTCAATATCGAAGACAAGATGCCTCGCCACTATAATGGCAATAATGACAAAGGATCACAGCTCACCATTAAAGTCCCAAAAACGGTTAAACTCAGTGCAGATACCATATCTGCCAATCTGCAAGTTGCCGAAACTCAAGGTGAACTAGATTTGAATACGGTAAGCGGCAATATCAACGCCAACAACTTAAGTGGTAAACCTGAGTTACATACAGTCTCTGGTGATATCACGACCAAAGCTCTTGATGGAAAAATCAAATTAGAAACCGTATCCGGCACGATTCAGGACACTGACAGTAAAGGAGAAATGAATTATCGCCTCGTTAGCGGTGACTTAAAAAGCCACACTCAAGCAGAAAAAGTCACGATTGAACAAGTCTCAGGTGAAGTGAATGCTAACTTTAGTGTCACCAAGGAAATCGAGCTCAGAACCGTCAGCGGAGATTCACAAGTGTCACTCGCTAAAAACTTCAACAAAGCGAATTTAGAAAGTGTGAGTGGCGATATTACCGTGATCTTTAATGATGTTCCCGATGCAAGCTTCAACTTAGATGGTGGTCCTGGTGGAAAAATCAACAACGGTTTAACCCAAGATGTACCGCAAAAACAAAAATATGTACCAAGCACAGAGTTATCATTCCAAACAGGCTCTGGTGCAGCCAACGTGAAGATGAATACCATCAGCGGTAATCTGATTTTAAAGAAACAGTAATAATAAAAGCTATTTAGCACAAATAAAAATGCCGCCAAAGTAAAACTCGGGCGGCATTTTTTATATCAAACTCGTTAGACTGAAGCTATCTCTTCAGCCGTCAAATATCGCCATTCACCCAGCGCTAAGGTGGGGTCTAATTCAATTTGCCCTACACTTTCACGATGCAACCCTTGCACATGATTGCCCACAGCGGCAAACATACGCTTCACTTGATGATACTTACCTTCGGTGATGGTTAATCGCACTAATTGTGGATCAATAATCTCCAGTAACGCCGGCTTAGTTAGACCATCTTCACCGCGCAATTCAACGCCAGCGGCAAATACCGCAATCAAACGATCATCCACAGGCTCAGCGAGTTTCACTAAATAGCGTTTGCCGCATTCTTTCTTCGGTGAGGTGATCTTATGCGACCATTGACCATCACTGGTAATCAACACGAGCCCTGTAGTATCGGCATCTAAACGACCAGCAATGTGTAAAGTTTCTGGCTTAGGCACATCCACTAAACTCAATACCGAAGGGTAGGTTTCATCTATCGTCGAGCAAATAGTGTCTACCGGTTTGTTAAGCATTAAATAATGCTCGCCCACTAAGACAATCGGCTCGCCTTCAAGGCAAACACACATACCTTCAGTCACTTTAAAACCCGAGTCTTTAACGACTAAGCCATCACAAGTAATATCACCGCGATGCAGGGCTTTTTTCGCTAATGAGCGAGTCAGTGAGGTACTCTCACAGATAAATTTGTCTAAACGCACGTTAATACTCAACTTCAATAAAGAAAACTGCCGTATTATGAAGCCGACCAGTTCAAAGGGCAAAGAATTGCTGCTCAACGCGACCTGTGTTTCTATATTAGCCCTTACGCATTGACAGTAATCACCATAGGGAAAGATGCTATGACTGAATTCCAAAAGATGATCACAGGCCAAGAATATGATTGTCTTGACAGCGAACTCTTAAGTTTAAGAACACAACAGCAGCGACTGAATCGACAATTAAATCAAACGATTGCTCAAAATAGCACTGAGTACACCCAACTCTGCCAACAACTTCTGCCCCTTAAATCGCCAGTCGCAACTATCTCCACGCCGATTTTTATCAGTTATGGCATCAATCTCACTCTTGCTGACAGAGTGTTCATCAATGTCAATGTCACCTTGCAGGATAATGCCCCCATTTTTATTGATGAACAGACTATGGTCGGCCCCAATGTACAGTTTTATACCTCAAGTCACCCACTTGATGCCGAGCTACGTTGCTCAGGTTTGGAAACCGCTAAAGCGATTCACATCGGTAAACGGGTATGGATTGGCGGCGGCGCAATCATAATGCCAGGAATCAATATTGGTGATGATGCCGTCATCGGTGCTGGCGCCGTAGTAACTAAAAATGTCGCAGCCAAAACAGTGGTTGCAGGTAACCCTGCAAAACTAATTAGGCAACTGAATTAACCCTATTTTAAAATGAGAAAGCGAAGTGCTCGCTTACCTGAAAAGGCCTGCATACGGTAACTTTGCAGCTACTGACTTAAATATGCTCACTGGTAACCTTTAGTTACATATCACTCAAGATAAATCCACGATAAACACTGTAATGACCTTGTTTCGATTCCTAGTAAGGCATTAACATAGTTCATTGCGCCTGAAGCAATCCCATTTTGCCAAAATAACAGCCCCAATAATGGGCACAATAATAAACTCGAAGGAAACAACATGAGAAAAGTACTCATTGGGGGACTGTGTGCCTCACTTATCGCAGGCCTGACTGCCTGTAATGACAAAGCTGCCGAAGTTAAAGCACCTGAAACTGCTAAAACAGCCACCGCAGCGGCAGTGACTCAAGCACTAGGTTCTGGAATTGAATTTGCTAATTTTGATAAAGCGATTCGTCCACAAGACGATTTCTATAAATACGTTAACGGCACTTGGCTAAAAAACACTGAGATCCCATCCGATCGCACTAGCATTGGCGCTTTCTACGATTTACGTGAAAAATCACGTGACGACGTAAAAGCCATTATCGAAGAAGTGGCTGCAACGCCCAATCTCGCCGCTGGTACAGACGAGCAAAAAGTGGCCGATTTATATCGTTCATTTATGGATACAGAGACACTCAATAAGCTGGGAGTCACACCAATCCAAGGCGAATTTGATGCTATTAATGCCTTAAAAGATAAGAATGAATTAGTGAAGTACTTCGCCCACAGCCAAATCGCTGGCGCGGGTACCCCAATAGCATTTTATATCGATATCGATGCGAAAAACTCTAGCCGTTACGCAACGCATCTCTATCAATATGGCCTAAGCCTGCCAGAGAAAGACTACTACTTTAACGAATCAGAACGCTTCGTTAATATCCGTAAGGCATATGTCGCCCATATCGAAAAAATGTTTACCCTTGCGGGTCTTGCTAACCCTAAAGCCAGTGCTGAAGCTATTTTAGCCTTAGAAACGGCCATTGCTGCCAAGCACTGGGATGTGGTTGAAAACCGCGACAGCACTAAGACCTACAATCTATATCAAGTCAAAGATCTGCCAACACTGGCACCGGATATCGATTGGGCAGGCTACTTAGCCGCTCTTGGCGCTGACAAGCAAACCGATATCATAGTTAACCAACCTAGCTATATCCAAGGATTAAACGAAGTTTTAAAAACGACTGAGTTAGCCACTTGGAAAACCTATATGCAATGGCAAGTGCTGACGCACGCGGCGAGCAATCTAAGTGAAGCGTTAGACAATGAAAACTTCGCTTTCTTCTCTAAAACCTTAAATGGTCAAGAAGAACAAGAACCTCGTTGGAAGCGTGGCGTTGCAGCCGTCAATGGCGTTCTTGGTGAAGTTGTGGGTAAAGTGTATGTCAAACGTCACTTCACTCCAGAAGCCAAAGACCGTATGCAAGCACTGGTTGAAAACCTGCGTGGTGCTTACGGCGACAGCATCAAAGAATTAACTTGGATGAGCGACAGCACTAAAGTGGCTGCGGCGGATAAATTAGCAAAATTCAACCCGAAAATCGGTTACCCGAACAAATGGGAAGATTACAGTAAGCTGACCATCAAGGCAGACGACTTAGTCGGTAACGCTATGCGTGCCAGCGAAGTTGAACATGCTAAATCACTAGCCAAACTGGGCGCGCCAATCGATAAAGACGAATGGCACATGACGCCACAAACGGTTAACGCTTACTACAACCCAACCATGAATGAAATCGTGTTCCCTGCTGCCATTCTGCAACCACCCTTCTTCAATTTGGCGGCTGACGATGCAGTCAACTACGGTGGTATTGGTGCGGTGATCGGCCATGAAATGGGCCACGGTTTTGACGACCAAGGCGCTAAATTCGATGGCGAAGGCAACATGCGTGATTGGTGGACAGAGCAAGACTTGAAAGAGTTCTCTGCTCGCGGCAAAGCGCTAATCGCACAGTACGATGGTTACGCAGTGTTTGATGATCTGCATGTCAACGGCAGCTTAACCTTAGGCGAGAACATTGGTGACTTGTCAGGTGTGACTATCGCTTATCGTGCTTATAAGAAATCGCTTAACGGTAAAGATGCACCCGTTATCGATGGCTTAACGGGCGATCAACGTTTCTTCATAGGCTTCACGCAAATTTGGCGCGCAAAAGCTAAAGAAGAAGCCATGCGTAACCGCGTAGCGACCGATCCACACTCACCTGCGGAATTCCGCGCTCTGGGTGCCCTATCTAACATGCCTGAGTTCTACACTACATATGATGTAAAACCTGGCGATGCCATGTATATCGCACCAGAGAAACGCGTAAAAATTTGGTAAGCCAAATTTAAATCACTGTTCAGCGGCATAAGCTGGCCAACAATGGCGCTCACTGTTAAAGGTGGCGCCATTTTTATTTCCTTAAACCACTGAGCCCCATGCGCAAGATGAACAAGTCTTCATGGTTGGTTCAGCTTTAATTAAGCAATAGAAGCCTATGGTGGGTGCGTGACCTGAATAACTCACCCATAAGGAAGTAGGCCGCATGACTAAGTTATTTCGTACTTTTTTTATTTTTCTACTCTTATTATCGAGCCGCGCTGGTGTAACAAATCCTCTCGACATCAGTGACAGTAAAGCAGAACGTGGTAATTACAGTGCAAGACAGGCATCAAGCCATGACCTACATGGTCTATATGCACTCAGCAGTCAGACCTTCGATGCGCCTCATCAACCCTCGAATGACTTATCCGTGCTCCATCACCAAGCCTATGATGCACAAGCTGAACTCGCCCAATTACTCACCAATATTGCCCATTATTCACAGGCACAAGTGATTGTTCCGCCAGTAAAGAGTTACCAAAGAGCTGCCGATAAAGTGGCGACAAAATTTAACGGTGATGCCAGCCAAATTACCGACCTTGCAAGGGCAAGTATTGTGACCGACAGCATTCAAGATCTGATGCATGCCTACCAAACTTTGAATGAGCACACCCAAGTTGTGAAACAAAAAAACCGCTTTGCTGAACCTAAAGCCTCTGGCTATCGCGATCTCAATCTACTGGTACGCTTACCCCAATCAGGCATGATTGCTGAAGTGCAGTTACACCTACAGGATATCGCTGATATCAAAAATGGTCCTGAACACAAGGTATATGAAAAAGTACAAAGGATTGAGGCCAATGCTCGTAAACAACAACGTTCACTAAGTGAGTTTGAACTCGCGCAGATTGCCCAATTACGTCAAGAATCACATAAGTTGTACCACAAGGCATGGCTTAACTATAAACGGGTTGATGAAGCCAGTTTATTAAGAGCCTCGGTCGCTTAACTAAAAAGCTTCCACTCTTGCGCTGGCTATCTGTAAAGGTGCCAGCGCCTTTTTTTATATTTTACAGTGCCTGAAAAAACATATTAAAAATAAGCTGAAAAATGCACTCTCTCGCATCGAACGTCTTTTTAAGTATATAATCCCGCGCCATAGCCCTATCAGCAGGAAATGCCATGCACGACATTATTGAGCAACTCCAAGAACGCAGCGAAACTGTTCCTGTACCACTCGAATTACCCACATTTGAGCAGCTCGTCGAAGTCGAAGAGCAAATCCTGATTTCATTGCCAAGGGAGCTAAAAGAATACCTGTTGTATGCCAGTGATGTGATTTACGGCACGATAGAGCCAGTAACAGCATCGGATCCCTACTCGCACACCTACCTGCCCGAAGTGACTTGCTATGCGTGGTCCATCGGTATGCCAAGGGACATGATTGCCATATGTCAGCAAGGTGATGCTTTTTACTGTATCGACCAAGATGGTCAAGTACATTTCTGGAAAAACGGCGACTTTACCGATATCTATTGGGAGTCGTTTTGGGAATGGGTTGAAGAAATCTGGTTAAAGATCAAATACTAATTTTACTTTTATTGCATTGAGAACACGATTATGTCTAAGAACATTGGCTTGAATGCCATCGAAATGAGCTACTTACGCCAGTCACTCAGCTTAAGCACGGCTCAAGTTGGTGCTCTGACTAACCATAGCGAAGCCGATGTACTCGCCTGGGAAAGCGGTGAACAACTGGCACCTGAGCTGGCACAAAAGAAACTGCTTGATATTGATGACATCATTGAGATGCAAGTGCTCAACACCTGCGATGGTATCGAAGAACTATTTAAGAAAGAACCTAAGCGTCACTTAGCCTTCGTGGTCTACCCCACTCAAGCGGTTTACACACAATACAACCCCGAATTCTTAAGTTCACTGCCTTTTACTGAGCTGTACAACACGGCCGCTTGGCGCATCAAGAAAGAGTGCAAACTGGTCCTAGAAGTCGACGTCAGCCTAGTGGCCCTCGACGTGGAGGCCTACAAAGCCTTCCGTGAACCGACCAAAATGAGTGAAAGCCGCGAAAGTCGCGCAAAGTGGGCAGCGACGCAGTTATAAGCGTGTAAATCCAGAAGCTTAGTACTCGCATTAATAAAAAGGGCAGATATCACTATCTGCCCTTTTTATACTCATAATGATTTTCAGGTAATGGTGGGAATGCACCTGAATCATTCAAGGCTAAATAATCAGCTACTCTGCCAGATTAACCCTTAGCAGCCACCACAGCATCCATCTTCTGCAAAGCCGATTGACGCGACGGCAGCGCAGACAACCTATCGCGATAAGCGGCGAGTTTAGGTGGAATGGCTTGTTCAAACAATGTGCCCCACGTTAAGGTATGGGCCAGTAAAATATCCGCCACCGAAACGTCATCACCGAGCAAAAAATCACTTTCAGGCAACATGGCTTCGGCCAATGCAGCCGCCTTATCAAACTCCCATACCGCACAAGGCATGATCTGCGGATGACGCTGCTCCTCCGGTAAAGCAAACTTATGCTTACCCAAAGTCCAAAGCGGCTGCTCAAGCTCAGTAATGATGAAGCTCACCCATTGATGGTGCAAACCCGATGCGTTACTCCCCGCGGGTGGCAACAACTTACCCTCGCCATACTTTTCTGCTAGATAAAGGCAAATCGCCGCAGATTCGGATAACACTAACTCTTCATCAGTTAACACCGGCACTTTACCGCAGGGATTTATCGCTAAAAATGCCGCGCTGCGATGCGCACCTTTAGTCATATCCACAAAGGAAAAATCCCAATCAACACCCAACTCTTCCAACACCCAAGCAACTCTTAATGCGCGACTGCGCGGTGTGCCATATAAAGTGATCATTGCAACGTCCTTTTAGTGATTGTAGGTAAGCGAAGTCCCGAAGATACACTAGACTGCACCAAATAAAACTCAAACAATCGCTATAAAATTACATCCTAATATATTAAAACAATGTATTTCACCTAAGCGATGCTCCAAGATAGAAAATGCCCAGCAAAGCAACCAACTCAAGAGCGAGTGGTATTTGAATATCAGAATTTAAGGAAGAAAGATGGAAGACAAGATTATTTATCAAGCAGAGTTTGAACCCCATTTAGGTCTGTATTGGTTGCTTTCAGGGGCCGCCTATTTCAGTCTAAGCATAATAGGTATTCCATTGTTATTACTTTGGTTTCCAATAGGGCTATGGGGGACTCGCCGCTATATTAACAATATGAGTGCCGAGCTCACCAGCAATAAACTTATTGTCAGGAGGGGCATATTAACTCGTACTGAAAACACTGTGCCTTTGGACAAAATTACCGATATGGCATTGATCCAAGGCCCAATTATGCGCCTATTTGGTCTGCATAAACTCACGGTAGAAACCGCAGGGCAATCGGGCGCAGGCGCATTGATAAGCTTAGTCGGCATAGTCGATGCGCCTCGATTTAGAGCCCGCGTATTAGAACAAAAAGAACGGCTTACCCAGCCCTTGCACCCAATAAGCCCATCGGCACAGCCAGATAATACGCTGTTACAAATCGTAGTCGAAATGGCTGCAAGCTTAAAACGCATTGAAACTTTACTCAGTCAAAAATTAAACAGATAAATTGAATAAAACGACTTTTAGTTCAATCACTTTACCTTTAATGTTGAGCCACTCACTTAGCGTTAGCGCGGCTTTAACATGAGCGCAGCCTTAACATGAGGGAGTGTTCGATTCCCCAGATTAATTTTCAACAGGCATTTTTAATAACGACATGACAGAATCTTCAGTAACTTCTCCTTCATCCTCTTGGATGACACACCTAACTCTCGGCATTAAAGCCATGGGCCCAGGTGTTCTTATGGCCGCCGCGGCGATTGGCGCATCCCATTTAGTCGCCTCGACTCGGGCGGGCGCCGAATTTGGTTGGCAACTAGCTTGGGTTATTCTTGGGGTGAATTTACTTAAGTATCCCTTCTTTGCAGCTGGCGCACGCTACACAGCTGCCACAGGGGAGAGTCTACTGCACGGCTACCAAAAACAGGGCCGAGGTTACTTACTGCTGTTTACTGGGCTCAATGTGATCGCCGCCATTGCCAGTACTGCAGGGGTATGCATGTTAACCGCCGCTATGTTGACCCAATTTATTCCGCTGCCCATCGATTGGTTAGCCCTGCTGGTATTGCTAAGTTCATTGGCTTTACTGATTTTAGGCCATTATCAACTCCTTGATAGACTCACTAAGATCATCATGTTCGCCCTAACCTTAACCACCTTAATTGCCGTGGCCTTAGCTTGGGATCACGCTCAACCATTAGCGAGCAATTTTGCCTCTCCTTCACCTTGGCAATGGGCCCATGTGGGATTTCTGGTCGCCATGATGGGTTGGATGCCAGCCCCGATTGAAGTCAGCGCTTGGAATTCTCTCTGGTTGCTCGAAAAACAAAAAAGCCAGACAGTGACGAAAGCGCAGGCGCTGCTCGACTTTAACTTAGGCTATATCATCACTGCGATCCTCGCGATCGTGTTTTTGTCCTTGGGCGCTTTAGTGATGCATGGCAGTGGCGAACACTTTTCAGATTCCGGCGCGCAGTTTGCTAATCAATTGATTAATCTTTACAGCCAAGTGATGGGCGGCGAGAGTCGTTATCTTATTGGTATTGTGGCATTTCTGTGTATTTTCAGCACAACAGTTACAGTGATTGATGGCTATAGCCGTACCTTAGATATGGGCTGGCAGTTACTCACCTCAAAGACCAGTTCAGACAAACGCCTCACAGGGATCATGCTCGCCATCAGTGCCTTTGGCTTATTACTGATCCTCTTCTTTAAAGGTGCACTCTTACCGTTACTCGAGTTTGTGATGATCTTGGCCTTCATGACCACAGTCATTTTTGCTTGGTTAAATTACCGCTTAATGACCAGCAAACAGCTCCCCGAGACAGACAGATATGGCGCTAAGATGAAACTCCTCTCTTGGTTTGGCCTGATTTATCTACTGATTTTCGCAGCACTGTTTATCTATTGGTACAACATCATTAAAGGTTAATTGCCAGAATGTTTATGCCGGAGCAATAAATGGCCTTAACTAACTGCCATTAAATTCCCGCTGAATTCTGCAATTAAGGTGGTTTGGGTATATAATGCGGGCTCTTAAACCAGATAGCGCAGCCGCGCCAAGAGATGACCATGATTAATAATGATATTTTGCGCCGTTTGCGCTTCGTGTTTGATTTTAGCAATGCAAAAATGATTAAAATTTTTGCTAAAGCTGGAAGAGAAGTGCCTGTCGAAGAGATGATTGATCTTCTACGTAAAGAAGAGGAAGAAGGTTATAAAGCTTGTAACGACACGACCTTATGTCAGTTTTTAGATGGTCTTATCATAGAGAAGCGCGGTCTACGTGAAGGTGCAGAAATTCCAGCGCCCGTTTCACGTTTAAACAACAACCTCATCTTTAAAAAGCTGAGAGTTGCCCTCGAAATGCGTGAAGAAGACATAGTAGCAGCTTTGGCTTTAGCCGAAGTGCAAATGTCAAAATCAGAGCTAAGCGCCCTGTTCCGCAATCCAGACCACAAGAATTTTAAAGAGTGTGGCGATCAAATACTGCGTAACTTTATCCGCGGCTTATCACTTAAGTATCGCGGCGTATAACGCTAAACTTATGACATAAAACGCAGCTTAGGCTGCGTTTTTTTATATCCGTTTTTATCTACACCTGAGCTTGTTTGGATATAAACAAGACCTTAACAATTCCATCTCAACAACCTCAGAAATCCTGTTTAAAACAGCTGACTTTTTTACTGCTGCAAAAAAAACCACAAATACCTCGTTCCACGGACAACAAAGATCACATTTCATGATAACCTTACGTGACTTACAGCACGTATTGACCACTTAAACAATAACTCAAAAGGTTACCCATGGACGATAATAAACGCCCCCTCTATCTTCCGTTTGCAGGACCTGCCATTCTTGAAGCCCCACTGATTAACAAGGGCAGTGCATTTTCTGAAGAAGAGCGTATTTTCTTTAACCTCGAAGGCTTAGTCCCCTATGCCATTGAAACAATTGAGGAGCAGGCTTCTCGCGCCTACGATCAATTTAGAAGTTTCAATAACGACTTAGACAAGCATATTTACCTACGTAATATCCAAGACACAAACGAGACCTTATTTTATCGTTTAGTGCAAAATAACATCAGCGAGATGATGCCCATCATCTATACGCCGACGGTAGGTTTAGCTTGTGAACGTTTCTCGAAAAACTATCGCCGCAACCGTGGTTTGTTTATCTCCTATCCGAACAAAGATAGGATCGATGACATCCTCAATAACTCGACTCGTCAAAAAGTTAAAATCATCGTAGTCACTGATGGTGAACGTATTTTAGGCCTTGGCGATCAAGGTATTGGCGGCATGGGGATCCCTATCGGTAAGCTGTCACTCTACACTAGCTGTGGCGGTATCAGTCCGGCTTATACCCTGCCTATTACCTTAGATGTAGGCACAGATAATCCGCAGTTATTAGAAGATCCTATGTATATGGGTTGGCGCCATCCACGCATCGGTGGCGAAGAATATGCCGAGTTTATCGAAGCCTTTATGCAAGCCGTCCACGTGCGTTGGCCGGATACTTTGATCCAGTTCGAAGACTTTGCCCAAAAGAATGCCATGCCGATCCTAGAGCGTTATAAGGATCGCTATTGCTGCTTTAACGATGATATTCAAGGTACTGCTGCGGTTGCCGTTGGTTGCTTGCTCGCCGCGTGTAAGGCTGCGGGCACTGAATTGAATCAACAACGTATCGCCTTCCTTGGTGCTGGTAGTGCCGGTTGCGGTATTGCCGAAGCTATCGTGGCACAAATGGTGTCTGAAGGGATCAGCGACGAGCAAGCTCGCACTCAAGTGTGTATGGTTGACCGTTGGGGCTTATTGCTCGACAACATGCCTAACCTGTTGCCATTCCAGCAAAAATTGGCGCAGAAATGCACCAACATCCAAAATTGGAGCAATTTCAGCGACAATATTTCACTGCTCGATGTGGTTAACAACGCCAAGCCGACAGTGCTGATTGGGGTATCTGGCGTTCCAGGACTCTTCACCGAAGAAATCATCCGTGCTATGCACAGCCATTGTGCTCGGCCGATTATTTTCCCTATGTCGAACCCGACCAGTCGCGTAGAAGCGACACCGAAGGACATTTTGCATTGGACCTCAGGTCAAGCACTCGTCGCTACGGGCAGCCCGTTCGAGCCAGTGGTTGTCGATGGTGAAACCTATGAAATTGCCCAGTGCAACAACAGCTTTATCTTCCCAGGTATTGGCTTAGGCGTATTAGCGTCTGGCGCACGTCATGTATCCGATGCCATGCTGATGGCTTCAAGTCGCGCACTTGCCGAATGTTCGCCACTGGCAATCGATGGTACAGGTCCACTACTGCCTAAACTCGAAGATATCCATACGGTGAGTAAGCATATTGCTTTCGCCGTAGGTAAAGTCGCAGTTGAACAAGGGTTAACGCTGCCAATGAGCGATGAGATCTTACAGCAGTCGATTGAAGGCAATTTCTGGAGTCCAGAATATCGCCGCTACAAACGCACTTCGTTCTAAGCATAGCGTTGCCGCGACCCAAGTCGCAGTAAAGCAGCTTAGTTGAGCGTTTGTGCTAGCCAGCAAAAAGCCCGTTACTTTGCAGTAACGGGCTTTTTAATTTTCTGACTCTGTGCTGATTTCAATAAAAACTAAGGCGCCATCACCTGTTTAAAGCTATTGAGCAAAGCACGATCGGTACGCGCTTTCTTCAACTTACGTAGGCTTTCTTTGAGCGATTCATCGGCTAAGCGCGTAAAAATGCCATTATATTCTTGCTCTTGGATTGCACTATCGGTATCGGCTTGCTCAGAAATTTCTTGGGCGACACGACTCAATTGCAACCAAGCATTCGCGATATAGAAACCGTGGAATGCGGCTTGTTCCATTAGATTACGTGCGCTGGCAGGTAAAGATGCCCAAGCTTGGCTAAATTTACCTTCCCTGTCTTCCAACAGTTCGGCACACAAACCTTGGTACGCTGCTAATAAGTCACCCGGTAATTTCGCCATTGGTAACACTTTATTCGCAACATTGTAAGAAATCTGCTCGGCAGTTTCGCGGTAAACAGCTGATAATTCGCTCATAAAAATCTCGATTCGCATCCCAAAAATAGTCTTAAAACTGGCCACTCACATATAAACCATAAACGCCGTTACCCGCAATCGGCGTAACTGTAATCCCCTCATAGGGTTGAGTAAAATACCAACCCGCCAGCGCGCCAATCGCCGCGCCAGCTAACACATCCTCGAGGTAATGCTGGTCGCTCGCCACTCGTGTGTAACCCACATAAGATGCGGCAACATAGGCAGGTAAACCATATTGCCAACCATAGCGCTGCTGAATAAACGTCGCCGCCATAAAGCTGTCTGAGGTATGACCCGATGGAAACGAATCATCGCCACTATCGTCTGGCCTGTCTTTACTCACACCATACTTAAGACCTTCAACAATTAACCGACTCGACACCGCTGCCTGAATTAACTGCCAACTACCATCATAACCCTCTTCATAAAACAAGGTCGCACCCATCGCAGTAGCGGGTAATAATAAATGTAATACATCGCCAGAGGTTTCTAAATCTGAGCCTGCCCAGCTAGTGCCACTCATCATGAATAATGCAGCACAGAGTAATTTCTTCAAGGGTGATTCCTTTGTGGGATAATAACCAAGGCGGAGTTTATACCTTGATCATTAACCGAATGCAAAATTGCTATACATCTATATTAAAAATGAACAAACAAGTTATGCTAAGCTAATAATTAGCTATTGATTTTAATGCGAACAGGAATCTTTTTTGCTACATCAACTTAGGTATTTATCATTCTCCTTATTGCTGCTTCTACTGCCGCTCAGCAACGCTATGGCAGAAGAAAAGACTCAGGTTGATAAAATATTTGCAAGATTTGAAAGCGGCGTCCCTATGACCCGTGAAGAAATCGAAAGCAATCTAGTGTTATTAAGCAAACTAATTTCGACTGACGATGTCACCCGTCATGAAAAGCTGCAACTGCTTAAATGCTGGGATCAGAATACAGAAAACGACACCGCTATTGCACTGGCACTTAAAAATACTAACCAAGCACTGAGCAATATTCCGCCAACCGCCTCTCCCCATTTCATTACCGACCTCACGCTCTGCCACTCTTGGTTTCTGCAATTAAGTGGTGATATGGATGGCGCGATGGAAGGCTATAATCTCAGTGTTAAACGTGCCTATGAGCATGAAGACCTTAAGCTAATAGCCGACTCGCGCAGCATTCGCGGCGCACTTTACTCTTATATTGGCGATTTTTCTGCAGCATTAGACGATCTCGTCACTGCGCAAGATCTCTATGAATCACTCAATTTAAGCGGTTGGGCTAACATTAACCTTGCCGATGTTGCTACCAGTTTTAGACGTTATGGCGATCCCCAAAGTGCAATCCGCTATTACACCAAACTCAAAGCTCTCTATCTAAAAAACAATAACCAAGAACAGGCAATGTATGTCAACTCGGACATTGGCCTTGCCTTAGATGAACTCGGTGAACATCAACAGGCCGTAGATAATTTCTTAGTAAGTTATCAATACTTCAAGGAACATCAGCAGGAAAAAGTGGCAGCAACTATGGCAACGAATATTGCCTACAGCTTAATCAAACTCAATCGTCTGACCGAAGCCGAAAAGTATTTAATCGAAGCCGATACTGTTATTAATGAAAAAGATCTGACCGATTACAGCTTCATGAAGCTTTTTATGGCCGATATAAAGTTTCAACAAGCTCGCTATAAAGAGGCGCTTACCGAACTTGAGCAAGGGGAAAAAGCCTTTCGAACCCTACAAAATGATCGGGGACTCACCCAACTATTACAGCTTAAAAGTGACGTCTATGCGACCATGAATAATTTACCTGCGGCCTATGGCGCACTACAGGAATTTGTCGCCCTCACCAAAAAGATCGATGACAACTCCTTCTCACATCAAACCACAGAATTAAAAGTGAAGTTTGATACCACTAGGATTGAATCTGAAAATCAACGTTTGATTGAAAACCAAAACCTTAAAGAACAAGAACTCGCGCTACTCGAGAAAAACAAATCATTACAACACATCATTTTATTACTGACGGGCTTTATCCTAACAATAGTGTCTATATTTGCGTATAAACAAGTACAGAGAAATCGCCAACTGCAGGTCATTGCCCTCACTGATTACCTAACCAAACTCCCTAATCGTCGGCATATTTATGCCCAAGCCGCGCAATATTTTCAGCAAGCCTTAAAACAACAATGCCCTTTTTCGGTAATTATCTTTGATGCGGACCACTTCAAGAAAATTAACGATAACTTCGGCCATGAACTGGGCGATCGCGCCTTACTGACGATCGCAAGCGCAGGTAAAGCCCTAACGGGTAATAAAGATCTTATTGGCCGTATCGGTGGTGAAGAGTTTTTAATTCTCTTACCCAACACGGATGCTAAACGTGCTTGTGAACTTGCCCATCAGTTGCAAGCTCATATTAGCCGCCTAGGCGCAGAGGATTTACCCGCTGAACTCAAATTGACCGTTAGCGCAGGAGTCGCAACCTTAGCGCCACAAACAAATACTGAAAATACCTATCAAGACAAAGACTTTGCCAGCCTACTAAAGCGGGCTGACGACGCCCTTTATGAGGCTAAAAATGCGGGAAGGAATTGTGTTAAAGCTGCCAAAAATGAGGCTTTAAGAGAGAATTAAACGGCCTTATGCCAAAACACTTGATGCTGTAAGGGCGGCGGTAAAGCACCAAACCATGTCTGATATAAACGACTAAACTCCCCTGAGTCTTTCATTTTCTCAAGCTCTGTTTGCCAACTCGTGACCGTAGCCGCCGACGTCCCTTTAGAAAAGGCTAAATACAGATTAATCTCAGATAAGACATACACTTGGCGTATATCTGCCTCACTTGCGCCCACTTCTTCAAGTATCTGCTTAACCGCAAGATCCGCTTGGCACCAAAAACGAATTCGAGAAAACAGCAACTGCTTCGCCGATTGCTGCGGAAAACTCGCCACCAGCAAATTATCCACGCCCGCTTGTTGTAGCAACTGCGCACCCGCCGATTCCCGATAAACCCCCACAATATCTGTCGATTGAAGTTCAGCAAGTTGATCGAGAGCGATGGGATCTGCCGCCCTTGCGTACAATGCAATTTTGCTGGTCGCAATAGGACCGATAAAATCGAACTGCTCAGCTCGCTCATCATTAATTGACGTAGCAAAAAGTAAAACGTTCGCTGAGGTATTGGCAATCGAATACGCCCGAGCCCAAGGTAACACATCGATTTTTTCACTCTGACCCAGTCTTGATTGCAAGGTATTGACTAAGTCCACCGCAAAACCTTGCGGCACACCATTTTGCTCGTAACTCATGGGAGGCCAAGCTTCGGTCACCAATTTCAACTTGTCAGGCGCCGCAAAAACAAGATTAGGCATCAGGCCTAATAAGCTCATCGCAAGAAAACACGCCCTAAGGGGAAACGCACTCAGCATACGAATACCAAACGATAAACATTAGACCTAATCATAGACTCAATCCCAACAGCAAATAAACAAATACCCCAAAGAAAATATCGCCTCACGCCCCCTTCTGAGTAAACTCGTCCTCAATAAGTGAAAACTGCTATCATATTGCCACCTAGCCAAGAGCCTCGCTGCAATCAATTCATGTCAACTTTAGTCAATCAAACCCCAAGCCAATCCTATGCCAGCATGCTGTCGCGGCTCGCTCTGCAAATTAAAACGTGGGGAAAAGCACTCGGATTTGCGCAGGTTGGCATTTGCGATACGGATTTAACCGCTGAAGAAGCCAAACTCCAAGCATGGCTAGACAAAGGTTTTCATGGCGAAATGGCCTATATGGCTACCCATGGCATGATGCGCGCTCGCCCGCAAGAACTGCATCCGGGCACAGTGCGGGTGATCTCCGTACGGATGGACTATTTGCCACCCGAAGCTGGCTTTGCAACGAATCTCACCGATCCCAACTTAGGTTATATTTCCCGTTATGCCGGAGGTCGCGACTATCACAAGTTGATCCGCGCTCGACTTAAAAAGCTCGGAGATCAAATCAGTGCAGAGTTAGTTGCTCTCGGTTTCGATGCCGCTGACTTTCGCCCCTTTGTTGACTCAGCCCCTGTACTTGAGCGCCCCCTAGCCGAAAAAGCCGGTATAGGCTGGACAGGTAAACACTCACTCATACTCAACCATGAGGCTGGCAGTTGGTTCTTTTTAGGTGAGCTACTGATCAATTTGCCTCTACCTGTGGATATTCCCATTCAAGAAGGCTGTAACACTTGTGTCGCCTGCATTACCTCCTGTCCAACGGGTGCAATCGTAGAACCTTATGTGGTCGATGGCAGACGCTGTATTTCCTATCTCACCATTGAGTTGCAGGGCGCTATTCCCGAAGAATTTAGGCCACTCATGGGCAATCGCATCTATGGCTGCGATGATTGCCAACTCGCGTGTCCCATCAATCGCCAAGCGCCGCTGACTGAAGAAACTGACTTTCATATTCGTCCGCAGTTAAAGCAACCTGACCTTCTCAGCCTTTTTGCTTGGAGCGAGGCCGAGTTTCTTAAACAAACTGAAGGCAGCGCCATTCGTCGCATTGGACATAAACGTTGGCTACGTAATATTGCAGTAGCACTGGGTAACGCTCCCGCGAGCCCAAGCATTATTGCCGCACTTAACGCCCGCAATCACAGCGAAGATATCGATGAGATAGTGCGTGAGCATATTGAATGGGCGCTTAATGCCCAGCAATCGCGCCTTGCTGAAAGCGCAGCAACTGAACAACAAAAAGCCCGCCGCAAAACCGAGCGCATGGTGCGCATTATCGAAAAAGGCTTACCGCGAGATGCTTAAGTTAGTCGGCAAGCAATAAACAACAACGGATGCATAAGCATCCGCTGTTACTAACTCAATAAACTCAGTAAAAAAATATTTCACTCAAGCATAATATTAACCAAGGCGGCGACGTAGTTCTCGCGTGGCATCGACCATGTTTTTCAGTGCGGGTTCAACTTCATCCCAAGTACGGGTTTTTAGGCCGCAATCTGGATTAACCCATAGCTGACGTACGGGCACTTTTTGCGCCGCTTTCTCGATTAAGTACACCATGGCCTCCACACTTGGAGTGTTTGGCGAATGAATGTCATACACACCGGGGCCAATTTCATTTGGATATTCAAAATCTTCGAAGGCATTGAGTAACTCCATCCGTGAACGCGAAGTCTCGATAGTAATCACATCGGCATCCATGGCGGCAATCGCGGCAATGGTGTCATTAAACTCGCTGTAACACATGTGGGTGTGGATTTGAGTCTCATCAGTCACGCCAGCAGCGCTGAGTTTAAAGGCATTAACCGCCCAATCTAAATAGGTTTGCCACTCACTTTGTTTCAATGGCAGACCTTCACGGAAGGCGGGCTCATCGATTTGTATAATGCCAATACCGGCATTTTGTAAGTCCACCACTTCATCACGGATCGCCAGCGCCAGCTGAGTCGCAATCACATCGCGGCCGATATCTTCACGGGCAAATGACCAATGCAGAATCGTCACAGGGCCAGTCAGCATGCCTTTTACAGGCTTGTCGGTGAGACTTTGGGCAAACTCGGCCCAATCAACCGTCATCGCCCTTGGACGACTAACATCACCATAGATCAACGGTGGCTTAACACAGCGTGAACCATAACTTTGCACCCAACCATTTTTGGTAAAGCCAACGCCCGCAAGCTGCTCACCAAAGTATTCCACCATATCGTTGCGCTCGGCCTCACCATGAACCAGTACATCGATACCGAGTTTAAGCTGGCGGTCGATAGTATCGCGGGTGACTTGCTGCAATTGCTCTGTATATTGTGCATCACTCAGATCGCCCTTGCGCCAACGACTGCGTAGTCCACGGATTGCCGGTGTTTGTGGGAAGGAGCCAATGGTGGTGGTCGGCAACAGAGGTAAACGGTATTTCTGCTGCTGCACAGCTTGGCGTACGCTGAAATCACTGACGCGCTCATAATCGGCAGATGTCAACGCGGCAACGCGGGCAATCACTTGACTGTCGGCGGCCTGCGCTTTCGCCTCACGGCGTGCCAAACAGGTTTGCACAATCTCTTTTGCCGCGATAGATTCAGGTGCCAGTAGCAATTGGCGCACATTGGCCAGTTCGAGTAATTTTTGCTTCGCAAACGCGAGTTGTTGACGCAGCGCGGGCTCAAGCGTGGCTTCCACCTCTAAATCCACAGGGCTGTGCAGGAGTGAGCAAGAGGTACCAATCCACAAGCGATCTCCTAGATCACGGGCAACCGCGCCTATGCGTTCGGCAATCAAATCCGCCTCTGCCGCCCACACGTTGCGACCATTGACCACACCCGTCGACAAAATTTGATCTTGACCAAGCGCATTGGCAAAGACTGCCAATTGATCCGGCGCTGTGACTAAATCGACATGCAACCCCGCAACAGGCAAAGCCGATACCAGTGCTTGATGGTGTGCGATACCGCCGTAATAACTGGTAAGAAGGATCTTCACCTTCGCAGTGCTGAGGGCTTGATACGCCTCAGTGATCGCCGCTTGCCATTCGCCATCCAATTCCAATGCGAGAATGGGCTCATCGAGCTGTACCCATTGCACTCTCTGAGCAGCAAAACGCGCCAAAATGTCAGCATAAGCAGTTAATAAATTGGGTAATAAGCTCAACTTATCAAACTCTTGGCCCACGGTTTTAGCAAGGAACAAGTAGCTAACAGGGCCGAGTAGCACAGGTTTTGCTTTATAACCTAAGGACTGCGCTTCGCTGACTTCATCAAAGAACTGCTCATAGGCAATCGAAAACTCTTGGTTTTGGCTGAGCTCAGGTACCAGATAGTGATAGTTAGTATTGAAATACTTGGTCATTTCAGAGGCTGACGCATCTTGGCCCGTTGGCGCTCTGCCGCGGGCAACGCGGAATAAAGTATCGAGATCGATTGCCCCTTCACCACGATGACGCTCAGGAATGGCATTTAAAGTCGCGCTTAAGGTCAGCACTTGATCATAAAAGGCAAAATCACCTACGGGAACTTGCTCAATGCCCGCAGCAGCTTGCCACTGCCAATGGGTGCGGCGAAGTTCACTCGCCACTTCACGTAATTCCGCCTGAGTGCTCTCGCCACGCCAGTATTTTTCTAAGGCAAATTTCAATTCACGACGACGCCCAATATGGGGAAACCCAAGACTATTTAATTGCATACTCTATCTTCCTTTATTTGAGATAAGCCACATTCGGCACTTGCACCCACCAGATTGTTTTCTCTTAGCACTTTTCAGCACTTCAGCCTTGATAAATAACAACGGGCGTCTGGACGTCTAGAAGTTTATTGTGTTAGTCTCTATTCCAGCAACCGAATTGATTTCAAGCACAACATGAGCGAAATTCACTTGGAGTGAACATGATCGAACTAAGACACCTGCGAACCTTAATGGCCCTGAAAGAAAGCGGCAGTTTGGCGGGCGCAGCCAAAAAACGTTTTGTCACTCAATCCGCCCTCTCCCACCAGATTAAGGAGTTGGAGCAAAGGATTAACTCGCCCATTTTTGTGCGTAAGAGTAAGCCACTGTCATTCACCCAAGAAGGTGCACGCCTGTTGCATCTGGCCGAAGAGATTTTGCCTAAGGTGTTAGAAACCGAGACAGATTTGAAGAATGGGCTGGAAACCGAAACCAATCAGTTGCGAGTCGGCATTGAGTGCCATAGCTGTTTTCGCTGGTTAATGCCTGTGATGGAGCAATTTAGACAAGATCATCCGACAGCCGAATTAGACTTGTCGAGCCGTCACCTATTCGACTCGCTCAATGCCTTAGAAATGGGTGAACTGGATATTGTATTAACCTCAGATCCTGTGCCTGGGCATTCACTCGCCTACCAGCATTTGTTTGATTTTGAAGTGAAGTTAGTAGTTGCTAAGGATCATCCTTTAGCGAAAGAAGCCTATGTCACCCCTAAGCAATTAGCACACTTGCCTATTATCAGTTATCCAGTGCCGTTGACACGTTTAGATATTTATCGCCACTTTTTAGAGCCTGCGGGCATAGAGGCAGGCGAGCAAAAAACCTGTGATTTAACCATGATGTTATTGCAACGCATCGCCTGTAAAGACGGCATAGCCGCACTGCCAAGCTGGTCGATTAATGAAGGACATGGACTGAGTCTCGCTACGGTAAAACTCGGCCAAGAAGGTCTGAAACGACCGCTATTTGGTGCCTATCGCCGCCACAGTGCTAACTCTGCATTGATCCAAAATTGGTTACAACTGGTGGCGAGGGAAGGTTTATCCCGCCAGCAGAAGACGAATTAATGCGGGTGACATAGAGTAAAAAGCCTGCGAATGCAGGCTTGTTTATTGAGTCAAATGACTATTTCATAGCATCGACAAATTACAGCGGATTCATCAACAATCCACGCATAGACAAGACACGGCGCAGTATCAACCCTGATGAATTAGGATTACGGGTCTGACGCAAATTATGGGCGATCATAAATTCTTGACGCAGATCCTGATCGAGATCTAACGCCTCGAACGCTTCGATGGTTAAGGTCTGTTGTTGATTATCAATCAATGACTTAATCACACTTAAAGGAAATGACTGTTCGGCATTAGCATTTAAATAGGCAAATGCGGTCAGTGCGATAATTTGGCCGAACACACTGAACAGAGCTAAGGTTTGTACTTCGTCAGCATCAACCTCCACACCTTCCATATCCGCTAAGCTATCTACCGCATCCGTTGCAATATCTTCAGTCAACTTCCAATAACCTTGGACCAACTTTTTATAGGGCTGTGGCAGTTCATCGAGGCGTTCTTTTAAATAGAACGTAAAGGCGTAGCGATAGATATTAACTTGACCTAAGCGGATCAAAGCTTCTTTCAACGAACGAGTTTTGTGATTTTCCACTACAGCAGCCTGTGCGGAATTACTGCGCATAAGCATGTGCGCTGCCAATGCGGGATCGCTCGAGATAATGTCAATCACATTACGAATGTCGCCTTCAGCAAGGATCGCTTTTTTGAGTGGAATTAGAATCCCTCGGCGGCCAATCACTTGCTCTTCGTTCGCTATGATAGCTCTAACTTGAGTAAAAACCTGTTGCTCAAGATCAGTCATAAGACACTTTACACCTGTTTATTAACAATAAGATGATTCGGTTACAGCCCACATCATACCTAAAATACTAAGAATTTCAGCCATAAACAGCAGAGTAAAATATAAATTACTCCTATTTAGTGATGACTGCCCGCTAACACTATAGATAACGACAATTAAACCACTCTACTAAAACGATATTCAAGACTATACCTATTTTAAGATTTATTCTTTGAACTCAGCGTAAAAACTAAAAAGCCAGACTGAGTCTGGCTTTGTTATTAGATAGCTCATTAATATTTAGAAGCGGTAGCCCACAGTGAAACGAATATCACGGCCTCGACCTGAGTAATAACCATTATATGTTCCACCACCATAATAGCCTGCGCTAACATAATCTTTATCGAATACATTATCGATACGCAGACTGGCAAGCCAAGCATCACGATTATAATTCAAGGCTAAATTACCAAGCACGTAACTTGCTAGCTTATCACCTTGATTAGCGTTATCGCCTTCGATAAAACGATCACCCGTGTAGATAGCTTCGGCAAATACTTGGAAATGCTCAGCAAAATCCATGCTGACATAACCGCGTCCCGTGTGTTTTGCCACCCAAGACAGCTCTTTGCCATCGTTAGCACCATCGGTAAATTCGGCGTCGGTATAGTTATATTCCAGCCCTAACTGCAGCGCTTTAGTGATCTGCCAATCCCAATCGGCACCCGCGCCATAACGACGAGAAGCGTCGGCATTGACGTTTGCACCGTTGAAATTTCCACCTATGGGTTTAACTGCACTCGAGTCATAAACAATTTCATCCTCTAAATCGAGACGATATAGGCTGACTCGTAGGGTTTGACTAGCGACAGCCCAATCCCAACCCGCCTCATAGGAACGGCCTGTTTGCGGCTTTAAGCCAAATACGCCCGGCGATGTATAAGCTTGCTCATCCACTTTAGCAAAACGGAAGTTATCATCAGCGCGCACATAGAGTCTGTGCTCCGCAGTTGGTCGGTAATTTAAACCCAGTTCGAATGCATGGGCATTTTCATCTAAATCCATGCCATTAGGATAGACATTGCCATCGACTAACTCGTCGGTCACACGCGAATAACGACCACCCACAACGTAACTTAAAGTATGGCTTAAAGGCACTGTAGCTTGTAGATAGGCGCTTTGCATTTGCTGCACATTACTGCGCGCCATAGTGTCAAAATCAGCCTTGCCACGGCTGATGTCTAAACCTGTGACTAGGTTTAGCTCGCCTTGACGCGTACTGTAATTCGCTAACGCTTTAGGGCTAAACATTAACAGTGAGCGTGTGTTATGGCTGTTCGCCCCCCAATTAAGAGAAGACACTAAGGTATCGCTGTAATCTAAATCCGCCGCCAGCGCCCAGTTTTGATTAAGCTGATGCTGGTAACCCGTTCGCGCCGCAGTGGTCATCTCGTGGGCATACTCTACCTTATTTGATGAAGCACGGGGATCGTCTTTAAATTGCTTTTCAGTAAGCGAGCCCGGATTTTCACGATCGTTATCGTAGTAGCTGGTTTCAACAAAGAACGAGTCTGTGGCTGTTTTATATTGAATGCGGCCAAGAATAGAGCCGGTTTCGTTGGCATTATGCTGGCGATAGTTGTCACCTTGGTTGTAACTACCGGTGAAAAAGTAACGCCAATCTTTGTTGATCGCGCCAGACACATCACCACGACCTTCATAGGTATCAAAACTGCCGCCGGATAACTGCACGCTGCCGCCAGTATTTTCAGGGGACTTAGTGACAATATTAATCACCCCGCCCACGGCTTGATCGCCATAAAGTACACCTGCACTACCCGATAAAATTTCAATACGATCCACTTGATTAAGCGGAATGGCATTAAGGCTAGGTGCGGCGATATCGATATTATTGAGACGACGACCATCAAGTAAAATCAGCGTGTTATTAACGGCAGTGCTGGCGCTAAAACCACGCATCGCAAAGCTAGTTCCAATATTGTTATCCGAAATTTGAATACCGCTTTGACCGCGTAAGACGTCGGTCAAATTAGTCGCGCCACTCATTTCAATCGCGGCTGCATCAATCACATTCACATTGGCGGCAATATTTAAGGGGGTCTTATCAGAGCGGCCGATCACGACAAGATGCTCGTCAACTTTAGCTGTGCTGGTATCGTCAGCCGCCATAACGGGCGCGATAATTGAAAAACTGCAAAGGCTGCCAATCAGCAGCGCGATTTTTGTTGGATTTGTTCCCATTTTACCTTTAACTCCTGCAAGGAAAACGGGGCATTGACGCCACGATACCGTTAATTCAGTCGTAAATACTGACGGTGATTATCGCATTTTGAGATCTGCCCACCGAAATCTCAAAAACACCTTTAGGGCCGGTCTCCGGACTTAGGCTATGTTAATCCATTAAAGTTAGATTAACGCGAGACTGACCTTTCACATTCTGACTTTCGGGTTCACTCTTGAACACACCAATCAAACGCGGTCTTCTCTCACCTTTTACCGTTGCGGGGGCAGTGCCAGAATTTCACTGGCTTCCCGATTATCTCACGACACTATCATCGTAAGCACCACAGAAGGTTGACTCAAAATTAGGTTCAAAGGGCGTACAATCTGTTAACGCCCAACAAGGCTCAGAGCATATCAGACCTGAGCGCGCGCATTATAGACGTCTATACGGATGAAAGTCCATTAATCTCAAGTTAGCGAGAAAACTCACATGAGCTAGAAAACACCATCCCAGTTTTTTGCCGCAGGTTTTGGTCTGTCTTTGCTCAAAATCGCCTGACGCTGCTCAGGGGTTTCGCATTGGGCAACGGGAGTAAAATCCAGCGGTTTAATCACTAACGAGTCAGCAGGTTGCACTGGCGACTTGTCGAACATTGGCAAATTCATCGACCAAGAGACCAGCTCCCCCTTTTCGCTGATGCCAACATAACCGTCATTTGCGCCATCTAACCAAGTAAGGCGCGGAATACGTGCAATCAACTTCTCCACATTTTCACGGTTGGCGCGATAACCAACAGGCACCACTTTGCCATCGGGACGCGTAAACACAAAGGAGGCAGGCCCTTGGGTAATGATGCTGCCTTCCTGCCAATATTTATCAAGAATCTCTTGGGCATAGTGAAACCCAAACATATGAGCGTAATCAGTATCGTCGGCCACTATTTGCGGCACGGCCTTATCCCGCAGTAATAAAAAGCCTGAGCCAATGCTGATAATCTCTTTTACCCCTGTGATATTGGTTTTTTTAATCCAATCGACACCACAGTTAATCCCATCGCCCCAAAAATGCGCATCCCCCGTAGGACTTAAAATCGCAAAGGCACAATTGTTTGCCGTCATACTCGCCACATCCTTTAAGGCGCTGCGGATCGAGTAAGCATCACTGCGCCAACCCCAACTCACCACAGTGCCGTCCTTTTTCAAGGCGGCATAGGTGTGTTGAAAATATTCGATCTTCGCCACATCCGTAAGCTGCGGGAGTAACTTTTTCATATTGGTCGACTCTTCAACCTGCCCCCAAATCACCGCGCTACCTTCTTTTTTGAGGGCGACAAAACTGCGTCCTCTGGCAAAGATATCGACAACATCAACTAATTGATCCTGCACATGTAAGCTATTGCCGCCGTAGGGGCCATAACCCCAAGTGTGTACCTTGCCATTAGCATCAAGGGCCGCAATGGCCTCTTGATTAGCGAACAACTTGGTAATATTGGTCATGCGGTTTTGCAGGGCTTTGTCGAGGCTCAATTTCCCTACATTACCCCAGTAAACCACAGTGCCATCTTGACGTAGCGCGGCAAACCCGTCCTTAACTGGGACGATTTGCTTAACTTGCTTAAGCTGCTCCGTCACCTCCCTGCTATCACCGCCAGCATAACTGCCACCCCAAGTGATCACCTCACCAGATTGTGTTAACGCCGCAAAGGCCGAACTGTTGGTGACCACAGTCTCGACTGCGGGTAAATCACAGGGAATATGGCGATACTGTGGACTCGGATTTTCCTTAAATTGGATGAGTTTACCGTTATCAAACTGTAGCAATGACTCGTTATTACTTTCCACAACGGCCATAGGTTGAGGATCGCTACAGCCAGAGATCTGCATGGCAACCATGCCCACGAGTAAAACCTTAGGCCAAGTGATTCGATGAGTGAGCATTACTTATTTCCTTATATTTGCTTGGAGATGTCATTCAATGTTGTGCAGCGGACAGAGCGAGAATGGATTTACCTAACATCGCCTAATGTCAAAAATGGGCAGAATTCTAGCAGCTTGTTGATAAAAAGACGAAAATGCTCACAGTTTACTCTGCAAGTCCCCTACACAGGCTAGCGCCTAACTGATGGCATGCTATTCTAAGCCCCCATCACCGCTGTTTAAAGGAGTAACAGTATGACTCGCCCTATTATTCTGGATTGCGATCCCGGCCATGACGACGCTATTGCGCTCATTTTAGCTCTCGCCCATCCAGAGCTGGTTCCACTGGCCGTCACCACCAGCGCCGGTAACCAAACGCCGGATAAAACGCTCAATAATACCCTGCGGATCTTAACCTTATTAAATCGCAGTGATATTCCTGTCGCTGGCGGCGCCGTCAAGCCATTAGCTCGCGAATTAATCATTGCCGACAATGTCCATGGTGAAACCGGACTCGACGGCCCTGCATTGCCTAATCCAAGTTTTAGTCCTCAAGCCATTACCGCAGTTGAATTAATGGCGCAGCAAATTCGCCAAAGTCATCAGCCAGTAACCTTAATTCCCACAGGACCACTCACCAATATCGCGCTTTTGCTCGCCAGCCACCACGAATTACACGCCAAGATCGAACGCATAGTGCTAATGGGCGGTGCAGCCGGTGTCGGCAATTGGACACCAGCCGCCGAGTTTAATATTTTTGTCGACCCAGAAGCGGCCGATATTGTCTTTAAATCCGGTATTCCCATCACTATGTGTGGGCTCGATGTGACTCATCAGGCGCAAATCATGGATGAAGACATAGAACGCATTCGCGCGATTCAAAATCCAATTGCTCAGTGCGTCGCCGAATTATTGGATTTCTTTATGATTTACCACAGAGATCCTAAATGGGGCTTTATTGGTGCGCCATTGCACGACCCCTGCACTATCGCTTGGTTGCTTAAACCTGAACTATTTGAGGCGCAAGATTGCTGGGTAAGCATTGAAACCCAAAGTGAGTTGACCTTAGGCATGACAGTGGTCGATCGCTATCAGCTAACAGGTAAAGCCGCCAATGCGACTGTGCTGTTTGGGCTCGATAGGCAAGGCTTTGTCGATTTACTGGTAGACAGTTTACGTATCTATGATGCAACTTATCTCAATCGCAGATAAAAATAACAGTGAGTCTTCTATGAGCCAGATACTCGTTATCGGCAGTGCAAATGCCGACCATGTGATGAAATTTGAGTACCTGCCCGCTGCTGGGCAAACCTTAATGAGCCGAGATTACCGCCTCGAACAGGGCGGCAAAGGGGCCAATCAAGCCGTCGCCTGCGCGCGCTTAGCCAAATCAGGTTCACGCACTGATTTTATCTGCCATCTCGGCCAAGACAGTATCGGCGATGATATGCGTCAAAGCTGGATGAAAGATGGCATCAGTGCAGAAGGGATCCGCCAAATAGCCGGACTGAGCACAGGCACTGCCATGATTTTTATCGGTGATAACGGTGAGAATACGATTGGCGTTGCCGCAGGTGCCAACGCCAGCCTTTCACCCGATGACTTAGAAGCTCATTACGCTCTGTTTGCTAATGCGGAGTACTTGTTAACACAATTGGAAACGCCCGCTGCCACAGTGGCAAAGGCGCTGCAAATAGCCAAGAATCTTGGCGTGACGACTGTACTAAATCCTGCTCCAGCGACGGCACTTGGCCAAGATGTACTCAAGTGGGTAGATATTATTACCCCCAATGAAACCGAAGCAGAAGCCTTAACGGGAGTTGAGATCAACCATATTGATGATGCACACATGGCAGCGCAACTTCTCCACCAGCAGGGAGTAAAGATTGTGGTCATTACCTTAGGTAGCCGTGGCGCATTTATCAGCAGCCCAGGTTTTAATGGGCTAATACCTGCATTTGAAGTGCAGGCCATAGACACAGTCGCCGCAGGAGATACCTTCAATGGCGCCTTAGTTGTGGGCTTAAGCGAGGGCATGTCAATTGCTGCAGCCGTGGGATTTGCCAATGCAGCCAGTGCCATTACTGTCACTCGCCCTGGTGCGCAACGTGCGATTCCCTATCGACAGGAGCTTTCGTACTAAAACGTAAGACGTTCTGAATTAGACGCCCTGCGTTAGAATCAATAAATTATCATTTATAAATCAAACACATAAATAATAGTTCCTGAGTACTTAGTTCACTCCAACTAAGTACTCACCTATGTTTACCGCTAACAATTTGCCGCCAATAACGATGCAAGCTTTCAACCTAAAGTTGCATATACATAATTTACACGCTGATTTCATTCCCATTTAATGAAGATTGCTTATGCTAGCAGGTGCATGTCCGAGTCAAAACGGCTCGGCTACCCTTGTTCAAATAAGGAAGTACCAGATGAAAGCAAAAAGCACAGCTTTACGTAACGTGACCAGCACTAGCCTAATCGGCCTAGGATTATTATTCGCTAGCCAAGCGAGTGCCAACGAATGTGAACTGAAAATTGCCGCCACTGATGCAATGCAATTTGACACTAAAGAGCTGTCTGTACCTGCAAGCTGTAAAGAAGTGACCTTAACCTTAACCCACTCAGGCACCTTACCAAAAGCAGCGATGGGCCATAACTGGGTATTAACTAAGGCAGCCGATATGTCAGCCGTAGCGACCGAAGGTATGAGTGCCGGTCCTGATGCAGCCTATGTCAAAGCCGGTGATACGCGCGTTATCGCACACACAGATTTAGTGGGCGGTGGCGAATCAACGTCTATCACCTTTAGCACTGCTGGTATGAGCGCTACCGAAGCCTACCAATTCTTCTGCAGTTTCCCAGGTCACTGGGCGATTATGCAAGGCAGTTTCAAGTTAAAAGCTTAAAGGAATGGCCTAGCCTCACCTTAAGTTAGTCAATAAAAAAGCGGATCTTAGGATCCGCTTTTACATTTCAGCCATTGCATTTAGCCGCACTAATCCATCATGGTCTTGGTTGGATGACTAATGGCGCAAAGCTCGTCATCGCATTACCGTTAGCGCCGTTCAAGTTAGGATATTCAACCCCTTCCTGTAAAGTGTAATACACGTCGACAAAGTCATCGTCATTGGTGAACCAAGCATCCGGCATCACACTTAAAATACCATTGGTGATTTGCGGGATCAGCGCATAACCCTGAGCTTCAGGATCGGGGATCGACTTTAAGATCTGCTCCGCCGCTTCTAACAGCTTAGTGGCCAACACTTTATAGTTAGTACCATCGTCATGCTCCATTAAGATCATGTCCGCAGCCGCCCAACGATAACGCTCCCAATGTATGATGATTTGATTCGGATAATAGGTCGTATCCGCATAATCTAAATAGGGCATTTCGACGATATCGAGCACAGGCTCTTCACGGCTTGGATCAACCCCAGTCACTATGCCGTAAATTTCGGCACGACCAGAAATCCACGGCTCATGATCATCCTTCAAGGATATTTGTTTGATCACTGTGGTTGAAATCGGCTTATCTGCCACCGCCTGTGTTTGCGCACGGCTCAGTAGCGCGCCCTCTTTTTTCGCTGACTGCGCCTCGGCAAATGTCGCCCGCATCACCTCTAAGCCAGCCACAAAGGCTTTTTTGCTATCGATACCGACTACAAACACTGGCTGCTGCGGCAGGTTATACACGTCTAATTGATGCACTTGCCCATGAATATCAAAGGCTTCAATATAATCCCACTGACGCTCGTCACCATTGGGCTCATAGGCAAATAAAGGAGACTCACCTTGCTGCCATGGGGTCAACATGGCTTCATCCGCCAGACGCACTTGCACCAGAGAATCCGCTTGGGCACTTAAGCCCTTCACTCGGCGAATTGATGCATCGGCTTTGATGATCACATGATCATTGAGCCTACGCTGAGACAGAATGTCATCGGCATTCACTGCTAACTGATACTGGTTTATTTCAGTCTGTAAGATAGGCGCGAGCTGCGCATATTGATGGCTTAAATCTAACGCCAATGCCCGTTTAGTATTGGTTAACTGCGCTTGTGCATCCAAAGTCGAATCCTTTAGCGACGCTTGTAGTAAGCGTAACGCATCTCCATCTAAGGCTTGGCCATAACTCAGGGTTGCCGAAGCTGACAAACACAGCAATAAACTGGATTGAAGTAGTTTCATAGGAGTTCCCTTACCTTGATAAAGTTAAACGTGCGTTCGAATTCCTTACATATGAGCACAGAGCAGCATCTAAGTAAATCAAATGATAATAGTTATCGTTAATTATTAATGGTATAGGGTACGTAATCCCGGCTAAATGCGATAAAAACAAGCTAATGACAGCATTAGTAGATCAGTCCAGCCGAACAGAGTGTATGAAGATAAACGAGGAAATAGAATGAAATGAATTGATATGCACAGTTTCGCGAGCGACAAAAACACAAAAGGCAGATCTTAAGATCTGCCTTTTGCTGTTCATCGCCAGAGTAACGTTTCAGAACCCGTTATGCGCTCCCTTACGATCACACTGGCTTGATAAGACAAGGTTAAACGAATGAGTGTTACTCTTCGTCGAAATCATCTTCATCAAGATCTTCGGCATCAGTAGCCGCTTCAGCCGCTAATGCTGCGGCTAATTTTGCTTTAGCTTGTTTCTCTGAGCGACGTTTATTGCGCTCAGTTAACGTGCCTAAAAACACTTGTAATTCAGTTAAGCCCCAAGCTTGCGCTTCGGCTTCAGTCGCAAAGCCATCATGGCTCTTAGACACAACTGTTTTAGTTGATGTCATGCGACGAGTGACTTCAGTTTTCCAACCGTTGTCGCCCTGTGTCACGCGAAAATCGTATTTTTTGCCCTTGCTCATTCTGCTCTATTTCCTAAATGATGCTTGTCACGTTTGTCTTATCAAGCGAACCAAACGCTCATCATAAAACAAAAGGAGCGCAGTGTACTTGATTTCGGCCCAGAAAGATCGCCCAGATGAAAATATTCATGCCAGTTTCATCGACTCGCCCAGTGGAGTCAATTCTCAAGTCTAAAACAACACTGCGCATATATCCCGCTCATCCTCTATCTATGGATGTTTATCGCGAGCTAGCGCAAACACACACGCCTTAGATAATCGTCGTGCAAACGGTATATATTCTTGTTTATGTCATAAAAGTAGGCTTTTTCAGTCACATTAACACTTTAGAGTTTCTGATTAATATTAATAATTTACATCATTACTCATAGGTAAATCTGATGAAACTACGCCCTATTTCGTCGCTCTCACTTGTCCTGTTAATTGCCACGAGCGCTTTATTAGCTGGTTGCAATAATGACGATGATAACGCCGCAGTCACGCCACCCACCAGCAAACCCGTTCCTGCTCAAGTGGGAGAAAGACCCTTATTCCTCGTTCGTCAAATGCAAGACAGCACACTTAAAACCCGCTTAGAACAATGCACCACTGACAGTTTTTATCGCAGCGAATTTTCCATAGGTCACCGTGGCGCGCCAATGAAATTCCCTGAGCATACAAAGGAATCCTACCAAGCGGCTATCGATTCGGGCGCAGGCATAGTCGAGTGTGATGTCACCTTCACCGCCGATAAAGCTTTAGTTTGCCGCCACTCACAGTGCGATCTTGCCAGCACGACCAACATTTTAGCCATACCCGAACTTGCCAATAAATGTTCGAGCCCGTTCATTCCTGCCGATCCCGCCAATGGCGTCAGCGCATCGGCAACCTGTTGCACTAGCGATATCACCCTTGCCGAATTTAAAACTCTCAAGGGTAAGATGGAAGGCAGCAATCCGAAAGCGACCACTGCGGCCGAATTCATCAATGGTACCCCAAGCTGGCGCACCGATCTTTATGCTGGCAATGGCACCTTGATGACCCACGCTGAAAGTATTGAAATGTTTAAAAAAGCCGGTGTGAAGATGACGCCTGAGCTAAAAGCGGCGAGCGTATCTATGCCCTTCGATGGTTTTACTCAGCAGGATTACGCGCAAAAAATGTTAGATGAATACACGGCGGCGGGCGTCGATGTTTCGCAAGTATTCCCCCAGTCATTTATTTTGGATGACATCAAATATTGGGTCGCCAACGCACCTGAATTTGCGAAGCAAGCCGTGTTTCTCGATGACAGATACGATTATAACAGCGCCTTTGATCCGCAGAACTCTGCCACTTGGTCGCCATCAATGGCGGATTTAAAGACCCAAGGCGTCGAAATTATTGCGCCGCCACTCTGGGTATTAGTCGCCTTAGATGCGGACAAAAAGATCATTCCTTCGGAATACGCTAAGGCCGCCAAAGGCGCAGGGCTTAAGATCATCACTTGGTCGCTGGAGCGATCTGGTTTATTAAAAAATGGCGGCGGCTTTTACTATCAAAGCATTACCGAAGCGATAGATAACGAAGGCGATACCTTTGAATTACTTGATGTACTGGCGAAAGATGTTGGCGTGATTGGAGTGTTCTCCGACTGGCCCGCCACAGTGACTTACTATGCTAACTGTATGGATTTATAAGTTTTAAAATAGAAAAAACGCGTTAACGATTCATCGTTAACGCGTTTTTTTTATTGTGAAAATAGTCTTTATCTCGCCGCAAGCAAGCTATTTAAACAGGTGCTGGATATTCTTTAAATCGCCCTTACCTTCGGCAATTTCTTCAGGCGTTAACCCTGTGACTTCGTGCGGGAAAACTAACCAGTCTTCAGAGGCATGAATGTAATAGTCGGGTTTTAAAGGCACTGCGGTATTTTTTGGCTTGTAATAAGGGCAAGCGATACGGATATCGGTTGGCATATTTAGGCGCATCAGTTGGCTGAGTTTTTCTTTTAATGCATGAATACTACGGCCAGAGTCAAACACGTCATCCACAATCAACAAACCGTCACTCGCGTTCGCATTTTCAACGATGTAATGCAGACCATGCACTTTGATTTCTTTGCTTTGTTTGTCGGTGCCAATCCCATAATAAGAAGAGGTACGCACGGCAATGTGATCGGTTTCAACTTGTTTAAAATCGAAAAACTCCTGTACCGCGATCCCGATTGGAGCACCGCCACGCCAAATACCCACGATAAATTGCGGACGAAAGCCACTCTCATACACTTGCGAAGCTAATAAAAATGAATCTTCCAGCAATTGCTGCGCGGTAACAAAATACTTTTCTGACATGACACAGTCCCCATCACATTGATTTTATTCTTAGGTCGTTAAAGCAAAAGCTTATGACCCCTGTAAGGTCTGTTCGGCGGGTAAAGGTTCCCAAAACACTAGAACAGCTTTGCCTTAGCAAGTGTAGGCAGCCGCCGAATTTTGGGAGCGAATTTTATACCAAAAAAATGCGATGTGCTGCAGTAATAGTAAGAACTTGCGTGACAACAGACATTTATTTTGCCTTTTAAAGCCAAAAGCAACAAAAAGGCCACCCTAAGGTGGCCGATAAACAAGCGAACAATACCGCATTAAACGATAGGCGTAATCACATGCTCGCCTACTTTTGTCTTAGCACTATAACCACGGGCCGTTGCAACTTGGAAATCCTTCGACAAAATGGTATCCACATAATGCCAGTCGCTGCGCACCTCATCAGCGGTAAAGGTGAGCGTCATAAAGCCTCGGTCTTTTAAGTTAGCGTACTTAAGATCTGGCACTAACTCGACGATTGCCGCCTCGGTCGCGGGGATCTGTTCCGCAGGGAGATTCAAATAATATTCAAGGCCTGGCGATGATACTGAGCTGGTCGCAAACTCCACCCCAACGGTATCGCCATTCACGTCTTTAAGCTCGTTTGCCCATGCATTATGGGTGTCACCCGCGATCACAACTAGATTGAGATTTTTCGATTTAGCCGTACCTAAAATCACTTCACGCTCATAGGCATAACCATCCCAAGCATCTAAGTTGTACGGGATTGCAGGTAATTGCAGCAGTGCGATAACTTCTGGCGTGAGTAAAGCTTGATTGGCTTGAAGATATTGCAGCTCTTGGGCAGTCAGCGTGGGATCATTTGCCGCCGCACGGGCCGCTAACTTAGCTAAAGCCCCTAACATGGCAAATTGGGGAATGCTCATCTGCTGAGTGGCAATCGCCGCCGGCAATGACATCTTACCCATTAATACCTGCTGTCCCAGTACCTGCCACTTGCCTGTCGACTGTAGCAATGTGCCCTGTAGCCATAATAATTGCGTCAGCCCCAGCATAGTGCGAGTGGTCGAAGTGACATCGGCAAGGAAACGCTCTCCAGCAAACGAGCCCGTGGTAGGATCCATATAATCGGCATAATCGAGCTGTTTATCACGGGCTAATACGCGAGTATCCAGCATATGCAGATCGACGAGATTGCCGTAACTGAAGCTGCGGTAAATCTCTTCATGGTTCCCTTCACGCCATGGGCGAATCGGCAACCACTCGAAATAAGCTTGTAGTGCCGCTTCTTTACGAACGGCAAAATCCCCTTCGCCTTCGTTGTGATTCTCGGCACTATCACGCCAAGTATCATTGGCCACTTCATGATCATCCCACACTGTAATAAAAGGCACTTTCGCGTGTAACTTTTGCAGACTCGCATCGGTATGGTACTGACCATGGCGAGTGCGGTAATCACTCAACGTCAGCAACTCATTGGCGGGTAACACTTCACGCCCCAATTCGGCAGCATGCTCACTGGCATAACCACCGCGGGCATATTCATAGATGTAATCGCCTAAATGCACCACAGCATCTAAATCATCCTGCGCCGCCGCTAACTCATAGACGTTAAAATAACCGGCAGGAAAGTTAGCACAGGACATCACGGCTAATTTGACTGAGCTAACGTCACCCTCAGGCAGAGTGCGGGTTTTACCCACAACTGAGGTTTTATCACCCGTCATAAAGCGATAAAAGTAGGTTTGCCCGGCACGTAAACCACGGGCATCAATCTTAACCGTGTAGTCACGGCTCGCATTAGTGACAGTCTCACCTGTGGTCACTAATTGACTAAAGGCCGCATCGCTTGCCACTTGCCAACTCACTTTTACATCGCCCTCAGACTCAGGCGTGACACGGGTCCAGAGGATCACGGCATCGACTGCCGGATCGCCACTGGCAATTCCATGTAAAAATTGCGCGGGTACAGAATTATCATCATTACTATCACTACAGCCCATCAAGCCGTAAGAGATCAC
Source organism: Shewanella sp. SM23 (assembly GCF_025654295.1). NCBI lineage: Bacteria > Pseudomonadati > Pseudomonadota > Gammaproteobacteria > Alteromonadales > Shewanellaceae > Shewanella > Shewanella sp. SM23. Next base: position 159,104 of record NZ_JAKKRM010000004.1, read on the forward strand.
AGCAACACCAACACCTTTGGCCGACATAGCCAAAAAATCACGACGAGTTACGGTACGATTCATTATTATTATTCCTTGTTAGAAAAGGCTTCACTGGTATGAGGTCTAATAAGACCACGATTGTGAGATATCACTGTTACATATTTGTGACATCTTTGTCAGCCTTTTATGATATCTATCAATTCAAACACTTATACTGGATAGCGTACTTTATTTGTGCAGGACTGGCGTAGCTTACAGAGAAGCTGCTAACATCGGTGCAGGCTAACGCAGCGTGTGAAATGCACGCCAGAGAATGGCAAGAAAAGGAATTTATATAATGAAAGTCAGCGATATTATGAGTGATCAAGTCATCTGCATCAGCGATGGCGCCAGTTTGAAAGATGCCCACCATCTGATGCAAACCCGTGGCGTACGCCACTTACCTGTGATTTCTGAAATTGATGGCACCCTCGTTGGCGTACTCACCCATAAAAAGATGATCGCCAGCGTGATGACTATGTTGAACAAGTACGGCCAAGGCGCGCTCGAGCGCAAGGAACGATACACGCCGATCACAACTGTGATGGATAAAGACTATCAGCATCTCACCGCCGACGAGCCTTTAACTGTGGTGGTGGAATATTTTATCGAGAACAAACTTGGTTGCCTGCCCGTCGTCGATGTCGATAAAAAGGTACTCGGTATCGTCACTTCATCGGACTTTATTAAGTTGTGCCGTACCCTACTGCAACAGCAAGCGTAACGTTTTACGCTCCCTTTCTGCCATGTCAGCCTTTTGCTACACAAAGGCTGACGCTGTATTTTTTATAAACTGTGTTTTCTATAAAAAGAAAGGATTCCCTTGGCTAAATTACTCTCCCAGGAACAATTTATTCGCGCCTATGAATGCGCAGAATTAGGCTGTATTGCCAATCAACAACTACTCGCCAAATTACTCGCCGATCCCGATTATGACGCTTTACATGAATACAGCGCCTACTTTGGCAAAGCGGCGGCGCAAATCACCTGTATCAGTGACTTACAAAGTATGGAGGAATTGCATTTTGTCGCGGGGAACTTGAATTGGGACGATCATGACCCAAACATGGTCAGGGCGATTATCGAACATCCACTGTGTGACGCGGGTACCGCCTTATTACTTTACTGGTACGGACAAGGCTTTTATTACTCCACGCCGGAGACGCTCGACACACCTTTTGGACAGCTATTCAAAACCATAACCGATAGATTTGTTACGCGCGGCTATGCCAGTTATAAAATCCATTTTGACCCGATTAAAGAATGTTTTATGCCCTCATTAGAAGACGTTCTTACTAGAGGATGCCAAATTCCAGGGGCTATTTTTGCCCCCTACAGCACCATGGAAATCGAAACCGATGAAGGGCACCCAAGGTATCTACAATTTAAAAATGAACTACTGAAATCGGGCAAATGGGGCAACCAATAAGCGTTGACCTTTTGATATCAGAACAGTTTAAGCTGGGGTTACTGGCGGAATACGCGTAAAACGCTGCCAGCGACCCGAGCGCCAACGGTGCACCATAATCAATCCACGTACCCACTCATCTGCCGCAACGGCAAGCCAAGCAGCAAGCACGCCATAACCTAAATGCAAGCCAAAGAACCAAGCAAAAAATACCCCAATACCCCACATGCTAAAAAGACCTATACGCACAGGGAACGCCACATCACCCGCGCCTTTTAAGGCCGAAATAATCACCAGATTAAACACCCGCCCCGTTTCGAGCGCGATTGAACCTGCCAGTAATAACGCCGTCAGTTGGATAACTTCTTCGTTTTCACTCAACCAGCCGACAATAACGAATCGCTGCCAGTAGAAGACTAATACTATGGTCAGTGAAGCGACAAAGCCCACCAAACAGTAACGCTGCACCCGAGTGGTGATTTCATCGAACCATTGTTTACCTACATAGTATCCGGTCTGAATTTGCGTCGCTTGCCCGAGTGCGACTGCAAAACAATAGATAAAACGGCTAATATTCAAGCCATAGGTGTAGGCCGTGAGCGATAAAGTGCCCATCTGGCTGATAAAGTAGATGATGGTCATCTGAGCCACATTGTAAGACAGCATCTCGCCAGCATTGAGCAGGCCAATACGCATCACACTCCAATAAGTGCTGCGCGGTAAAAGCTTAAGTCTTTGCAGTGGCAGCGGAATTTGCTTATGCCGGATCACCATCAACATGATCACAGCGCCAATGATCTGGCTGGTCACTGTCGATATCGCCACCCCTGTTACCCCATAAACAGGTAAACCAAAGGGTGAATACAGGGCAATATAATTACCGATCACGTTCATTAAGCCCGTGCTCGAGGTGACTAACATGGCCGAGCGGGTAAAACCGTAACTACGCAAAATAGCGGCGAAGGCAATGTTCATCACTAGCCCTATGCTCACGCTGCCGCAAATCACTAAATAGTCATATCCAAAACCAGCCACATCGTGCTCAAGCGCAAATAAGCCGATAATGCCCTTAGCACCAAAGAACATAGATGCGCCCATGACCAAGGCTAATACCAAACTCAATACGACACTCGCCACCCCGATATCAACAGCCTGCTGTGGTTTGCCTGCCCCATTGCTTTGACTAATCAAAATACTCGCGCCCGTACTCACCATCATGGACATGACCATCATGAAGAACATCAGCTGAGTCGTGAGTCCCACCGCGGCAACCGCATTATCGGAATAATGGCTCAGCATAAAGATATCGCTGATCCCAAGCAGAGATTGCAACAAGGTCTCGATAAAAATCGGCCACGTCAGGGCAACTATGCCCATGCGCTGTTGCAATGTTTTGGGTGCTTTTGCCACGAAAGATTCCTGCAAATAGAGAACGAATAACGAGAGTGATCGCTGGCTCAATGTGTCGCTCAAACGGCATCTTGGCAACCTATATTTTAGCCAAGAGACTGAAACCCACTTTCACAAATAGACATCAAAGTGCTATCGAACACACAATCAGGCGGACATTTAAGCGCATTAAGCCTGACAGTCAATTAAGTTGGTAATTTTCTTACAAGATACCCTACAACTCAATCTGTAATAGTGAAAAAGATGCCGACTGCAACCGTATTCATTACTAAGTTAAGACCAAAGTTAATTTCCGCAATCATGATAGAGCTCATGGCTGAGTGTGAATCTAGGCTACCAATTCAATTAAGCTGCCGATAAACTCAGCCCATTGCAGAACAGCCGAGCGCACTAAAAATTGAGGGAGTATTAAATGAGCCAACTCTATTTAGAAGAGGGAATTAAACAATTGGTTAGCGAGTTTATCGCGGCGGGTTGCCCATCGGTGCGAGAGCAAAGCATTGAGCAACGTAGACAAGGTTATATTGCCAGCACTGTACTCGCAGGTGAGCCTGAAGAGGTGTTCGAGGTTAGATCTATTTCCATCGAGGGGGCAGAGATCACCCTATTCAAGCCTTCGGCGGCAGACAATTTACCTATCGTCATTTACTACCATGGTGGCTGTTTTGTCAGTGGCGGCGTTGAAACACACAATCAACAACTGCGAAAACTCGCCAATGATTCTGGCGCACTGGTGATCGCCGTTCGCTATCGCCTCGCCCCAGAACATGTTTATCCCGCAGCCCACGACGATGCCTGCCATGCCGCAGAAGTCATCTATCAACATTGTCACCAATGGGGCGGTGATAACACTAAGATCACCCTAATGGGCGACAGCGCCGGCGGCCATTTAGCCCTAGTCACTTGCCTGCGTTTAAAAGCCAAAGGGCAATGGTTGCCACAGAAACAAGTGCTTATCTATCCTATGCTCGATGCCACCGCGAAGAGCCAAAGCTATAGCGACAATGGCGAGAAATACATCATCACCCGCGACACCTTGCTAACAGGTTTCGATCTGTATTTAGATTGGCACCCCAGAACCGATGCCGAAGCCAGTCCACTACGCCGTGATGACTTAGCAGGCTTACCCGAAACCCATATCATCACCGCCGAATTCGATCCACTCGTCGATGAAGGTGAACAGCTATTTAGGAATCTATTAGAGGCTGGCGTAAATGCCCACTGCCGTCGTTATCTTGGCGTCATCCATGGTTTCTTCCAACTCTCGGGCGTGAGCCGTTCCGCTCGGGATGCCATGGTGCAGGTGACCAATATAGTGAAGACAGCCTAACGTCATACTTGATGATTAATTCATTCATAAAAAAGGCTTTCTATCTAGATAGAAAGCCTTTTTTAATCGTTTGATATTCAGATTTAAACGGTTTTCTTTCGATACGCCAAGAACAACAAAACTATACCTACGGCTAAAAACGGTAAGCTCAGAAGTTGTCCCGCACTTAAGAAAGTTTCAGAGTAAGCCGCTTGGCTAACTTTAATCGACTCAATCGCAATTCGCGCACTAAACACCGACACCAGAAACAGACCGAAAATAGCCCCATGTCTTTGTTTAATCTGCGTGTATTGATACAAAGCATACAGACCAATAAAGATAGCTAAATAAGCGAAAGCCTCATAGAGCTGTGCTGGATGTCTTGGCAACATGTCGACACGGGCAAATATAATGCCCCAAGGTTGAGTCGTAGGATCGCCTAAAATTTCTGAGTTGGCGAAGTTTGCCATACGCACAAAAAAGCCAAAAATGGCGGTGGCGATAGCAAGTCTGTCCAACAAAAACAGGAAGGGTAGCTTCACTTTACGTTGGTAATAATACAAGGCCAGAATCGCGCCTAAACCACCACCGTGGCTGGCAAGTCCGCCTTCCCAAATCGCCAAGATCTTAAGCGGATGAGCAAAGTAATAAGTCGGATCGTAGAACATACAATGGGCCAAACGCGCGCCCACAATAATGCCAACCACACAATAAATCAGTAAATTATCAAGGGACTCAAGATCGAGATTTTCCTTGATATAAATCCGCTTCATCACCTGAAAACCAGCAGTAATAGCAAGAGCAAACAGGACTCCATACCAATGTATTTTTAGTCCCATAAACGAGATTAATACAGGATCGAGCTCCCACACTAAGTGTTCCAAATTCAATTACTCCATAACACTTGGTACATAGAGGTACGCCAAAAAGCATGTTTTACGTGGTTAAACGCCAATAGACAAGCCTTGTCGTGGGGATATCTTACTATTGAGTCAAATTTAATGACTCAGAGCGACCTTGGTTTAACCGAATGAGGCAATGTCAGCCAAGTTACCATTTAACGAATCAACTGGCTAAATTTAACTGACTTTAGCCCCCCCTAACGGCTCAGACGTTGGATGATTTCACTATGCTGTGGATATTGGGCTAACAAAGTTTGTTGGCTAAACAACTCAAAATCATCAAAGGTAAAACCGGGCGATACCATGCAACCCACTAATGAAAAACCATCTTGATTCATGGCTGAACCAAAGATACAGCCCTTAGGGACTAAAAACTGTGGCCGCTCGCCCGCAGCTATATTAAGCCCTAATTGCGCCGTCGTTAGCCCCCCATCAGGATCAATCATGTAAATCGTCAGCGATTGCCCCGCATGGAAATACCACATTTCATCAGCTGTCAGACGATGGAAATGGGAAACCTCTCCCGTACGCAGCAAAAAATAGATACTGCTCCATAATGCCCGAGTCTGATCAAATGCCGTTTCTGAACGATAGGATGAGCGGTAATAACCGCCTTCAACATGCTGCTCTAGCGCTAAATGTTCAATAAAATCATCTGCAGTATGCATTATAAATCCCTGTGTAAAATTAAAACCACAATTAAGGCCCTAGATTCTACTCGAAAATCATCTGTCCACTAAGCACTGCAATGAAGCTTTTTGAATATAAGCACAAACGCTAAAGTTCAAGACATCACGACTGACTCGATACGATCGCAAGGCTTAGGTTTTAAGCCTCAACAGGGATACAACTCTGCGCCATCGAACGCTCTGATGCCTTGGTAAAATCGCGACGACAAATAAATTGTACGGCATATTGTTATGGTTTGTTGTTACCCACAAAAGCGGCTAAATTGTAATGAGTTCGCAGGATGCATTCGCGGCTAAAGCGCCAAAGAGTAGTTTATCTATGATAACTTGGACACGCGGACTTAAGGTTGGGTGATTTTCCACAGGGATTTTAATCGATGATCAAAATAGAAGAAATGGCTTTAGTCCTTGATGCACTTCCTGATCCTACTTTTGTTCTGTCAAAAAGTGGTAAATACATTGCCGTCTTCGGTGGTAAAGATGACCGTTATTACCACGATGGTAGTGGCCTAATCGGCTTGTATCTTAGCGATGTGTTAAAGGCTGACAAACTCAATTACTTTTTACAGGTTATCGAAAGTGCATTAACCAGCCGAAAATTACTGATCGAAGAATATGAATTGAGCAATAAAGATGTCAAAGGCTTACCCGATATAGGCCCTGAACAACCCATTTGGTTTGAGGGACGCATTCAAGCACTAGACTTTCTGGTTGATGATGAGCCAGTGGTGCTTTGGGTCGCCAGTAATATTTCCAAGCGGCATGAGCTTGAACTGCAACTACGTCAGCTCAGCGATACCGATCAGCTGACAGGGCTGTATAACCGTCGCCGCTTAGAACGTGATTTAACCTTCCAATTCGATATATTTCAGCGCCACCGTATTCCCACCTCAATCTTGATCCTCGATTTAGACCACTTAAAGTCCATCAATGATCAGTTGGGTCACTATGCAGGCGATCAAATCATCATCGCAGTTGCCGAAACCTGCCGAACTCAATTTAGAAAAACCGATAGCGCGTATCGTTTTGGTGGCGATGAATTTGTGATTGCCCTACCTGGGGTAGAGCATTCGCAAGCGGTTGAATTTGCAGAATACCTCTGCGATTGCTTTTACACTGAACTGCAAAAATATGCGGTCAATGGCTTGTTTGCCACCGTAAGCATTGGAGTCGCCTCTATCGAACCATTGGATAAGTCCTATGAAGAAACGCTTAAGCGGGCCGATGCCGCCTTGTATCAAGCTAAACGTAACGGCAAAAATCGAGTTATATCAAATACAGCCTGAGTGGACTGAACATTTCAAACCACACATAGCAATAACAAGCGTCCTTAATAAGTGATAGCCACAAGTGCTCATAAGAAGCGCGAATCAAAAGAGCAACAAACAAAAAAGCGAACCAAAAGGTTCGCTTTTAAACACATTAAGCTAATGCCAAATAACAGAATTAATTCAGGTCTTTCGCAGCTTTACGGGCTTGATGCAACTTCTTATAGCTTTCAATCAATCTTAAATGCGGCTCAATGCCTTCGAGCTGCATGCTGGTCTTAGTTAAGCCATAAAAACGCACTTTTCCTGTGACTGAGCCAACGACGTTGTCCATCACTTCTTTACCGAACATACGGTTGAAGTTATGGATAAAATCATCAAGTTCTAACTCTTCATCTAAGGTCACTTCCAGCACAGCATTCATGGCTTGGTAGAACAGGCCACGTTTAACGGTATTGTCGTTAAACTGTAGGAACTCACCGACCAGCTCAATCGCGTCTTCGTGTGCACCGAGTGCCAAATAAATCAGGATCTTAAGCTCAATAATCGTCAGTTTTCCCCACACAGTATTTTCATCGAATACAATGCCGATTAAGGTGCGAATATCCGTGTAGTTATCGAGTTGGCTTTCTTCTAAACGGTTGACCAAATTAGCCAATTGCTTAGTGCTTAACGAATGCAGATTTAAGATATCTTCACGGTACGCCAGTGCCTTGTTGGTGTTATCCCAAATCAAGTCATCAACTGGATAAATCTCCGAATAATCAGGAACTAAAATACGGCACGCCGATGCGCCTAAATCGGTAAACTCGGCGATATACACCTCTTTACCTAACGCTTCTAAGATCCCAAACAGGCCGCTGGCTTCTTCTTCGCTGGTGCCAGAAAAATCCCATTCGCAGAATTCATAATCAAATTTACTGCTAAAGAAGCGCCATGAAATCACTCCTGTTGAATCAATAAAGTGCTCAACAAAGTTTTCAGGCTCGCTGACCGCCATGCTGTTAAAGGTCGGTTTTGGCACATCGTTTAAACCTTCGAAACTACGGCCTTGCAGCAATTCAGTTAGGCTGCGCTCTAACGCCACTTCAAAGCTTGGGTGCGCGCCAAAGGAAGCGAATACTCCGCCAGTTTTCGGGTTCATCAGGGTGACGCACATCACTGGGAACTGGCCGCCGAGTGAGGCATCTTTGACCACAACCGGGAAACCTTGCTCTTCTAAGCCGTTAATGCCCGCGAGGATGCTTGGGTACTTTTCTAGTACAGACATAGGCACATCGGGCAGGACAATTTCTTGCTCAATAATTTGGCGTTTTACAGCGCGCTCAAAAATCTCTGACAAGCACTGCACATGGGCTTCTTGCAGGTTATTACCCGCACTCATGCCATTGCTTAAGAACAAGTTTTCAATCAGGTTCGACGGGAAGTAAACCGTTTCACCGTCAGATTTACGAGTATAAGGAATCGCACAGATACCGCGCTTAATATTGCCCGAATTAGTATCAATCAAGTGCGAACCGCACAACTCGTCGTCTGGGTTATAAATCTCTAAGCAATAGTCATCGAGAATACCCGCTGGCAGCGCATCGTCTTCCTCTAACGCAAACCACTTTTCATTGGGATAATGCACAAATTCGCTATTGGCGATTTCAGTCCCAAAGAATTGATCATTATAGAAAAAGTTATTATTCAGACGCTCAATAAACTCGCCGAGTGCCGAGCACAGCGCGCTTTCTTTGGTCGCGCCTTTACCATTGGTGAAACACATTGGCGAAGCCGCATCACGAATGTGCAGTGACCACACGTTCGGCACGATATTGCGCCATGATGAGATCTCTATCTTCATTCCAAGATCGGCGAGCATGCCCGTCATATTGGCAATGGTTTGCTCCAGCGGCAGATCTTTACCCAAAATAAAGGTGCTCGATGCCCCACTAGGCTGGCCCATCAACATGGCATTGGCGTCTGAATCTAGGTTCTCAACGGTTTCAATTTTAAATTCTGGGCCAGTTTGCACCACTTTTTTAACGGTACAACGGTCAATCGAGCGCAAAATACCTTCGCGATCTTTCTCCGAAATATCTTCGGGTAACTCAACTTGAATTTGGAAAATCTGATTGTAGCGATCTTCTGGATCAACAATATTATTCTGCGACAGTCTAATGTTATCCGTTGGAATATCACGGGCTTTGCAATATACCTTCACGAAATAGGCCGCACACAGGGCTGACGACGCTAAGAAATAGTCAAACGGACTAGGGGCAGAACCATCACCTTTGTAGCGGATTGGCTGATCGGCGGTCACGGTAAAATCATCAAACTTGGCTTCAAGTCTAAGATTGTCGAGAAAATTAACTTTGATTTCCATTGAATATGATTTCCACTAAATATGCGAGTCTGTAGCAGCCCATCGACCAAGTCGCGTCATTGGTAATGAGTCATTAAGGGTGAATTATCGGTGTTTTTGGCCCATTAGTCTTGGGTTAATTATGTTAAAAACCATAATCAGGGCATTTACGGCTGAGCTTGACGGTTTGAATAGCAGGGTTAAGCGAGTACTTAGATTGAGTCTCAAGAAGGCGAGGAAACCAATGAGTCGCAGAGTAACACTCTGTGCAAAAACACATTATGGATGTTTTTCAGTTTCTCGCTTAACCAACAGAAAGGTTAAATACATCTTAGTCGGTAATGACAAGGCCATGCCAAAGGCGACACACATAGCGCTGATAATAATCCCTTGCACGCCCATCGCCTCAACAGTTTCATTAAAGTTATGTAAGTAGATGCCCAACGCAATAAGACAAATGCCTACAGTAATGCAGATTTTCAGCGTTAGGATCAACTTTTCATTCGTCACAACCCTGCCCTTACTGTTCGCCACTATCTCCACCAGCACATCAGCCTGCACCAACTCTAGCTAATTTTGCATCAATTTAAGCTAATATAGTGAACTCATTGGGCCCGTATAGTGTTGATAAAGATCAAAAGAAAGGCCTAGATTCACAGCATAGTTAACGACTTTGGAATAAATCAACAGCGCGCATTTTATCGATTTCCATTACATTTTTGTTAACTTAAACACTTAAGAATGCGGGAAATTAGCTATACTGCCCTGCAATAAAAGAGATGTTCATCATGGAGTCGTCAAGCATGTCTAATTTCAGCCTACGTAATAAATTACTGCTGTTGTCGTTATTCCCTTTAATTTTTACTTTGTTCGTACTCATGACAGTTTCTTACTATGTCGAAAAAGACGCCCTTGCAGATGAGGTGACGACCTTTAGAACTAAGCTCATCGGTGAACGTAAAACACAAATAAAAGAAGCCACCGAAATTGCCGCAGGAATAGTGCAGTATCAATTGTCTTTAAAAGAAAATGGCAATGTAAACCAAGCGCTACGTGATATCCGTTTTGGCAGTTCTGGTTACTTCTTTATTTACGACTCCCAAGGTAAAAACCTGTTCCATGCCGTCATGCCCAACCTCGAAGGGCAAAATAAAATTGATATGACAGATCCCCGCGGCACTAAAATCATTGTCGGTTTACTCGATGCCGCTAAAAAAGGGGACGGTAACTTCTCGTTCTACTTTCAAAAACCCAATACCAATGAGCAAATTGAAAAAATCGGTTACTCCATGATGATCCCTGGCACAGACTGGATGCTAGGCACGGGAGTCTATATCGATGATATCGACACTGTCGTTGAGGATTATCGTGCGACGGTCACTGAGCAGATGATCGAAAAATCCTATGCCATTCTGTTAATTGCGCTGTTACTCGCCGCGATTACTGTCGCTGTTATTCTGATCACTGCCCAACGTATGGTCGCGCCCATTAAAAATATGGCGAATAACTTAAACGATATCGCTAAAGGCGAAGGCGATTTAACTAAACGCCTCACAGTGAAAGGTGAAGATGAAATTGCACAACTAGGTCAATCCTTTAATCTGTTTGTCGATAAACTCCAAACCATCATAGGCGATGTGGCAAACGCGACGGCTAAAGTTAAAACCGCCGCCAACGCGATTCACGATCAAACCAAAGTCATGTCGAGCCAACTCATCAGTCATAACAATGAAACTGATCAAGTGGTTACCGCCATCACTGAAATGTCAGCCACCGCCAGCGAAGTAGCGCAAAATACCACGCAAGTGGCTGAAGCGACTCACGCTGCCACTGGCGATGTAGCCAATGCTCAGCGCTGCGTCGATGCTTCTTTAGAAGAAATTTCGGCACTCATGGCGCAAATCAACAATGCGGCGGGCAGTATTCAATCCTTGAGCGAACAGTCTAAAAAAATCAACAACGTGCTGTCAGTGATTGGCGGTATTGCTGAGCAAACTAACCTATTGGCATTAAATGCAGCCATCGAAGCGGCCCGCGCCGGAGAACAGGGCCGAGGCTTTGCCGTGGTGGCCGATGAAGTGCGTAACTTAGCGAGCCGAACGCAATCAAGCACTTTAGAAATCAATGAGATGCTATCTGAACTGCACAAGCTTGTCGCATTGGCAGTAAAAACGATGGAAGAAAGTCAGCAAAGCTGCGTGCGCTCGGTAGACTCTTCCCGTGCAATTTCTGAAAGCCTAGGCTCAGTGACATCGGCGGTCACGGCAATTAACGACATGAGCACCCAAATTGCGACGGCGGCCACGGAACAAAGCTCTGTGACCGAAGAAATCAACCGTAATGTGTTCGCCATCCAAGAGATTGTGAATGAGTTACTCCATTCCAGCGAAGATGCTGCCAGAGTCAGCCAAACCGTGTCGCAGGAAGGAATTAACTTAGGTAAGCTCGTCGGTCAGTTTAAGATTTAAAATATTTTCAATGGGTTGTAAGCTAGATAAGACATAGCAACCCATTAGTTTGCTGCAAATGTAAGATAAGGTCTCAGCCTTGCTGAGGCCGATGGCAGTGGAATTGAAGGATTGTGGGATTGTGAGATTGTGAGATTGTGGGATTTTTTAATTTCAAAAAGTAAAACTTAAATCCCATTGCCTACGTATATAAGCCCAAATACCCAATCCAATAGAAATGGCCATGTTCTCAATATTTAAGAAAAATCCCTTAAAAAAATTAACTCAGCAATATAACGCCAAGCTTGAACAAGCTATGCATGCCCAGAGAAAAGGCGATATTAGATCCTACTCAATGCTGACCGCTGAAGCCGAGCAAATCGAAAATCAAATAAAAGTGTTAGAAACAACAAGCCATAAATAAACCTTCAAAGCAAAAATACTCAGCAGACAAACTACCAAGAGTCAGCTTGAAAACGTGCCAATCTGGCCTCTGTGACTGTGCATTGAGTCAATTGCATCAACTCACCTAAGGTAATCGCAGGGTTGTCTGTGATAAGCCGAATCAGCTTAGCGTCTAATGGTTCAAGTTTGTCCGCATGTTGCAGCAAGGCTGACTCCAACTTTTTGATAAGATAACCAAACTGGCCATCTTTAGCTGTTAACTGCTGCGCCAGCAATGGCTCACTTTGTAAATGCGCACAGCAGGATTGGATCTTGAGCGCCGCGCCAACAATGCACCAATTCCTTGAACGCCGCACACGCTTAAGCTCGCAATCATATTGGATTGCAATCGCTTGAGCTTGTTTAACCGCCTCCCGCCCAATTCGATGGATCAGCGAGGGCAGCGAGATACTAATGTCGTCGTTCATAACGCTTGGTTCATCGCCGCTCTTTTATGCCTGCATGGTAAAAGCCTGCTCGACTTTACATTCAAATACAAAAATTCAATGCGCGGCAGTGTACTCTGCCTCACTTTATTCTAAAAGCTCCGCCCTCTGCCGGATAAGATTTGATGCGATTATGCTTTTACTCATTAACCAACATATTTTGAGTGAGTTTCGCACCAAGTTTGTAGCTTATTTTGTAAATCACGCAGCTTCTTTGGGTAATGGCTCTGCTTGGCATAAACCATATACAACTCATGTGGATAGAATTGCCATTGGGGAACGAGCAAAGTGAGTTTGTGCTGAACGATATCCTCCTCTACCAAATAATAAGGCAGGCTAGCGATACCTGTACCACTCAAAGTAAGAAGATGTGTAGTGGCATAGTTTGAACTGCACAGTGCAGGCTCAAAAGTGAGCGTGAGACTGTCCCCCGCGAGCGGTTCAAACACCCACTGTTTTTCGCCCGAAGACAATAGACGATAATGGCGTAAATCATCAGGGTGACGAACTTCTGCGGCTGCGGGATGTGCAGGTGAAACCACTAAGACATGACGAATTCTGCCAAGATATCTGGCGACCAGATTATCGCTGTGCGCAATGCTTGTTCTTAAGGCGAGATCAAACTTACCGAACTCAACATCTTGAACATTCTGCTCAAAACACAGTTCGAGTTTCACTTGAGGATACGCAGCAATAAACTGAAGCAGCATAGGACTCAGCAATTTTTTGCCCAGTTCCGTTGGAGCGGTGAATTTTAAAGTGCCACAGGAGTCCTGCGTTAAATCCTGCACTAAACGTCCAGCTTCATTGGCCAGCCTCTCGATTTCGCAGGCTTTACCATATAACGCTTGCCCTGCTTCGGTCATTGATACTCGCCGCGTGGTTCGGTGGAGTAATTGACAACCCATTTCATCTTCAAGGGATTTAACATGGCGCGACACTAAGCCTTTAGATGCGCCGAGTTGTTCAGACGCAGCGCTAAAACTGTGCATTTTGGCAACCAGCATAAATGACTGCAGATGAGTGAGATTCATCAATTAAACCCATTAACGAAACAATGTGGTGATTATATGCGCTTTTTCTATTTAATTAACCAGACTATCCTCAATTCGTATTCAATTTAGGAGCATGTCATGAAAATAGTCGTAGTGGGTGCATCAGGCACAATCGGACAAGCAATAGTCCGCTTATTTCATTCAACTCAGCATGAAGTTATTCAGGTAGGGCGAACAACGGGGGATGTCCTGATAGACATTCGGGATGAACATTCACTCCATCAAGGGCTAGAAAAAATCGGTAAAGTCGATGCAATGATTTCGGCCATGGGTGATGTCGTGTTTAAACCCTTTAACGCTATGACTCAAGCAGACTGGTATACAGGGCTCCAAAGTAAGTTATTGGGGCAAATACAGTTAGTGCAAATAGGTAGCCAATACCTCAACGCTGGGGGCAGTTTTACACTGACCAGTGGCATTATTGCCGATGTCCCAGTAAAAGATGGCATCAGTGCCGCCACAATCAATGGCGCACTTGAGCATTTTGTTACCGCCGTCGCGGGTGAATTACCTGCGCAGCAGCGGATAAACATTGTCAGCCCAACGGTATTAAGCGAGTCATTAGCGAGCTATCAGGACTATTTTCCCGGTTTTAGTGCAATCAATGCCGACATATTAGCCAAGGTTTATTTGCGCTCAGTCATGGGCAGAGAAAACGGCCGAGTGCTGAAAGCCTTTTCCAGCTGCGGCACAGTGTCCTAACAGCAGTGTCCTAACAGGACAACCGAACCTTGTAACGCAAGGCGCGTAATCAGTCACAGTTAAAGTCTTGAGCGTTGCGCTGGGATTGCCTACAATAGCGCACGCTTTTTCACTATAGACAACGACAGATCACGACCATGACCGACACAACATCATTACCTGCTTTACCGGATCGCCTTTCCGTTAACCCACGCAGCCCACACCATGTGGCAGAAATTTTCGAGCACGATATCGGTATTAAGCTCAACGGCAAAGAGCGTTTTGATGTCGAAGAATATTGCATCAGTGAAGGTTGGGTAAAAGTGCCAAGCAAATCCTTAGACCGTCGCGGCCAACCTCTTTTGCTCCCAGTAAAAGGCACAGTTGAAGCCTTTTATCGTTAAGCTTTAGCGCAAAGAGCAGGATCATAACAACGGCCAATCTAATTGGCCGTTTTTGTTTGCCCAGCAGCAAATGATACTAATTCAATACTACTTGCTGAAACGGCACCAGTGCAGTGAACGACTATTCGGAACAGCTATCTAGTCGGTTTTTGGCGAAATGGATTAAATCAAATAGCATTATGCATGCCTACTTATTTGAATATCATCAAGTTTATTTGGGGATTCGCTAGAGAAAGCATTAGAGAGAGGAGAAATAGTTGATGTCTCGGTAACTCCAATATATAAAGGTCCTTCCAAAATACCGGCAGGTATAACAGTGAATGCTCAAGGTAGTGGTGGTTTCTTTGAAAGCATTGCTCTTCTTAATCCTCGTGGAATGTAGATCATGACCCTATCTGTATTAAATAGCATTTTAACTCCCCCTAACTTCCCTAATGAATCTGGGATTAGTAACGTTTGGCCTTCTATAGATGAAGGTCTTAGTTTTCCCAGGGATTACATTGCGTTTATTAATCGTTATGGCACAGGAAGAATTGCCGATTTTATAGCGATATTCAATCCATTTACTACGAATTGTGACCTTGATTTTTTTGAGCAGAAGAAATCAATCATTGAGGATTTCAATTACCTTAATAATGAAGACCCAGAGTATTTTAAATATAACCTCTATCCAGAAATTAATGGCCTTTTACCAATAGGCGTAACGGATAATGGTGATTGCATATTTTGGGTTGTTTCCGATCTGAAAGACAGTGAGACATGGGGCACTGCAATAATCGCATCTAGATCGCCAGATGTAGAATATTTTGATGAAAATATAACCTCTCTATTGACTGGTTTATTGTTAAGAAAAATAAGATCAGGATCATTACCTAATAGTTTCCCTCCTAAAAATGTTACCTTTGAAAAAATTTAAACAAAAAATAAATGGTCATCCGCAATAAATCATGGACCGCCGCGGCCAACCTCTTTTGCTCACAGTAAAAGGCACAGTTGAAGCCTTTTATCGTTAAGCTTTAGCGCAAAGAGCAGGATCATAAAAACGGCCAATCTGATTGGCCGTTTTTGTTTGCCTATTCTACTTCTGCGGCTAAACCATAGGCCTGGTAAATCTGTTTTACACGGCCCGATGCAGCCATATCAAGCAGCGCCCGATTAAGTTCATCGAAAATAGCAGCATGGGTAGAGTTACGGGACATACCAAAATAATGTTCGATCCGATTCGACTGACGGTAATCGGCATAGCTAAAACGATCGTAACCGAGCTGCTTGAAGGCATTCTCAATGGCGGCACGATCGAGCACTACCATAGTGTCAAAACGCCCCATGATAAACATGCGAGCCATGTTTTCATCATCGGTAGACTCAATTTTACGTAGCGCGGGATCCGTATTAAAACGCTCAAAATAAACTGTGCCCCGTTTAACCCCTACAGTAAGCTGATACAAATCCTCATAGGACTTAATCTTTGCCTCCTCGCCGGCTTTTACGAGAAACAAAATATCGCGAGTCTGAGTGCCGATAGGACCAAGAAACCGTACAAATGCCTCTCGCTCTTCGTCTCGTATCGTGCGCGGCACAATGTCGACCGTTCCTACCCGCAACTCATGAATGCTGCGAGCAAAAGGACGCGCGCTCCATTCGACGCGATAACCGACCTTAGCCGCCGCTTCCTCAAGAATATCCTTTAACGGACTAGTCATAGTATTAGTTCGCTCATCAAGCACCATCTCAGGAGGACGATGCCGAAAATCGGCACGCAACACGTTAGAAAAAGTAGCCGATTGCAGCTCAGCGGCGACAATGATGCCCGCGAAAAAACCACAACCAAGTACACACAAAATTGCGTAAACAGAAGGCAACGAAACAAGGATACTTTTAAAATACATAGAGATACCCGCAAATTTATATGTTGCATTTAGCATAACTCAAAAAATCGAAAACTAAAGTGCATAAAACATTAAAATAAATGGCCATCCATAATGAATCTTATACCGTCGCGGCCAACCTCTTTTACTCGCAGTAAAAGACACAGTTGAAGCGTTTTATCGTTAAGATGTATGCGTACTGATAATATCGGTACGACTGTTGATGTAGTGGCTAACAAGATGTAATCACTACACTCAGAGACTCATTATTTTTGGCATAAAAGTACTAGCAGCTAACGGATATGTACTTAGCAAGTTACAATGACAATACTAAACAAGGATGTAATGATGAATTCGAATCAATTAATACTTATCGGGCTGGGTTTGGCGATTATCATTTTCGTGCCGCTACTCTTACGCATTTTCACTAATCTGCTTATCCCATCTTCAGATAATAACTATCGCTACCGTAAACAAGACGCCCTATTTTCCAGTGCTGAACGCTCCTTTCTCGGGATATTAGATCAAGCTGTAGGCGAACAATACCGAGTTCTAGGCAAAGTGCGTATCGCCGACGTTATCACCCCAGAAAAAGGCATGAACCGCAAACACTGGCAAATTGCCTTTAATAAAATTTCAGCCAAGCACTTCGATTACTTACTCTGCGACAAAAATACACTTGAAGTTATCGCCGCCATCGAACTCGACGATAAAAGCCATAAGCAAACACGTACTCAGCAACGCGACCTCCTCATCGAGCAAGCCTGCGAAAGCGCCAAACTGCCATTAATCCGCTTCGATGCCAAACGCAGCTATCAGCTAGAGCTTATTCGCAGCACTATACATGCAGCCTTACCTGCAAAAACTCACGCAGCTGAAGAGTCGCCACTCATACTGACCGCGGACTAAACATAAACTAAATCCATGAACACTACACATCCTGAGTTTGAGGATGTTAAGCTTGACTCGATTTTTTACCCTTATGCTGCTTTTTGAATTCATGTACATCATGTAAGCGGGCAGCGCTTACTCGTCTAACAGCGCTTGAGATTTAAAGCGGCCTTTCCCAAACGCACCTTTAATACTTGTCTTCACGATTGGCCTTGCGAGCAATTTCTTCAATAAAACAAAGCATAAGCTAGCTAATACTACTTAGCAGCTCATTCTACTCGGCGAGCAACACGTCAAGTAACATGATTTCACCACAGTTCAAAGTATCAGCATTATTCGGGCAATTTAAAAGCGGTGCTAAAAAATGCAAAAAGATGTGGCTTTACTGGCTTAAATTACAATTGACTCATGGAGGTAAAGCAGCTTTGACTGGCTTACCTCCATATTATTGATTATTTAGAGATATATTTAACCAAAATATCTTACTCGCCGACTATTCGCCTGTTAATGACGATTAAAAAAACCTGTTTCAATAATCTTATCCGCAAAAACTTTATGCACGGCAGTCGTTGGATGAGTGATCCCCCAAAACAGATACTTATCAGAACCATAGTAGGCGCAATCTTTTGTTAAGCTGTGTGACAACAAATAATCCTTACTACTATCTCTATTGATATCTAAGCAAGCATCTGTGACATTAACAAAACCATACTCTTTAGGATTTTGAATAATTTCATCGAAAATAGAATGAGCATCAAACAACACAAGATCTATACCTTTTGCTTGATACAACAGAGCCTGCTGTTTAATAAATCCATTGAACTCTTCAATTTTTGATTTTATTTTTACAATGTTTTCCTGAGTAGAATACTTGAACTGTGGTGCACGCGTAGCATCAGGCAACGTGAATAAAATAATATGCTGAGCTCCGCCTTCATCAACTAAACGTTTTAACCCATCACTTAAGTTTTGACTCACATCTTTAACCTCACGATCATAATTCATAAAATCATTAAGGCCAATTTCAAGTGTAAATAACGTATTTGCAGGCTGGTAATTTTCAGCCTTTTTTAAATAATGAAAATAGGATTGTATTTGATGACCTAAACCGGGAATAACCTTATATTCATCAATACCTGCGGCCCCGCCAACAGACCAATTATACAGAGGAATATTCTGCGATTTAGCTAAATATTCCGGCCATACAAATCCATTAGAAAAATGCCCTAAAAACCAAGAGTTAGGATTTGGAAATCGCCACTCAGAACCATTAAATAGATTTCCCGTATCAGACAAACTATCACCAAATGCGATAATTTTGTTAATTTTATTCCCTTGATCCGCCTTATCTTGCGTCCAGATAGTCTGATTAAATGACAATTTTTCATTAGCAGCAAAGAAGGTAATGTCTGCGACTTCGTTGCTTGAAACGCCTAATGTATCGACACACCGTTGCATGATTTCATCTTGTGACGTCTCTGTATAAAACATATTTTTACCCGAAAGCTTATGTCTCCAAGCGCCTTGAATAGAATAATATTCATCACTGTCCTTTTGCTTTGCCCATCTATGTTCAGTTGCAGGATTATTATGCGTTTGATCTAATCTATACCAACAACGAATATAAGTATGACTGTGACCAGCTTCCAAATGGTTATCTGGACCATCTGTCTCATCTATATCATCTATCTCATCGATATCCGCAGATCTAAGCGTTTCCAATATGCTAGTTTGGCTCTCCATATCATCCTTAAACGTTTCATTAGCAGCCCAAGCAGCTGAAAAAGGTAGGGTTAATGAAAAAAATAATAAAGCCTTATTCATACATTTCCTTAACAAAAATAAAATCAACACATATAAATTGGCCATAAAGTTAAAATTGAGAAACCTAGTCATTCAACAGACTAATAAGTTTTTTCACAGCCAATATCAGAATAAATATTAAGTATGGGAGAATAATGATAAAAAACTCAAAAAAATATTATAATTAGTATGTTGACACTTAAAACTGGTCCGATGAGGCAATATAAAATATCCTTACTACGGGTAGTTATTTACATGAAGTGTTTAATCTTGTTTAACACTTGTGTAAATCTGCAAGTTTAGTAAGTAAAAATATCAGAATCTAAAAACGCGACGCGACAAATGATGCCTATCAGATCTTTTCCCCAGAGTAACTTGTATACAAGTTGTTATTTAAAATACGTTTTTGTGATAAAGCGCATTGATTAAACCGTATAGAGCGGGTTAAAGTGTGACCACTCAGGAAAATGCAGGGCAAACTCGAACTCAATCATCGAGCACGCCATTTAGGGAAGAAGAAGCAAATCAGCAATGTGCGCCCAAACTCTAAGCAGACAAGTCTGCCACCACTTTCCAAAATAATAAGTACATTTTATTAGCGGGTTATGTCATCGGGTTAACTATTGACTCGCATTACTTCAGGGACGTAAATGACCGATTTCAGCAGCATTCTTTTATCCTACGGGATACTTCTGTCTGGCCTTCTTGTCACAGTGGGTGTGATGTATGTGTTGCTCAAACATCGCGATGCAACCGTCAAGTTGCCCGTTGATCGTGAGCAACTGACCCGTATCCCCGCCTATGGCTTACAAGAGCAAATCCATGATCTGCAATTAGATTTAATCGGCTGCATGATGATGGGACTATTGATTGTTTGCCTTCCATTTGCCGCCAGCAGCATCCAAGCGCATATCACAGTCGGAAAATTCCCTTGGTTGTTCGCCTTAACAGGTTTAATAGGAGTAATTTACTTCGGTATTAAAACCTGGAAACTCTTTTCAAAGCTCACCAAATTACGCCTCGGCCATACAGCAGAAATCGCCACAGCCAATGAGCTCATAGGCTTACAAGCATTGGGTTATCAAGTGTTTCACGATGTCCAAGCCGACGGCTTTAACATCGACCATCTCGCCGTAGGCAAAAATGGCGTATTCGCCATTGAAACCAAAGGCCGCCATAAACGGAACAAAGACCTACTCCAAACCAATGGAAATGGCCCAGTCTCTGGTAAAAAAGGCTATCAAGTATTTTACAAAGACGGGCGCTTAAACTTCCCCTCCTGGACTGAAACCAAACCGATAGAACAGGCTGAACGTCAAAGTAAGTGGGTCAGCCAATGGTTAACCAAAGCCACAGGAACATCTGTCGCCGCCACCCCAGTACTCGTATTCCCCGGCTGGTATGTCACGAGTCAATCAAAACCACCGTTCCCACATATTTGTAATAAAGAGTTGAGTCACAAATTTCTAGTCGGCACAATTCCATAGATAAAAAGCCAAACACTCAGTCAACAGAAAGTCGAATAGATTATTTATCAAGTCGCACAAAGATGTATGAGCAAAAGTGAGGCAAAGAAATGATGAATCTAGGAAAATTTACTTTGCCAATTATTGATATTAATTAAGCCGAAACAAGGATTAGCTTGAGAAATTCATTAAAAAATTTAATAAAAAAGACACTCATATATAAGTATACATTACCTAATGTACTGTTAGATATTGATGGCATGTCCTTGAGCAATGTTGAAGATGATTGCTTTAGTTGTGAGTGCGAAACTGCTTTAGCCGAAATAATTTATAACAGTGTAATTGAATATTCTTTTAATCAATTTGATCTAACCGATAAAGATTATAAATCAATGTATGCTAGAGCATTGAAATCAAAAATACGCTTCAACCCAGATGCGTCTGACACCACTAAAATTTCTTATGGTTTTTTTGGTGAAGTTTTACTCTATTGCTTTTTAGCACATTACTACTATGCCGACCCCATTATCGCTAGGGGGTATTTCTATAGCCCTGTTGATAAAAAAGAAACTGCGGGATATGACTCTTATCACTTAGTTGATAGTGGTAATAGCATTCATCTTTGGTTTGGAGAAGTTAAATTCAGAGACTCTCTCTCTAGTTGTGTACATAGTGCTATAAAAGGATTGGATAAAGTAATTTCTGATGATTACTTATCATCTAACGTCATTAATCTCGAGGATCGCTTAGAACAATTTAATATTAAAGGCTCTAAGCTAGAGAAAGTTATCACGGATTGGCAAGACAACCCTGAAATAAACATCCCAAAAGAACTTGCAAAACACAATATTTCATTGACATACCCAATATTACTCGTTTACCCAGATAAGACTAACGATTATGACATTCAAATAAAGAAATCGGTAAAATTTATTAATGATAAATATTCAAAACAGAAATTCAATTTATCGATAAATTATGAATTATTTTTTATTTTACTACCACTAAGTGAAGTTAAAAAAATTAAGCAGGACGTGATCTCATGGATAGAATTAAAAAAACCTCTGCTTTAGTAAAGTCTTTAAATGACTTTCACAAGCGCGAACTACCTGAATATGAATTCATCAAGCAAGTATGTGCTTACTTCGACCTAATAAAGTTAGCACCACTTTCATCTGCTGACTTCCAGTTTTTAAAGTATATATCTAATGCTTCAGGCATCCCTCATTATTATGACATGTTAATTAATAAGTTCACCGAAGAAAAGTTAGATGTTATTGATTTAAAAACTATGTCTTCATTCATTTATGAAGCATCGCTTCATATCGATGACAATATAAAAATTCATAAATATCAAAAGCAAGTTTTAGAGCTGTATAAACAAAAATCATTGAATAGATATTTCTTGTCAGCAACCACCTCTTTCGGTAAAACATTTTTGATATATGAAATCATAAAAAAACTCCAATATAAAAATGTTGCACTAATTTTCCCTACAATTGCTTTGTTATCTGAAAACTATCAAAAAATATTTACCGATCCTAACTATTCATATTTTTACGATGAATTTAAAATTCATACACTCAGTGATATCGACACAATAGATGAAAATGGAAAAAACATTTTCATCTACACCCCAGAAAGATATTTATCATTTATTGACAAACATCCTAAAATTAAAATGGATTTTGTTTTTGTAGATGAAATTTATAAAATTGACAATGAATACCTTATCGATACCGCCAATAAAGAAAATGAAAGAGATACAGCATACCGAGTGACTTTACAAAATATACTTATAAATACACCCGATGTCTTGCTTGTAGGACCATACATAGAATTCCCTGATAAATCAAATGCTAATGTAAACCAATCATTTAACACTTTTTTAAATAGCAATAAATTTCAAATAATTGATTACAACAAATATGAAATAGTAAATAAAAGCTTCAACGTTCTTCACGGCAAGGTGAATGAGATTGATGCTACGTTAACTATCGACTTAACAGGTTGGCACCAGAATTCTGGCAGAAAAGTTAGTAAGGTTTTTCAAGAAATATTAAATATTAACGAAAACTCAATTGTTTACACCAAAGGTGCAGGTACAGCAGAAAGTAATGTAAAGTTAATACTAAAAAACGTATCAAATTCAAAAAATATTTCATCTGAACTTATGAGTTTTATTTTTCATTTGAAATCTGCTTTTTCATTCGATGGTGTCTGGATAATTATTTCAGCTTTAGAGAGTCGAATAGGTATACATCATGGTTTAGTTCCTAAGTATATCCAAAAAGAAATAATCAACTTCTTTAATAAAGGGGAACTAGATTTATTGGTTTCAACCACAACTATCACGGAAGGTGTCAATACATCTGCAAAAAACCTAATTGTTACTAATGCTCGAAAGGGTAATAAACCACTTAAAACATTCGATGCAAAAAACATTGCAGGAAGAGCTGGACGTTTTTTACATCATTTTAGTGGAAGAGTATTAATTCTAGATAAAGAATTTAAAAAAATTATTGATGGTAATGATGATGAAATCAAGCATAAAAACTATGATCTAGACGTTGAAAAGAATGAAATTGATTATTTCATAACAGATGATGCGTTTCTCAGCAGGGCAGATATCGAGCACAAAAATAATATACTTTTAGAACAACAAAAAAGAGGTCTACCTAATGAGATAATGGCTATGTACAAGGTTATTTCTCATAGCGACAAAATAACTGTTTATGATAGTATTTACCAACTACCCCAATTAAAATTACAAGCGATACGTAAATTAATTCAGACTATCAATAGTAATATGCATGTTGACTTTGAAGGCTTTCAAGTAATCTTAAATACCTTTAGACCGACGGTAAAAAGCGATAAGCTTCAGCGACTAATAGATCATAAGGTAACTATTTCCAAAGGGGTTAACATTGGAAAACAATATTCCGTCATTGTTTTTATGCTTAGTTCATATCTTGAAAGTGGTTTTCAAGGTTCTGTTCAATATAATCTAGAAAACAAAACCAAGCCAACAAAAAATGGTAAACGCCCTTATACCGTTGATGAGGCTATCAGAGAGTCTTCAGAGTTTATATTTAGCACTCTTAAATATCAACTTGTAAAATATCTTGGTGTTTTCAATTTGATGTATAAATATTTTCTTGCTTCGAAAAAAAATGTAAAAATTGATGAAGTATCAGGTATTGATAGACTATTACTTAAGCTTGAGTATAACGCCACATCTGACAAGGGGCGTTTAGCTAGCGATTATGGTGTACCCTCAAAAATAATTGAATATTACGAAGGAGGTGAACAAAATGGTGGGATTGAACGCTTTGATGCTTTCGAACTTGAAAAATTTCGACAAATTGAATCAATACTCAACAAGTAATATGAATCTTCTAAATTAAATCGTAGTCCGTAAATAAATAAAATAATGGCCATCCATAATAAATCAATAACATAACCTAATTTTTGCTTGCCTACGTCTGCACTGGCTAAAATTGCTTAGAAAATAAATCGCGATTTGAAGTGGGTGGCACGATTTACTCGTTAACGATTTAAGATCGGTGACACAATTTAACTAAAGTAGAAAGTTGTGATTGGGGTGATAAGATACTGGGTGGTGCTCTTTCTATTCTAAGAGGTAAAAGATTGTGAAAATGAGATATCAAGAAGGTGATATTTTTATTATTCCTACAGAGGGTAAATTTGCCATCTGCCAAATTGTTTTTGCCCCAAAAGGGAAGTTTAAGCAAGTAATAGGTTTCTGCGTCCTATTTGTACAGGATAATAAATTTTTTAAAAGTGATGACATACTTCGCCCTCTTCCTATCATGGATATGGGGAAAGAGATGAAAGTTATATTTACTGGAAATCAAAATGTAAAAAATGGTTCTTGGGAGATAATTGGACATGCAGACCTGACCGAAGATAAAGACGAGTTAAGGATCTTTAATTATGCAGGAGGACTATATAAGGGAGAGGAAGAAATTAAACGAATCCCTGTCTCTGAGTATAATAACTATACCTCAATGGAGGTGTATGGTTTCGAGCTTGTTAATAGCTTATTGGCAAGCCTGTAACACCTCCGTTTTATCAGCAAGCGTCTCGTATTTGGGATATATCAGAACAAGCATAACTCTGTGCTCAACCGTTACACCAGAACAGGCATTATTGCACCAGTGACCTTTTAAAACATGGGTCTTTTAGTAGAGCCTACAGGGACGACTAATATTTAAATTATTGCCGGTGAGTCACTGATGTAGCGAATATAAAAGAATGCGGAAGCCTGCGGCAGGCAATAAAAAAGCGACCTTTCGGTCGCTTTTTTATGCTTCAAATTCGCTGAAGCCAACTACACCATAATTGCGTTGCTGGCGAAGCTAATGCAAGGCGGATTGAAAGCTTTCGCGCGGAGTTGACTCCTGTCAAACTCTCTATTTCGAGCTATGCGAAAGCCTCATTCAACGCCGCAGTAGCTAGCCTAAGTAGCCATTATTAATTATTCGTAGTCTGATAATGGTGCACACGAACACATTAGGTTACGGTCGCCGTAAACATCATCGATACGATTCACGGTTGGCCAGAACTTGTTAGTGCGTACTGCTGCACTTGGGAACACGGCCACTTCACGGCTGTATGGACGCGTATCAAACTCTGGGTCCATGATATCGGCCATAGTGTGCGGTGCGTTGTGCAGCGGGTTGTTGTCCACTGGCCATTCGCCCGATTCCACTTTGGCGATTTCAGCGCGGATTGACACCATAGCATCGATGAAACGATCGAGTTCCACCTTAGACTCAGATTCCGTCGGCTCAATCATCAGGGTTCCCGCAACAGGGAAGCTCATGGTTGGCGCATGGAAACCGTAGTCATTCAAACGCTTAGCGATATCCATTTCGGTCACGCCTGAAGCTTCTTTCAGTGGACGTAGGTCGATAATACATTCGTGCGCCACGCGATCATTACGGCCACGGAACAATACTGGGTAGTGTTCAGACAGTTTCTTCATCACATAATTTGCGTTTAACAGTGCAGTTTGGGTAGACTTTTTCAGGCCTTTTGAACCAAGCAGCTTAATGTACATCCAGCTGATCGGCAGAATGCCTGCGCTACCGTAAGGTGCGGCTGATACGGCGCCGTTGTTGTCGCTCACGCGGCCCGGTTTCACCACAACGTGACCCGCAACGAATGGAGCTAAGTGTGATTTCACGCCGATTGGGCCCATACCTGGACCACCACCGCCGTGTGGAATCGCGAAGGTTTTGTGCAGGTTAAGGTGTGATACGTCGGCACCGATAAAGCCAGGAGACGTTAAGCCGACCTGCGCGTTCATGTTAGCGCCGTCTAAGTACACTTGACCGCCGTGCTGATGCACTATGTTGCAGATTTCGCGGATAGATTCTTCATACACACCGTGGGTCGATGGGTAAGTGATCATGATGCAAGACAGGTTTTCAGCCACTTCGGCAGCTTTCGTCTTCAGATCTTCTAAATCGACGTTACCTTGCTTATCACACGCCGTCACCACCACTTGCATACCGGCTAATTGTGCCGATGCAGGGTTAGTACCGTGGGCAGATTGCGGGATCAAACAGATGTTTCTGTGCGCATCGCCGCGTGACTCATGGTATTTCTTGATGGCTAACAAGCCAGCGTATTCACCTTGAGCGCCAGAGTTAGGTTGGATACACACAGCGTCGTAGCCTGTAATGTTCACTAACCAAGTCGACAACTCTTCAATCAACTGAGTAAAGCCTTTGGCTTGATCCAGTGGGCTGAATGGGTGCATGTTGGCAAATTCAGGCCAGCTCACAGGGAGCATTTCAACCGCTGCGTTTAACTTCATGGTGCATGAGCCCAGTGAAATCATCGAGTAGTTAAGCGCTAAGTCTTTGCTTTCGAGACGTTTGATATAACGCATCATCTCGGTTTCGCTTTGATAGCGATTGAACGTTGGGTGGCTTAAAATCGCATCTTGGCGCACAAGTGCCGCCGGAATCGATTGGCTACCTTGGCTCACGATTTGCGCGTCTAACGCGGCAACATCTAAACCATGGCCGGCACCTAAGATCACATCGAACAGGGCTTCGATATCTGTGCGTAATGTGGTTTCGTCTAAGCTCACGCCCACAATACCATCGGCATCGAAACGTAGATTCATTTCAGCAGCCAGTGCGCGTGCATTGACGGCAGCAACATCTAAGCCTTTGATGCTAACAGTATCAAACCAAGTGCTGTTGACTAAGTTCACGCCCTTCGCTTTTAAGCCTGCCGCTAAAATATCGGCGAAACGGTGAATGCGTGACGCGATAGTTTTCAGGCCATCTGGGCCGTGGAATACGGCGTAAAAAGACGCCATATTCGCTAGCAGAATTTGTGCAGTACAAATGTTTGAGTTGGCTTTTTCGCGGCGGATATGTTGCTCACGAGTTTGCATTGCCATACGCAGTGCGCGGTTACCACGGGCGTCTTTTGACACACCAATGATACGGCCAGGCATAGAACGTTTGTGCTCGTCACGGGCAACGAAGAAGGCCGCGTGTGGGCCACCAAAGCCCATTGGCACGCCAAAACGCTGCGCACTACCAAATACCACATCGGCGCCCATAGCGCCCGGTGATTTCAGTAATACCAAGGACATAATGTCGGCGGCGACAGTCACAACCACATTCTTCGCACGCAGAGTTGCGAATAATTCGCTGAAGTCAGTGATTTGACCGAAACGGTTAGTATATTGGAACAAAGCACCAAACAGCTCATGGTTAACGGCCTCAGATGCAGGGCCAACCACCACTTCAAAACCAAAACACTCAGCGCGGGTTTTCACTACGTCTAAGGTTTGCGGGAACACATCATCGGCAACGAAGAAGATATTGGCTTTTTTCGCTTTAGAAACGCGCTTTGCCAGCGCCATCGCTTCGGCAGCAGCAGTTGCTTCATCTAACAAAGAAGCAGAAGCCAAATCTAAACCCGTTAAGTCCATCGACACTTGTTGGAAGTTTAGAATGGCTTCTAAACGGCCTTGGGCGATTTCTGGCTGATATGGCGTATAAGCCGTGTACCAACCTGGGTTTTCAAATACGTTACGCAGGATCACGTTTGGCACTTGAGTGCCGTAGTAACCCATGCCGATATAGCTCTTAAATACTTGGTTTTGTTTCGCTAAACCACGAATGTAAGCAATGCCTTCGGCTTCGCCGCAGGAATCACCAATGCTCAGATCTTGGCTTAAACGGATCGACTCAGGCACGATTTGCGCGGTCAGATCGTCCAGAGACTCAGCACCAACATAGTTCAGCATGGCTTGCTGTTGGCTGCTATCTGGGCCGATATGACGACGTAGGAATAAATCGTGCTGTTCTAACTGAGTGAGGGTTTGCTTGGTCATGATAAACCTTGTTCCAGATTTGCCGAAATTCAGAACTGTAGGGTACTGATTAACGGACTGTTGTTATGTCAATCTTGCGCTAAAACAAACGAAGCCCCTTAGGGCTTCGTTAGCGTCGACGATTATTCTTCGTCGATGACAGCTTGGTAGCCTTCAGCATCCAGCAGAGCGTCGACTTCTGATTCGTCAGAAGGCATTACGCGGAAGAACCAGCCTTCGCCGTAAGCACTGCTGTTAACGAGTTCTGGCGAATCTTCTAGCGCTTCGTTCACGGCAATCACTTCGCCAGAAATGGGGGCATAAATGTCAGACGCCGCTTTTACTGATTCAGCTACAGCACAGTCTTCACCCGCAGTCACAGTGTCGCCAACTTCTGGGAGTTCAACGAAAACCATGTCACCTAACAGCTCTTGGGCGTGCTCAGTGATACCTACTGTGTAGCTACCGTCTTCTTCCTTGCGGATCCATTCGTGTGAAGAGGCGTATTTCAGTTCTGTCGGAATATTGCTCATTGTTCTTGTTCCTTGTTCCGTTTTTTTAAAATGCTTGTTTACCGTTGCGCACAAAGTTTGGCGCCACTACTCTAACAGCCACACGTTTTTTACGCATTTCGACTTCCGCAGTATCCCCAATCGAGCTAGGAACACGTGCCATCGCAATAGAATAGCCCAATGTTGGCGAGAAAGTCCCGCTGGTGATCACGCCTTGTTGCTCTACACCGGCTGAGTCGGTGAAAAATACTGGCATATCATGGCGTAACACGCCCTTTTCTTCCATCACTAGACCAACAAGTTTGCTGGTTCCGGCATCGCGAAGTGTTTCGAGGGCTTTACGGCCGATGAAGTCACGGTCGTTTGGTTCCCATGCAATAGTCCAGCCCATGTTGGCGGCCAATGGGTTGATGGTTTCGTCCATGTCTAAGCCGTAAAGGTTCATACCGGCTTCGAGACGCAGTGTGTCACGGGCACCGAGACCACAAGGTTTAACCCCTTGATCTAACAATGCTTGCCACAAGGCTTGGGCTTCATCTTCTGGGACGATAATTTCGTAGCCCGCTTCGCCTGTGTAACCCGTAGTCGCAATAAACAGTGAGCCTGCTTGCTTACCGAAGAAAGGTTTCATGCCTTCGATGGCGGCGTTTTGCTCGGCACTGAACACGGCAGCGGCTTTAGCTTTTGCGTTAGGACCTTGAACGGCAATCATCGCCAGCTCAGGACGCTCAGTCACAGTGACATCAAAACCTTGGGATTGCTTGGCGATCCAAGCGAGATCTTTTTCGCGGGTCGCTGAGTTCACTACCACGCGGTAGTTAGTGTCAGTAAGGTAGTAAGTGATGAGGTCGTCGATGATACCGGCATTGTCATCTAACATGCCGCTGTATAAGGCTTTACCTGGCACTTTAAGTCTAGCCACATCGTTCGCCAGCAACTTACGTAGAAATGCACCAGCGTCGCTACCTATCACATCAACCACAGTCATGTGGGATACGTCGAACATACCCGCGTCTTGACGCACAGCGTTGTGTTCTTCGATTTGTGAACCATAGTTGAGGGGCATATCCCAACCGTGGAAGTCGACCATCTTAGCGTTTGATTCTAAGTGCTTGTTAAACAGAATAGTTTTGTTAGCCATTGTTATCCCTTTTTGCGGCCTTTTTCAGGTCTCTGCCTAGTGTAGGGTGTAGATACTAGGGTCTAAAATGCGGCGAAATTATACCTTGCGTCACAAATTTGTATACAGGAGATTTTTCTAATCCGAAGCCATTGTCATTAGATTTTCTCATCTTCAACATGTAATTTTTTTACATGCGAAGGCCAGATTTGCGCAGCTTGCAGTCAAATTGCTGATATTGTCAGCAATTATGATCACATTAGCGCAACCTAGGCTAACGGCACAACTTAGGCAGTGCCGACTTATTACCCATGGCCTGTTGTATGAACACTGTTTTCAGCCCAGCGACATTATCAACCAGATTTAATCCCAGATCGCGAATCACCTTTTTGACTGGGTTTGAACCTTCGAATAGGCGTTTAAAGCCTTCCATCGCCGCGATCATCTCCATCGCATCGGCTTTACGCCAACGTTCCAGCGCACGTAGCTGGGCATAATCGCCGATATCTTTATCCGCTTGCTGTAATTCGCTGATCACTTCGATAATGCTGGCCGCATCTAAAAAGCCGAGGTTCACCCCTTGGCCAGCCAGCGGATGAATAGTATGGGCTGCATCACCTGCTAACACTAAACGGTGGCGGGCAAAATGGCGGGCGTAGCGCATCCGTAATGGAAAGGCTTGGCGCTCGCTTTCCAGCTTGCAAATCCCTAAACGACCGTCGAAAGCAGCGGTTAAGTTGCGCTCGAATTGCACTTTATCCATTGCCAATAATTCAGTGGCGCGCTCGGGCGGCACCGACCAGACGATAGAGCAGAGATTGTCTTCATACAGAGGTAAAAATGCTAGCGGGCCGTCCTGCAAAAACACTTGGCGGGCGGTGGCAAGGTGTGGCATTTCGGTGCGAATAGTTGCGACGATTGCGTGGTGGCCGTAATCCCAAAAGGTCAGCGGGATCTTGCACTGCTCGCGCACCCAAGAGTTGGCGCCATCGGCGGCTATCACAAGTGCAGCACTGACACTTTCTATTTCAGAATCGACGCCATTGGCAAGGGTCAACCAAGCTTCGCGCTCACCAAAAGCAATGCGCTCTAAGCGTTGGTTTTGAATATGGGTGATATTGTCAAACTCACTGGCGCGTTTGGCGAGGGCAAAGCTAATGGCATCGTTTTCGATAATCGCGCCGAGACTGGTTTCGCTGATGCTGTTGGCATCAAAGGCAATTTTACCGAAACCGTCTTTATCCCACACCGACATTTTTTGATAAGGCGTGGCGCGGGAAGTGTCTAAATAACTCCATGCCCCTAAGTTTTCTAACAAGCGCTGGCTCGCCTTATTGATGGCGCTCACCCGTAAACGTGGCTCGCCGCTCACGGCCTCTGTGTGGCCCGCATCGATAACGACGACATTCAGATCGGCCTGCGCCAATCCAATCGCGGTGGCGAGTCCCACCATGCCGCCACCCACAATGGCGATGTCATAGGCTTGTGAACTTAACATGGGTACATCCTTTTCGCGTTGCGATACCAGTAAATTGCGGAGTTATTTCCAGCCCATTGCCTTTTGAGCGACGGGGGTTTTCAGTGGCGGAAACCAAGACAAGAGCCGTAATCCTAAGTTACGCCCCAGCGCCATAGGCCAATATTGGTTTGAAAAGCCACGGACTAAAAATTCGATATTGCGGATAGTGCTGTTTCTGTCGTGCTCGCGGGCATTAAGGTACGCATGGGTCACAGCGGCGGAGCCGATATCTTCGCCCTGTGCTAGCGCCGTTTGGATCACCTCGAGCAAACTCACCACATCCCTCAACCCTAAGTTAAACCCTTGCCCCGCAATCGGATGCAGTGTCTGCGCCGCATTGCCGATAAACACGCATCTGTGATGAATTGGCCTTGGCATATAGGACAAATTAAGCGGATACGCATGGCGCGCGCTGACATCGATAAACGTGCCTGCACGATAACCAAAGGCCTGTTGCAGCGCCGCTAAAAACTCAGCCTTAGGCGCGTCTTGCATCTGTTTAGCCCGCGCATCATCGAGCGCCCACACGAGAGAAAAGCGAGGTTGACCTTGAATATCGGCCATAGGCAACAACGCTAAGGGACCTGTTTGGGTAAAGCGCTCATAGGCCCAATGTTTGTGAGGCCTATTGGTTGGCAAATCGGCAGTTTGAATATTGGCAATAATGGCCGTTTGCTCAAAGACCACTTGGGTCACGGGCAAATTAAAACTGCTGCGCACTTTGGATTGCAAACCATCGGCTGCGACCACAAGTTTGGCTTGAATTCGCTCGCCCGTATCGAGCACTAAGGTGTGACCTTCAACGGCGGGTTCTACTTGGGCAAGCTTGGCGGGGCAATAGAGTTTGACATTACTCTTATTCAACTCGTTAAACAGCACTTGGCCAACCCGTTCAAGCTCAACCACTTGGCCTAGGGCATCTAAATGAAACTGCGCCGCATTGAGTTCTGTCATGCCAAAGTGGCCGCGATCCGACACATGGATATTTTCAATCGCAGTGCCCAAATGGGCGAGCTTTTGCCATAAACCTAAACGGGATAATTCGAAAATAGAACCGTGGGCGATAGCAATAGAGCGGGCATCGAATCCGGGATGTTGCTTATCGGGAAGGTGCGCTTCGATTAAGGCAATAGAAAGTGGCCGAGCTGCGGATAAAGAAAGACGCGCGAGAGCTAACGCTAGGGTCGCCCCCGCCATCGCACCGCCTACAATTGCGATGTCGACGTGTTGAACTGAAGTATCCATGTGATTTGTGGCCGTCATGGGGATCTCATTCAAGCTTTGGCATAACACTAAGGCATGTAAACATAAAAGATGTAAACATCAATGCTATGCACTCAAAAACACCAGTGCTATGGACTCAAAGGCAGGTTTGCCCACCTTTGACATCTAATGAAGCCACTACTGTGTTAACTTATTGAACATTAAACAACTGCGGTAAATTAATGCACAACCGCAGTATCGTCAGCCTCGCCATGGGGAAGCTCAGGACCAAACTCCGAGTAACACATGATGGCTGCAATACGTACAAACTCGAGTAATTCAGTGTAAGCGGCTTCGGATTCTTCATCGTCGGCAACATCAAATTCCACTTGGGCAATTTCCGCCAAGTCTTTGATCACTTCACGTACTTCTGCCGAGGCTTGATTCAGTTTCGGCTGAATAATCGCCATGCCAGTCAAAAAACTCTGGGTCCACAGGGACAAGGCTTCAACACGTTGGCTGAGCGGCTCTTCTTCTTCGGGCAACAGCGGCATGAAACCAAATTCAAAATCCACTAAACGCGTCACTGAATCGTTAAACAAATCACACACTAATTGGTGCAACTGCGCTGGCAAAGGTTGACCATCGTTCATCAGGTCGAATAAAGGCTTGATCCAAGTGTCGCCAGTTTGCTCTACACCACCGCAGATTAAACCGACTAAAGCACCGTGAACTTCTACCGGATGCTGGCCGATTTCAGCCGCATCTAAGGCGAGTTTTAAGCTGTCGATACGTAACGAAGGAGGGGTTGCCATATCAGATCCCAATAAGATTTTTCCAGCA
The DNA here is from genome assembly GCF_025654295.1 of Shewanella sp. SM23. Classification (NCBI taxonomy): domain Bacteria; kingdom Pseudomonadati; phylum Pseudomonadota; class Gammaproteobacteria; order Alteromonadales; family Shewanellaceae; genus Shewanella; species Shewanella sp. SM23. Next base: position 192,529 of record NZ_JAKKRM010000004.1, read on the forward strand.
GCAATGCTAGCAGAGATAAAGACTTGAACCAATACTGAATCCCAATAATGGCGAAATCGGCCACGCCCTGATAAAAAACTATCCAACTGCTCACACAAACAGCAAACAAAACCGTCAAAGACCAATCCATTTGCGGCTTACCTTGCACTTTTAAGATCAGCCCTATATAGTCCGCCCTAAGAGGCTAACGAAAGGATCACCCGCGACATGAGTAACAGTGCTGTTGAAATTACCCTACTTGGGCGCACCTACTCTATCGCTTGCCCGAAAGGTCAAGAGGATGCCTTACGTACGGTAGCGTTGGGAGTTGAACAACAACTCAGTGCGTTAAAAACCCGAACCAATAGCCTAAGCCGTGAAGAAATTGCGATCATGGCGGCGCTGAATATTGGACACGAGTTGTTCCAAGAAAAGCAAAAAAATAAGCACTACATGCAACAGATGGACGACAGGATCAGCTTGCTGCAGTCGACCCTCGAAAGTGCCTTAGTTGAGCGTTCAACTAAATAGATTTAAACTGTGCACCTTAGTGATTTAACACTCATTGAGTTAAACCAACTGACGCACAGTGAATGGCTAAACTGGCTTATTTAAATAAACCAATGCTTTAGCGATTCAATACCGTTTTGCTCCCTGGGATGCATGCCAACTGGTAATGTCCCTGTGCCGATAATTTTGAAATTAGGGTGAATGCTTTACTGACATTGTGCATGCTCGGCTTGTACCGAGAAGCCTTAGGAGGTAATCATTTACCCGCCTTGAACCTACGGTTCAAGGGCTACACCGGTAGCGGCATTCTGGGGAGCATCTTAATTCTATGTCTACATCTTCCAAACTTTCTCATTTGAATGCCAAAAGCGACACGGCGCACCTTGCCGTAGAAGTCGCTGATGCCGTAGATGTTGCAAGCTATGCGGCAAATATCGCACTCCATACAAAAGAAAGCCGCAATCAGTTACGCAAAACCATTCGCACCGCCCGTAAATCTCTCTCCGAAATAGAACAAACCCAAGCAAGTTTAAACGCCTGCCAGCGAATGCTCGATGCATTGCAGGCCAACAAAGCGCAACATGTGGCGTTATATCTCACCCACGATGGCGAACTCGCCACGCCACCGCTGATCGCTGTGCTATGGCAAATGGGCATAAACACCTATCTGCCTAGGTTACATCCCTTCAATGCCGGACAATTATTATTCCTGCATTACACCGCAGATACCCCCATGCAGGCGAATCAATTCGGCATCTTAGAACCTAAATTAGATGTGCGCGCCATTATCCCAGTGACAGAGTTAGATGTGGTTATCACGCCCTTAGTGGCTTTTGATTTAATGGGAAATCGTATGGGCATGGGCGGCGGCTATTACGATAGGACGCTGGCAAACTGGCAGCTTAAAGGTAAACCTTTGCCTATGGGTTACGCCCACGACTGTCAGCAAGTGACGAGTTTACCCTGCGAGTATTGGGATGTGCCTTTACCGTTCATCATCACCCCAAGTCGGGTACTGACATTTTGAAAAAGAAGGATCTAGAAGCTAGATTCTACAGCCATGCAGTGGCGTTCTAGAGCCTTCTCTACCTTAAATGCCGGCCACCATCGACATTATGGCAACGACCAGTGACGTAGCGGCTATTCAGCAGATATTCCACTAAGTCGATAATTTCCTCATTCCCCGCCTCTTTCGGCAACAGCGCTTTGGCTAATGTTTTTTGCTGATAGGCAACATCATCTCCTGCATTAAATAGGATCATCGCAGGCGCAATCGAATTCACTTTGACCTCGGGCGCAAATTTGGCGGCAAAGGATAGCGTCATATTGTGCAGCGCGGCTTTACTGGCGGCATAGGCGATATGCTTCTGACTGCCCTTCTCTGCCACATAGTCAGTAATATGAATCACATCACTGCCGCCGATTTCATCGCCAGCAGCCGCACGTAGCTGCGCCTCTAAGGCCAAGTTCAACTGATAGGGTACGCTCACATGCACTTGCATCATGCGCTGCAGCACTTGGCTCGGCGCAAAAGTGGTACTCTTTAAAGGCTCATTCTTTGTAAGAACAGGATCAGGCAGCCAGTCCGAAGCATTGTGAATAATGGCGCGAACTTGAGGCTGTTGAGTTAACTCATCAATTAAGGAGCGCACTTGGGCATCGTCATAAAAATCGCAGGGATACAGAGTTGCGCCTAAGGCGTTAAGCTCATCGATACTGTCGTAATGGCTGCGATAAGTACCAATCACCTGCTGACCTTGGGCGAGAAAATGTTTGGCTAAGGCGTAACCTATGCGTTTACCCACGCCTGTGATTATGATGGGAGATGTCATACCTATCCTTTTGAGTCGTTATTGGTCAGGTTTTACCTTGTTCACTGAAATATATGTAATCAAGTTAAACTGATGAATAACCAAGATGTTACTGTACTCGTTTGAATTTAACCTAATAAAAAGCCAAATGAGACACACATTAGATTTTAATCAGCTGCGATCTAAAACCCTTTATTCTGCGTATAGGGTAGAAGAAAACCAAGCTTGAGTACTCACTTCAAGTATTGTGATCAAGTCATCAGAGGTAATACCGATGGAACTGCGGATTTTTTACGATGGAAATTGTCCATTATGTAGCGCCGAAATGCGTCAACTGAAAGCGCGCGATCCGAAGAACTTGATTGCGCTTGAGGATTTAAATGCGCCAGACTTTAGTAAGCGCTTCAGCCATATCGATAGAGACTACGCTAATACGATTCTCCATGGCGAAACCGCAACGGGCGAAGTGTTACTCGGGTTAGATGTCACTTGCAAAGCGTGGGCACTGACAGGAACACGCGCTTGGATCCAACTATTACGCCTGCCCGTGATTAAAACTGTGGCCGATTGGTGCTATCTCAGATTCGCAAAAAACAGATATCGCATCTCTTATTTACTGACGGGCAAAGCCCGCTGCGATGATAACTGCCAAATTCCCACTAAGCGCCGCTGATCGACTGAATTCGCCTGGTAAAATGTAAAACCCAGGCATAAAAAAACGGAGCTCAATGGCTCCGTTTTTAATTCGTCATAATCTAAAAAGATTATCCGAAAGATTATTTAACGAAATCAACGCCTAGTTTGATATCGCCTTTCAGCGTATCTAACATAGAATCACGAGCGTTAGCTTCGAATGCACTCACTTCACCGTAAGGCAGTACTTTTTCAATACCGTTTTTGCCTAACAGCACAGGTTGTGCGAAGAATTCAGCATGCTCGCTGCCGCCGTCAACATAGGCGCATTCAACGATGTTAGCTTCGCCTTGCAGACCACGAACCAGAGACAGACCGAAACGGCAAGCCGCTTGACCCATAGACAGAGTCGCGCTTCCGCCACCGGCTTTAGCTTCAACCACTTCTGTACCCGCGTTTTGGATGCGAGTCGTCAAACTTGCCACTTCTTCGTCAGTGAAAGTCGCGCCTTCAACTTGAGACAGTAATGGCAGAATAGTCACGCCGCTGTGGCCGCCGATCACATTCACTTTAACGTCAGCAACGTTCAGGCCTTTTAATTCGGCGATGAAAGTTTCAGAGCGGATCACGTCTAATGTCGTGATACCGAACAGACGGTTCTTATCGTAAACACCCGCTTTTTTCATCACTTCTGCAGCGATAGCTACGGTCGTGTTGACTGGGTTAGTGATAATGCCAACCAAAGCCGTAGGGCAAGTTGCCGCTACTTTTTCGATCAGGTTGCGAACGATACCCGCATTGATATTGAACAGATCAGAACGATCCATACCAGGCTTACGCGCAACACCAGCAGAAATTAGAACAACGTCAGCACCCACGAGGGCAGGCGTTGGATCTTCACCAGCAAAACCTTTGATTTCAACAGCAGTTGGAATGTGGCTCAAGTCAACCGCAACACCCGGAGTTACCGGTGCGATATCATATAGAGACAATTGTGAACCCGCAGGCAATTGAGTTTTTAACAGTAGGGCAAGAGCCTGGCCGATACCACCAGCAGCACCAAGTACAGCAACTTTCATAGTTATCTCCGTTATTTCTCGGATATGTGTGACATGGATCTAATTTGCGTTGGCGTCACATTACTGGAATGTCACAACAATTTCAATTATCCCTTAGTCGTGGGACAAAAGAATTCCGGAATAACGTAGAAGCAATGTAGAACAATTACTCAAATTGGGATTTTTACGCCCCCTACAAACGCTTAACCACTGGGGCTTAGTGAATTTTTATTCAACCAATCTGGTTATTTGTTGACAATTTTTCTAAAAATATTCAAAATGGGCCTGTTTTTTTGAATAACGAATAATAATATTATGCAAACGACCAAGAATCAGGATGACCTTGTTAGAATTTTTAAGTCGATTTTAAAAGAAGAGCGCTTTGGCTCTCAGAGTGAAATCGTCACCGCCTTGCAAGCTGAAGGCTTTGGTAATATTAACCAATCGAAAGTGTCACGCATGCTCAGCAAGTTCGGCGCAGTGCGGACTCGCAACGCTAAGCAAGAGATGGTGTATTGCTTACCAGCCGAATTAGGCGTACCCACCGCGGGTAGCCCACTGAAGAATTTGGTACTCGACGTCGATCACAACCAAGCTATGATCGTCGTGCGAACTAGCCCAGGTGCCGCGCAGCTGATTGCCCGCTTGTTGGATTCTATCGGTAAACCAGAAGGCATTTTGGGTACGATTGCCGGTGATGACACTATCTTTATTTGCCCATCGAGCATCCAAGATATCGCCGATACCTTAGAAACCATCAAATCTTTATTCAATTACGCAGAATAAAAAAACAGGTCAGTGAGCTGACCTGTTCTATTTTATCTGTACATTTTGAAGTGCAATATAGCGCTGGTTATTTGGCCATTGTCCCGATTACGTTACACATTCCAGCACAATATCTAACTCACAATATCTAACTCAACTATAACGATATCAGTAAGCCACACTGATGCGCTGGTTTGGGTGAGCGCCCTTTTCGGCTTCATCTACCATGGCTTTTGCGTAATCGGTTACAGAGATACGGCTTTGACCATTAGCATCGGTAAAGAAGCTGTCGCCACCAAGGCGATATGGACCTTCACTCTCACCGGGATAAATCTCAGCGGCTGGGCTCACAAAGGTCCAATTGATTGCCGTTTGCGCCGCACGGAATACCTGCAAAGCTTCACCCTGAGCTAACGCCTCATCTTTATATGCTGCTGGGAAATCTGGACTAGAGACCAGCGTCACACCCGGCGCCACTTCTAAACTCCCAGCACCACCGACCCACAATAAACGTGGCACGTTAGCGTTAGGCAGCACATCCAGTAAATGCTGAACCGTACTCGCCACTAGACCATGATTTTGTTGGGCGCGGCCACCAACGGCGGCAATCACGACATCTACGCCAGCAAAGGTATCGGCGACCAATGGCTGCTCTAAATCCACGGCACGTACTGCCACATCAGCCACGGATAACTTGCTTGGATCACGCACTAACGCTGTCACTTGATGTCCACGACTCTGTGCTTCTTTTAAAATTGCACCACCGATCCAACCCGTTGCACCTAAAATTGCGATTTTCATTTCATTGTCTCACTCAGATGATTTACATTGGAACCAGTTTACTTGCAGTTTTTCACCTAATAAACATCAATAATTGAGCATGATTGTTTCAATATAGGATACTAATGTGGATAAAATTGCCGCAATACGCAGTTTCGTCGAAGTCGCAAACTGTGGCAGCTTTACCAAAGCTGCCGAACATTTAGACCTCAGCCGCCTGCAGGTTTCCCGTCATATTCAAGAAGTGGAGCAGTGGTTGAGTTTACGCTTATTACACCGCACCACGCGCAGCGCCAGCTTGACTTTGCAGGGTGAGGAAGCACTACAATTTTGCCAGCGGATCTTAAGTGAAGTTGCGGCCATGGAGAGCCGTGCCCACAGCCATAACAGTGAACTGGTAGGCAGTATTCGTATCGCTACGCCTATTGGCCTTGGGCAGCACAGTCTGTTTGATGTCGTCGATCGCTTTATTAAAATTCATCCTAAGGTCAACATTCAACTGGTGATGTCGGACAGTTTTGCGCAATTGGTAGATGAGAGAGTCGACGTGGCGCTACGTTATACCGAGCAGCCCGATGAGAATCTCATAGCTCGGCGTTTGATGACCATAGATGCAGTACTTTGCGCGGCGCCGAGCTATCTTGATAGCGCAACGCCACTCCTCGAACCCATTGATCTGCTGGCCCACAACTGCCTCATACACTCAGCGCAACAAAACTGGCCTTTTCTAAAAGAACTGCAAGCCGAGCACGTCAAAGTTACAGGGAATCTTAGGGCTAACGATATGGGAGTGTTGGTCAGTGCGGCGCTACGTGGACATGGCATAGTGCGTTTACCCTGTGACTTAGCTAACCAATACCTTGCCAGTGGTCAACTCAAAGAAGTCCTACCCGAATTTACGACACCAGGCCAAACCTTGTGGGCGGTATATTTGTCCCGCAGTTATCAGCAAAATCTAGTGCGCGCTTTTATCGATTTCACCGCCCTGCAATGGCAGCTCGATATCAAAAAATGGGTTCCCGCGCATTAGCATAAAAAACGCACTTAGGCGTTAGCTTAAGTGCGTCTCGATTGATGCTAATCCGGCTTGATTATAGAAAGCTTATTCGTCGAACTGCAGCATAAAATCCAGTGCGGGGGCAAAGAAAGATGAACCTGTCATCGCCTTAGTAAAATGCATCAAGTGATCATGATTGCCTTCGCCATCACCAAACATCATGCTATGCAGCATCTTTTCAAAATGTTCTGGCGTGCGGCAGTTAGAGATAAACATTAATCCCTGCTCCTTCAGCGAACCATAGGGCATACTCTGACGCAGGATCTCCATTGACTTACCATCGGCATCTTTAAGATTAACGCGCTTGATATGGCTGGTCAGTGGCTTATCTTCAGATTCATACTCGATATTATCTTGCTTAGTACGGCCGATAATATCCTCTTGTTTTTTAACTGGTAATCTATGCCACTTACTCAAGTTATGGGCATACTTTTGCACATGAATATAGCTGCCACCCTTAAACTCAGGATCCTCATCACCCACAAGTGCCACTTCCTGGCGGTGACGCCCCTTAGGGTTTTCGGTACCATCGACAAAACCAGTCAAATCACGGCTATCCATAAATCTAAAGCCACGCTCTTCTTCAACTAACTCCACTAAATCTTCAAACATTTGGCTGATTTCATTAGCCACTAAATGCAGAATATCGTAACGATCACTGCGAATATGCACGAATAAATCATATTCAATTGCAGGTGCTTCACGACTGCCCACTTGCATCGCAGGGAAAGGTTTAAGCAGTTCTGGGCGAGCAGTAGGATAGAGGCTATCCCAATAATTAGCACCAATACCAACAAAACCATTGAATGCACTGTCGGAATATTGATCTGTCAGCTCATAAATATACTGCGCAACGTTGGCAAGACAGGGACGTAATTGCGACTCGACATTGTCATTGGCATTAAACATCAAATAGACACTGTGTAAGTTCCCCTCTGCACACACACCCAACTGTTCACGCGGCATATTTTGAATATCCATTTGGTTATCACCCTTTTTCTAAATTCATTTTCGGCAATATTATCCGCAACTTTACCTAAAAATGACATTAACTAACGCACAGTTTGCTCTGATCTGTTTATGATAATGCCAATAGCGGAGCATTATCCCACCCCAGACCCTTAAACATAAAAATTGACGAGACCATTAAAGTCTCGCCAATCAGTTAAATCGAATCAATGACGTCAGGTTCACTCAGTGTTGAGCTTACCTTAGCATTTATCTTAGTGTTAATAGCCTGCGGCGTGACCATCCTTGCGACTCTCAGAGGCCGCACGATATACGCCGGTTTCGGCATTAAATCCAATGGCTTGATAGCCACCAAACTCCCCAAGTCCATCACGCAGCACATGGCCTTTCTTAATCAACTCACGACGGGTTTCTACCGGAAAACCTGATTCCAGACTGACGTAGCCGCCATCCTTCATCACTTCGCCTGTGGGCTCGGTTGACCCCATATGCAAAATTCTGGGGGCATCGCCCGCTTCTTGCAAGTTCATTTTAAAATCAATCAGATTCATTACAATCTGCGCGTGCATTTGTGGTTGAGTCGCGCCGCCCATCACCCCAAAGCTCAGCCAAGGTTTACCGTCTTTGGTCACAAAAGCCGGAATAATGGTATGGAATGGACGCTTACCCGGTGCGTAGGTATTAAAACGCCCTTCCGTTAAATCAAACATTTGCCCACGGTCTTGCAGCACAAAGCCGAGATCCGGCGGTGTCATCCCTGACCCCATACCACGGTAATTACTCTGAATGAGTGACACCATGTTGCCATCTTTGTCGGCGGTAGTCAGGTACACAGTATCGCCATGTTGCAACGCTGGATTACCCGCATCGACACTCTTGGCGGCTTTTGTAGGGTCAATCAACTTAGCGCGATCATAGTTATATTTCTGTGAGATAAGCTCGGTAACGGGCACTTTATTAAAGGCCATGTCGGCATAAAACTTAGCTCTGTCAGCAAAGGCGAGTTTCTTTGCTTCGACAAATAAATGGACATATTCAGGACTATTAAAGCCCATGGCAGCCACATTAAAGGGTTCCATGGTTTTTAAGATTTGTAGCGCCGCAATGCCTTGACCATTAGGTGGCAGTTCCCACACATCGTAACCACGGTAGTTCACCGAAACGGGATCTATCCAGTCGCTAGTATGGCTCGCTAAGTCATCATAACTTAAATAACCACCTTGGGATTTCATGTACTTATCAATACTTTTGGCAATATCACCTTTATAGAAAGCATCGCGGCCGCCCTTGGCAATTTTCTCATAGGTGTTAGCAAGCGCGGGATTTTTAAAGATTTCCCCTACGGCAGGCATCTTACCATTAGGCATATAGGTTTCTTTAAAACCGGGAAATTTAGCCAGTTTTTTACCACTAGCATCAAGGTAATAGGCAATCAACTCTGACACAGGGAAACCATCACGGGCGTAATGAATGGCAGGCGCGAGGTTATCAGCCATAGCTAATTTACCAAACTTATTATGCAGCTCATACCAACCGTCCACAGTGCCCGGTACAGAAACCGGCAAAGGTCCAAGCGGCGGTAAATAGTCTAATCCGAGGGATTTAAGCTTTTCTAAACTTAAGGATTTGGGACTGCGCCCCGATGCATTTAGACCATAGAGGCGTTTATCTTTTGCGCTCCAAACGATAGCAAATAAGTCCCCGCCGACACCCGAGCCCGTTGGCTCGACTAATCCTAACATAGCGTTAGCGGCAATCGCTGCATCGACCGCACTGCCGCCCTGTTTGAGTATATCAATAGCGACTTGCGTGGCTAAAGGCTGACTGGTCGCCGCCATCCCTTGGGTTGCATACACTTCTGATCGCGTTGCGAAGGCTTTACCTGTGATCCTATCCATGGCCATCACTCCTGAAGACGATATTGCCGTTGCTACAATAACGAGGGTGCAAATTGAATTTATTGTTTTTATCATAATTCCTCCAAAACCGGAGGATAAAAGTAGCAAGGATGGTCGAAAATATCACCAACCAATACCGCATAGACCCAAGTTTAACGTAAGCAAAAATGTCGTACTTTAGTTGGCTATGTCATATCAGCATTGAATAAATACTCATCGCTTAGATTGGGTCCCCACAGTTTGAATATGCTGAAGATTCAAACAACACGAGCGAATGCGGCTCAGTCGTTACCCCAACCTTTTGACCAATACTTAGCTGCATCATTTGGCTACGCACCTCCACATAATAAGCATGGGAAGCGGCCTCAATTTTGACCCAATAATGACAAAAGGCGCCTAAGAAACGTCGCTCAGTGATAGTACCAACGCCCTGTTCATCGGCGCTGAGCGTCAATTGCTGTGGTCGCAAGAATACTGTTCCGCTGAACTCGCTCGGCAAATTTAATGGCGTGAGGCTGGTTAAATGACCTATGGGAGTGACAACACTGTGCCCATCAAACACTGCTGCAGGTAAGTAATTACCGCTACCTAAAAAGTCCGCCACATAGCGGCTGTTTGGGGCGGCATATAAAGCTTCGGCACTACCATGCTGCACTATGATGCCTTGATTAAAGATGGCTAAAGTATCTGCAAATACAAAGGCTTCATCCTTGCTATGAGTAACAAACACCGCGCTGACATTACGCTGTTTTAAGATGCTGCGAATTTCCGCCATCATCTCGTAGCGCACTTGGGCATCAATATTGGAAAAAGGCTCATCGAGCAGCAATAACTGCGGCTCATAGGCAAGTGCCCGCGCAATCGAAACTCGCTGCTGCTGACCGCCAGATAATTCATGGGGATAGCGCTGTGCCAACCCTTCAAGTTTGACCAAAGCTAGCATTTCATCCAAACGTGCCTGACGTTCTGCGCCCGACAATCTAGCCACCCCAAAGAGGATATTTTCCGCCACAGTCAAATGAGGGAAAAGCGCATAGTCTTGAAAAATCATGCCGATGCCGCGCTGCTCGCTAGGTACAAACTGGCTATCGCCACTCACTATGCGGCCATTAATCTGGATTTCACCTTGGCTTATGGCCTGTAATCCAGCAACTGCACGCAATAAGGTCGTCTTGCCACAACCGCTTGGGCCTAACAACGCCAGGATTTCCCCTTGGGCGAGCGTTAAACTCAAACCTTTAAGTACTTGCTGGCCCTGATAATCGCTATGAATTTGCTTAAGCTTGAGCGTACTTGTCATCAGCTGTGATGCTCCAATGAACGGTTTAAATAAATAAGCGGCACTAAACCCACCAGTACAATCACAATAGCAGCTAATGCGCCGTGCTCGAGTTTTTCATCGGACGCAAACTGGAATACATAAGTTGCAAGATTCTCAAAACCGATAGGCCGCAGTAATAACGCAGCGGGCAGTTCCTTCATGCTTTCGATAAACACCAATAAAGCGCCCGCAAACAATCCCTTAGCAAGTAAAGGCAAATGCACCCGCCGCAAAAGTTGCCTAGGAGTTTGCCCCATGGTCAGGCTCACCATATCCAGCGATGGCGAGATGCGTTTATAACTGCTTTCAACACTGCCAATCGCAATTGCCACGAAACGCACACAAAAAGCAAAAATCAATGCCATCACACTGCCTGTTAGGATAAGGCCTGGGCCTGCTATGCCGACAAGATCCGCCAGATCGTTAATCGCAAAATCTAACATAGTTAAAGGCACTAATACCCCAATAGCCAGCACAGTGCCTGGTAAGGCATAGCCCGTCGAAGCTAACCGTGAGGGCAAAGCATCACTCTGTCTTGGGCTTATCCGGCGAACGAACATAAGCAGTAAGGCGATTAAGCAACAGAGTAAACTGGTGATCAGCGCAAGACTGAGGCTGTTAAGACTCAATTGCCAAAAACTCTTATCCCAGCTTTGTTCAAAGTAACCAATCGCATAGGATAATAAAATCCCGAAAGGTAACAGAAAGGCTAATAGCAATAGCATGCCGCAAAAGCTGAGTGCGACCAAGGTTTGAGTCATCGAGAGTCGATACAAGTCAGTGACTTGTATACGTGATTGTTTTTGGAATAACTGCTGTTTACGACGGGCAAAACGCTCAAATCCAATCAGACTAAATACCACCAGCAAGATAATCGCCGATAACTTAGCGGCGGCGGTCAAATTGCCATAACCCAACCAAGTGTCATACACGGCTGTCGTTAAGGTGGGCACGGCAAAATAGTTAACCGTTGCAAAATCAGCGGCCGTCTCCATCGCCACTAAAGCCACCCCAACGGCGAGCGCAGGCCTTGCCATAGGCAAAGATAAACGCCAAAAACTTTGCCACGGTGAACAGCCCATAATGCGCGAAGCATGCGCCAAACTTAAGGATTGCTCCATAAAAGCGGTACGCGCCAAGAGATAAATATAGGGAAACAATACCAGCGACAACATACACGCCGCGCCGCCTAAGGTACGAATATCGGGGAAGAAATAATCCTGCGGTGAGTCCCAGCCAAATATCGAACGAAGACCGCGCTGCACTGGCCCCGCATAATCGAGTAAATTGGTATAGACGTAGGCAACAATATACGCAGGCATAGCGAGGGGCAATAATAGCGCCCATTGCAAATATCGCCTGCCGACAAAGTCACAACGAGCCATCAACCAAGCGCAAGGTAACGCGAGTAATAACGCCCCCAGACTCACCCAGAAAATCAGCAATAAACTATTAATGATATATGTCGGCAGAACCGTTGCCATCAAGTGCCCAAACACGGCTTCGTCAGGCTGAAAAGCTTGAAATATCAACGCAAATAGTGGCAATACCAGCAAGGCGGCCACGGCATAACCAGCAAGCGACCAGCTTCTGGCTAATCCTAAAATCATGTCAATCCTTAAAACGTCACAGCGCCAATCACTGGCGCTGATAACCTAAATCTGCATTTTGTCGCTAGTACTGGAGCTAGAGATCAAACTGCACTTCATCTAATAGCTTAACCGCCGCTTGGTGATATTCTGCCAACTTAAAAATGGGTAACTGATCTGACTTAAACTTACCCCATGAGGCCACTAAAGATGAAGGTGCCACATCGGCTTTCACTGGATATTCCATATTCACATCGGCATAGGCCTTTTGAGCCACATCGGCGGATAAGAACTCCATCAATTTGATCGCATTGGCTTTATTAGGCGCATGGCGAGTTAGTACCATGCCAGACACATTCACATGGGCACCGCGGTCAGCTTGGTTCGGGAAGTTGAGCGTCACAGCTTCGGCGATCGCCTTTTGCTCAGGATCCTGCAACATATTGCCGTAATAGTAGCTATTACCAATGGCGATCTCACACACACCTTCTTTTACTGCGGCAATTTGCCCCCTATCGTTCCCCTGAGGTTTGCGGGCTAAATTAGTTTTCACGCCTTGTAACCAAGTTTTTGCCTCAGCTTCACCGTGATGAGCAATCATAGATGCGACTAACGCTATGTTGTATGGATGTTTACCACTGCGAGTACAAATCTTTCCTTTATATTTGGGATCGGCTAATTCTTCATAGGTCAATTGCTGCTGGCCTAAACGATCCTTGGCTGTATAGAGATTTCGCACCCGCATAGTCAGGGCATACCACTGGCCATCGGGATCGCGATACTGCGCAGGAATATTGCTCTCTAGCAGGGGATTTTTGACTGGAGAGGTTAGATCTTTATCCACTAATTCAACTAAACGTGAAAAATCAGACGTCAGCACAAGATCCGCTGGGGATAAACGGCCTTCACGGACGAGACGCTCGGCAATACCGTCTTTAGCAAATACCAAATTCACACCTATGCCAGTTTCTTCGGTGAAACGCGTCAGGATAGGCTCCACCAAGAAAGCTTGACGATAAGAATAAACGGTTAATTTATCATCTGCATTCGCTGAATGCCCAACCGACATTAACCCAACAATAGCCGCGCAAGTTACCCATTTCATTACCGAATTCTCCCCAAAGTGATGACGTGTTCTGCAAAATTAGAACACTAATGCATTAATGATAATGCTTATCAGTTTCGCAAGAGTAATAGATACGGAACTTGAGAGCAAGCAGCTAATTAACTTTATGTTTTTAATGGCATTAATCTGAAAATTTGAGATTATCTCAAATCAAACTAAACTGAACCTTAATTTGATAAAAATGCTTTCAGGAGGCGTTATGTTAACTGTTTTGCTGCTAGGCGTAGCCGCAATTGCGCTATTTGGCTTATTCAAACTCAATAGTCGTCCCAAAAGACATAAACACTCTTCTCAAGCTGCTGATCCCAGCATTAATAAGACTCACAGTTTTCACAGTTTTCACAGTTTTCACAGTGTGAGCATTGTGAATAACGGCAGTTGCTGTGAGCAAATTGAAGCGCTTTCTGGAAAACGATTTTTATCGAAAGATGCGCCCGAAATTCCGATGGAAGAATGCACTAAGGCAAACTGCCAATGCCGCTATCAACACCATGAAGACAGGCGACAGCTAGGCAATGATCGCAGAGTAGAATATGGGGTTACTCGTGAGTTATTCGGCGCTTTTGGTGAACAAAATCGCCGTGATAGGCCAAAAGGAAGACGCGCAACCGACGGTTGAGCATCCTCTGCGGATTATTGGGGACGAGTTTGAATAAATGCAGGTAAATCACGCATTTCACTGAACCAAAGTGCTGTCGCAGGTGCAACCTTACGCCAATCTAGCTCTGGATGTCTAAAATCCACATAATCGAGTAAGCAAATCAAGGCTAATTGCGGTGCTTGAATCGTGGTTTGGGTGATCACAGTTTGAAGCTCAATCTGCATAAGGCCGCGCAGCAGTGCTTGTTCAAAACGTGCAGTCCAAAATACTGACCTCACGCCTTCTTCTTCACGCATTTGCTCTTGGCGTAATTTCACCGCGCTATCGATTAAGCCTTTGACTAAAGAATACTGACACTCCAGCACCCAGTTATTATTTGAGATCCCAAACATCTTACGATCGCCAAGCTCTGCATCTAGGTAACGCATGATCACTTCACTATCGAATAGTGCTACACCATCGTTGGTAATAAGACATGGGATCTGTCCTAACGGGTTAGCATCGAGTAATTCTGCGCTGTTTTCAAAGGGATTAACTAACTGCTCTTCAATATTGTTAATCCCTAGATACTGGATTAAAGCTCTTACACAACGGGCATAGGGCGAAGCTTGAGAACTTAACAACTTCATCAAAAATTTCCTTTTGTTTGCATTAAACGCTATGGCTTTTTAGGGGCAAGAACGGCAACAAGTTTATTCTCGCCTTCTATGTAAAATTGAGATTACCAGTATTTTTCAACGGTAATTTGCCCAGGAGCACGGCGTAAATTCTTCACTAACCCTTTATCGAGTAAAGCGGCTTGCGCACCATTAATCATACCCGGATTGCCGCAGATCATAACTTGAGAGTCAGCTGCGTTTAAGGTTAATCCTGCCTTTTTTTCGATTTCACCCGAGACTATCCCCTCGGGAATGCGACACTGCAAAGCATCGGCAAAGGGTTTACGGGTCACACTCAAGACTAATGTAAATTGTTCAGGGTATTTGCGTTCTAAATTACGCAGCTTATCAAGATATGCCAAATCCTGTGCTTCGCGCACGCCATACACAAGCACGACTTTTTCAAAACGCTCCCAAGGTTCATCGGTGTCGAGCATAGACAAAAATGGCCCTACTGCTGTTCCTGTGGCTAAAAACCACAAATGCTTCCCTTGGAGTTCACCCTTAGGAATTTCAGCTAAGGTCATAAAACCGGTCGCGGTTGAGGTAATTTCAATTTCATCGCCTATTGCAAGGTTGTGTAATTGAGGCGATAACAGGCCATCCTCTACTGCAACGGCGAGCACCTCGGCATAGGGTTTATCGGGAGAATTTACTAAGGAGTAGGCTCTAGCCACACGCTTATCATCTTGCATTTGACTTAACTTGATAAACTGACCAGGAATAAATGGAGCTAACTCGGCAGCAATGCGCAATGAGAATAACTTATCACTCCAATCAATACGTTCTATCACTTGTCCCCTAATCCACATAACTTGCCCTCAAGCGAAACGTTAAATAGGCTTCCAGCATAGACTTTTTTCTGCACAACAAAAACCCCTTATATAAGGGGCTTATGACTATAACGCTGAATATAGAACTGAAAATACTGAGGTATTAACTCGGACTCGATACTGTCTCATCAGTCTTCTTGTTAAAGCTATCTCTAAAGGCTTGCAGCCCCTCTTGCACTAAGCTGTAGGTTTTATCGACACCATCGGCAATATCACCCTGCAATACTTTAAGGCCGGACAGAATATCTTTAGCCTCTTTAAAGCCATTGTCAATGGCACCGCCAATAATCCCCATAAAGCTATCGAGTTGATCACTTAGACTCATACCCGAATTTTGTTGTTGGTGAATGCTAAAAAACTGCGTCGCAAAACTCACGATACGATCTGCAGTCGCTTCTGGAGAAGTATCTACGCCATTATCATAAGCCGTCTGAATCGCGTTCTCGCCCATAGTGGGCGCTAACTCTTTATTAATCGACTCTATCGCTGCGCGATAAAGCAAGGCCATAGACTGATCGCCTGACTTGATATTCACATCTTGCTGTGCCGATAAAATCGCTTGATTCATCAGCTGCTTGCTCGTTTGCTGCGCAGTTTGCTTCGAGGTTACTTCTGTGGCTTTCGCGTCCTTCGAATCACTCACTTCGGTGCCCTTAGACGCCGCGTTTTCAGCATATTTTTTCTGTGGCAAAGGGGTACTTTGCACTTGAGGGGGTTTATTGATTTCCATGATGACTATCCATTCAATTCGGGTCGACTTAATTATCGACCAAAATTTAACCAGCTTTAGTAATTTTTAGAATTGAAGTACCATCTGACCACAAGGCCATGATAAGGCCCACATAAATTAAGTGGGTTCATTCTTTAATAAGGTGCATAAAGCGCCAACCCACCGCAATGCAGATCATTACTATCGCTGAGCTTAGACATAAGCCAATAGAAAAGGATGTTACACCATGGCAGCAGGCCGCAGTTTGAGTCATTTCCGCTTTCACGGGTTTACACTAATCCTTAAGCACTATTTTAAGCATAATCTGGGTATCAATATAAAACGCTTTAGCCTGCTAACAAGCCTCGTCATATTCACTTGCCTCGGCTTTGCTCCCATTAGCCAAGCTCATGCTGAAAGTAGACTAATTATTTTAGTCAGACATGCCGAGAAAGCCGACACGCCAGCCAATAACCCGCAGTTATCACCCAAGGGAGAAATACGCGCAGCATCACTGATCACTGCCTTGAGCCGCACGCCGCTGTCGCAACTTATTGCGACTCAATACCTAAGAACCCAGCAAACACTCGCGCCCATCGCCGAGGATCGCCATTTACCTGTGACGATAGTAGAAGCTGCCAAACCTATCGAAGGACATATCCAACACATTGTTGAACAAGTGCATGCTGTAAAGGGCAATACACTCATCGTTGGGCATTCAAATACTGTCCCACAGATCATTAAAGCCCTTGGTGGACCTGAGATCCAAGCGATCAGTGAAGATGACTATAGCCAGCTGTTTTTACTCTCTCTTAATGATGACCAACCTGCGAGCTTGATCGCCACCCGTTACGGACAAGAATAAGGATAAATAACATGAGTGAACTCAATTGGTTTATGTGGGGACTCGATCTATTTTCAGGGCTGTTTTTGATTGTAATAGGACTCGCAGTACTCGCGGTTATTTACATGTATATCGCAGATAAAATGCAGACCAAACAAGCGGTAAGACATAACTATCCCGTGATTGGTCGCTTTCGATATTTGTTTGAAAAACAAGGTGAGTTTTTCAGACAATACTTTTTCGCCCAAGACAGAGAAGAACTGCCCTTCAACCGTGCTGAACGCAGCTGGGTGTACCGCGCCGCTAAAAATGTCGATAGAACTATCGCCTTTGGTTCGACTCGCCCCTTGGATACTGCCGGTACTGTTATGTTTATGAATACCGCCTTCCCAACCCAAGATGAAGAGATCACACCCATTCATCCACTGACAATTGGCACCAATTGCCGCCAACCCTATACGACTCAAGCCATTTGTCATATTTCAGCCATGAGCTTTGGGGCTCTATCGCGCCCAGCAATTACCGCCCTTTCCCACGGTGCAGCGCAGGCGGGTTGCTGGCTTAACACAGGTGAAGGCGGCTTGAGCCCTTATCATCTAAAAGGTGGCTGCGATATCGTCTTTCAAATTGGAACGGCCAAATACGGTGTACGTAATGAGCACGGACATTTAGACGATGAAAAGCTCAAGTCGATAGCCATTCATCCCGAAGTCAAAATGTTTGAAATTAAAATGAGTCAAGGAGCTAAACCGGGCAAAGGCGGCATTTTACCAGGGATCAAAGTCACAGCTGAAATTGCCCATATTCGCGGTATTCCTCAGGGTTATGACTCTATTAGCCCTAATGGTCATATTGAATTCAAATCCGTGAACGATATTTTGGATATGGTTGAACGAGTACGTGAAGTTACCGGTAAACCAACGGGCATTAAGGCCGTACTCGGTGACGTGCAGTGGCTCGAAGATTTATGTGATGAAATTGAACGTCGTGGCGAAGACTCTGCCCCCGACTTCTTTACCTTAGACAGTGCCGATGGCGGCACAGGCGCTGCACCACAACCTTTAATGGATTATGTCGGATTACCACTGAAGGAAAGCTTACCTATCCTAGTTAATGTCTTGATCCAACGAGGCTTGCGTAAACGCATCAAAGTCATCGCTTCGGGTAAACTTATTGTGCCATCAAGAGTCGCTTGGGCTTTGGCATTAGGTGCCGACTTCATCGCATCGGCCCGTGGCAATATGTTCGCCCTCGGTTGTATTCAAGCCTTACAGTGCAATAGAGATACCTGCCCAACGGGCATCACAACGCACAATCCCAAGCTACAACAAGGACTCGATCCTAGGGATAAATCGGCTCGTGTTGCTAACTATAATCATAATTTACACCATGACTTAGCCTTAATTGCGCACTCTTGCGGAGTGACAGAACCAAGACAACTCAAACCTTCACATGTCCGAATTGTGCTCGATAGCGGTTTATCCATTTCACTCGATAAATACTATGCACATATGGATAAGTAGCCGCGAACACTCGCGGTTAATGGCGAATACAACTTTCGTCTATATAGGGTTTACATAAGGTATATTTGAATGCGTATCACAAAAGAGGTAAGATCCGTGACGTGAGACATTATTCAAATGTCTTACCCACAATTGAACTTAAGGAAACACTTTGAAATCTAGCTTCGTAAGCCAACTGCCCGCCAGTAAAACTGTAAGCACTAGCTGTAAGAGCTGTAATCGCCTGACCGAGATCGAAGGTGAACTGGTGTGTTTTCGCGAAGGGCAGATCATTCGACTCACTTTGATAGATGAGTCAGTACCTAAATTGAATCTTTTATGTGAAGGTTGGAAAGCGGGGAAGCTGAACGGCGTAGCTTAATTCAGCCATATTTTATCTCTGGAGTCTCTCTAGAGCATCAAGAATAGAGGCTCACCTCTATTCTCGGACGTTCTCACCCAAACTGTACTAAAGCACTAGCGAACACACCTAACGCATACCCATAAAGTCACTTGTCGGCGCGTTCATATCGCGGATCACACCTGCCAGCACCATTTCTGGATTGACTTTAGCCAAGGTAAGTCGCCGAGTTGTAACCAACAGGCCCGCGTTCAACTCAGCATGAATGCGTTGCAATGAATCATAATCAACACCACGTTTTTTCAATGTCGCCATGATGGCATACCAATCAGTGGCGACTTTTTCTTCTTTGCCTTCAATATTAGCTCTCAGTGTAATATTTTCCATGCCAGATCTCTTCCGATTGATGTGTTGGCATTGAGTATAGAGAGCCGAAGCTGAATAAAGACTGAACTGTATTGCGCTATTAACTGCTCAGAGGAGTATGTTGTTGCTCATTTTGTATCCGCCATAATTTGGCATAGAGACCATTTGCCAACAGCAAAGTCTGATGATTACCTTGCTCAACTATTTCTCCTTGGCTTAATACGACTATTTGATCGGCATCGACTATGGTCGATAACCTATGAGCCACCACTAGGCTAGTGTGCCCCTTAGCGACTTCCCGCAGTGCCGACAAAATAGCTTGCTCGGAGCGACTATCGAGTGAAGATGTCGCCTCATCAAACACCAGCACTGGCGAGCCCTTCAAAATGGCCCTTGCTATCGCGACCCGCTGTTTTTCTCCGCCAGAGAGTTTTAAGCCGCGCTCACCCACCTTTGTGTCCCAACCAAGGGCAAGTGATGCAATAAATTGCTCTAAGTGCGCCAGTTTTATCGCGTTACGCACCTCTTCATCCGTCGCGCTTGGGCGACCATAACGTATATTTTCGACTAATGAATCGTTAAATAGCACAGTATCCTGCGGCACGATAGCGATGGCACGCCGCAGCGCATCTTGCGTGAGATGGCGGATATCTTGTCCATCGATTTTAATCGCACCTTGGTCCACATCGTAAAATCGAAATAGCAGTTTAATCAGGGTCGATTTACCTGCACCACTATCACCTACAACAGCCACCTTTTTACCGGCTTCAACCTTAAAACTCACGTCCCGCAGAATTTGCCGCTCATCGTAGCTAAAATTAACATTTTCAAATATCAACTCACCCTTAGTGGGTTGAAAATCGAGTGCTTGGGGTAAGTCGACTATCATAGGATGTTTATCGAGCAAGCTAAACATGCGCTCAATATTGGCTAACGCGCCGCGAATTTCGCGATACACAAAACCTAAGAAGTTAAGGGGTAAAAAGAGCTGCAT
The DNA here is from genome assembly GCF_025654295.1 of Shewanella sp. SM23. NCBI lineage: Bacteria > Pseudomonadati > Pseudomonadota > Gammaproteobacteria > Alteromonadales > Shewanellaceae > Shewanella > Shewanella sp. SM23. The sequence continues at coordinate 212,894 of NZ_JAKKRM010000004.1, forward strand.
CATAAACGCATTAATCAACACAAAATCACCTAAGGTCATATCGCCATAGGTAACTCTGTATGCCGCCAGCGCCATCATAGCCGTCATCGCCAAAGCGATAATCACAGCTTGTCCGCCATTTAGCGCAAACAAAGATAAGCGATTCTTACGCTTAGCGATCTCCCACTGTTCAAGCGCTTGGTCATAGCGCTGCGACTCATACTTTTCATTATTAAAATACTTTACCGTTTCATAGTTCAGCAAGCTGTCGATGGCGCGGGTATTCGATAACGAGTCAGCCTTGGCCGCATCACGTACATACTCAGTACGCCATTCGGTCGCGACCACAGAAAAAATAATATAAGCCAGCACAGCAACAAAAGTGATTGCAGCAAACGCAATGCCGTAGTTATAAAAGAAAATGCCAATCACCATGACAATTTCGAGCAAGGTTGGCACTATGTTGAACACCATAAAACGCATGAGGAAACTCACGCCGCTGGTGCCGCGTTCAATATCGCGGGATAGGCCACCGGTTTTGCGCTCTAGATGAAAATCGAGGTCAAGTCGGTGTAAATGGTCGAATACCGCTAAGCCTAAACGGCGGATCGCCCGCTCTGTTACGCGGCCAAACAAGGTATCGCGGATCTCCCCCGTAATCGCCGTTAGTAGACGTACCGCGCCATAGGCCAACACTAATCCTACGGGCACACTGAGGGCTTGCGCGGTTTTATCGGCATCTAAGGTGTCGACCAAATGCTTCAGAATAAAAGGTAGAGCCACGCTGGTCAGCTTAGCGATGATGAGGCATGACATCGCCAGCGCAATACGGCCTTTGTATTCCAATAAGTAAGGCCAAAGCAGTTTCATGACGTGCCAGTTTAATTTATCAACTGGACCTTCAAAATATAACGTTGGGCGCATAGGACATAACCTTGAATGAGTTATGCCAATTGTAACAGTTCATACCGGACATAAGCTAAGCGAAACTAGCAAAGTCTGAATAAAATCAATCAGATTTTCCTGACAGACAAATAGACTTATTCACGACATACTCAGCTGCTATTTTGATTGCATTTAAAGTCAAAACATCGTACTGGCGTATTCACAATAAATGAATTTATACTGATTTGTGTTCAGGCATGTACCGTTTTACTTAACCTCAGAGCCGTATGTAGGAGGATAAGAGTGCAATGGAAGAAGGCTTGGCACAGAGTTGCTGCTGTTGATTATTTTTGCCGTTTTGCCCAAAATGCCATGGAGGCGGTTATACAAATCAATAGAATTTGTTAACCTCTACGCGCTAGATTTTGCGATTCATACGCCCAAGTTCTAGCGAGAACATTAAGACAAACAAATTAAATTAAGATCAAAGGAAGCTTTATGTTGGATTCCGCTAAAGTTCAATACCCGCCATTACCACTGATCCAAACTTGGGTGTGGATGATGATCGAATCAGGCAATCCAGAGATACAAGATAAAGGTAGAAACAACCTTATTGCCGCCTTTGGTAGCTTAGCCAAAGCAAATGAATACATTGTTGAAATAAGCAATAAATAGATAAAACAAAGGCGCCAGGATAGCGCCTTTGTTTTTACTTAACCCGCAATCGTTAACGGCTAACTCAGGTATAGTTGCGGTTTATGTTCGCTCGAGCAGACAATTAAACCTGACGGCGTTCGATAATGCTTTGGTTCAAAATGGCTAACAGACGCTCGGTATCATCCCAACCAATACACGCATCGGTAATACTCTGCCCATAGCATAACTCTTGACCTTCAATAAGATCTTGACGACCTTCCACTAAATGGCTTTCTACCATAACACCAAAAATAGCAGTATTTCCCGCCGCCACTTGACCAGCGACATCTTCAGCAACCACTAACTGACGTTGATACTCTTTACTACTATTCGCATGGCTAAAGTCGATCATGATGTTGTCGGCAAGCTTGGCTTTTAACAATTGCTGGCTAATATCAGTGACATGCGGCGCACTATAATTGGGCTCGCGGCCACCCCGTAAAATAATGTGGCAATCAGGATTGCCCTTAGTCGAAACGATCGCCGAATGGCCCAACTTAGTCACAGATAAAAAATGGTGTGGTGCATTGGCAGCACCTATCGCATCAATAGCAACTTTGATCGTGCCATCAGTACCATTTTTAAAGCCGACCGGACAAGAAAGACCCGAGGCTAACTCTCTGTGTACTTGAGATTCTGTCGTACGGGCGCCAATGGCTCCCCAGCACATTAAATCAGCCATATATTGTGGGGTGATCATGTCAAGAAACTCACCCGCGGTTGGCATACCGCTGTCGTTCAAATCCACTAATAATTTACGGGCGGTGCGTAAACCATCATTGAGTTTAAAGCTGTTATCCATGTAAGGATCGTTAATCAGCCCCTTCCAACCCACTGTGGTTCTTGGTTTTTCAAAATACACTCGCATCACAATTTCGAGTTGATCTTTATAACGTTCACGCAGTGAGACCAAACGCTGTCCATATTCCAACGCAGCTTTGGGATCGTGGATAGAACAAGGCCCAATCACCACTAATAGACGATCATCAGACTTAGCCAGAATATTATGGATACTATTACGCGCATTAAACACAGTCGCAGAGGCTTTTTCGGAAGCAGGAAATCGTTCAAGAATCGCGATAGGTGGAAGTAACTCTTTTACTTCTTTAATGCGAACGTCATCATTTTGGTAATACATAATTTTACTGCTCCAACGCTGGTGTTTTAGGCTATTTCTATCGCTGCGATAAGGGATCTCAACTGCAATACTGAGTTCAATTTATCGAGTCTCAGGCGCCAATGCAACCAAGTTGTCTCCATTTCAAAAAATCAAATATAACTTATTGTTTTAATATATTTTAAAAAAATCAAAATTCAAATATGCCAGCTAACTCACAGCCTTGATGAACAAAATCGAATATAGCGGATAAAAAAGGAATAAACATATTTACTACAAGTGTATTTAGGTGCCCTATATTAGCAAGCAAAGATGTTTACCCGTAATAAGCATAATTGATGGCCAACTCTCAATAGAAAAAAGCGGACAAATGCTAATGCTGTAACATGACTTGTAACTTGCTCTGATAGCGTTGACGCTCTGACTCATCTCGGCTCAAAGCCAAGGCTTTATCCATATTCAGTTTGGCACGCTTTTCGTCCCCCAGCGCCCAGTAGGTTTTAGATAAACCGAAGAAGAACTCATGACGATAATCCGCTTTTGCCAACGCCCTTTGATACCAAGCCAAGGCCTCGTCGTATTGATGCTCATCATAGGCTTGCTGCCCCATGTCATAGTAATAATAGGGATTACGTATTCGCGCTAATTCAAGCACTTTATTAATTTCGGCCCATTCATCAAGCCGCCCCAGCTCCCCTAAAATCAAGGCTAAGTTATAAAGCGTTGTCAGATTTTTCGCATCAAACTTGAGTGCATAGCGATAAACCTGTTCGGCCCGCTTTTCATCACCTTTATGCCGGTAAATAATGGCGAGCGTGTTGAGTGACGGAACAAACTGGCCGACTTTTAAACCCACTTTAATCAAGGCATAGGCCCTGTCTAAATCACCGTTCACCAAAGACTCTGCCGCCATATTGTTGTAAAACATGCTGATTAAGGTCTGCCGATCCACTTGGGTTTTACCGTATCCCCGTAGAGCTCGCTCTGGCATAAAGTCCACTAAAACTGCGGTAGATGACACATAAACTGAATGTGCGTTTTCAGGTGGAAGTAAGCGTAAATTCACATGCCCATTGATTAAATAAAAATCACCTTGCTTATCCCATACGGGTTCTATCGCAATATCTTGATACTCAGCACTCACATTCAATATGTCCGCTAACGCAGAAGTCATGACCACTAAAGACATGCAATTACCCGCCTTTTGGGCGTAGGTTTCACGGGCAATTTGGGTCAGATTATCTTGATATCGAAAATCAATGTTAGTGCTATTGGTTTGACTCGCATTGATATAACTAGCTAACCATTCATTGGCTAACATGTTGTTATTGTGTGATAAAGTGTATATCCCATAACGACGTTTTACGTCTGTCACGACCTCGGGTGGCAGATAAAAAATATCCGCAACAGAAGGAATATCGGCCACAGGGGTAAACAGTGAATCGGCAAGTAACGACTCAAGATCCGACGGATTAGGCTCAATGGTCGTCGAGCTACAAGCAAACAATTGACTGAATACAACGCTCAAGATCGTACTCAAGTATACGGCTCGGAATAGTTTCGACATACGTCCTCCCACACCATTAGCTCCTATTTGAGCTTATTACAAATGGCGAAAAAGACGACATAAAATGGTTACAAAAAATGATAATCGCGATCGATTGAAAATAATTGCAAATAATTTAACGAATTAACTATTGCGAAGGTCGGTCAACTTCTATGTATAACTCACGCTGCTGATAATCATACGGCCGATAGTTATGCTCTCCACAGGTAAAATGTCGATAGGGTTTCATGACCGTAACGCAACCTGAGGGTAAAGCCTGCAGAATTTGGATTTGCTGCTGGCGACGAAGCGACTCCTGCCATTCAAAATCCTTGAGCACTTGATCACGCACGGCAAAGGCATCGACAGGCTCACTTGAGCGATTAACGATCACTTCTCCTGCAAAGGCTGAAACCGATATCCAGCCAGAAATGACGATAAGACTTAGTCGCAAAAATTGACCTATTGTTTTTATATTCAATCTCATAGAACACTCCTTAATTTATGCAAGAAAACAGAATTGCTCAGTAATTAAGCTTATGACCCTGTACTTAAACTTCAATCACAGTGATTACCCATAAAAAAGCAGAGCCTAGGCTCTGCTTCACTATCCCTCGATCCAAGCTAAGCATCAAGGTGAATCACGCATTAATGTGCAAGTTTAATCAGCCCGCATTTTTGACCGTAACAAACTCAGGATAGGCATCAATACCACAGTCAGAAGCATCCATACCGTTGTATTCTTCTTCCTCAGTCACACGGATCCCCATGGTTATCTTAATCACATACCAGACAGCAAATGACGAGCAGAACACCCAAGTGAAAATGATCGCTGCGCCCGTCAACTGTCCGGTAATAGTTGCATTGGCATTGGATAATGGCACACACATTAAGCCAAGGAAACCAGCCACACCGTGTACTGAAATCGCACCGACGGGATCGTCGATCTTAATGCGATCTAAGCCCACAATCGAGAACACCACCACGCCGCCCGCCACTAAACCAATCACACCCGCCATTAACAATGAAGGCGAGAGAGGATCTGCCGTAATCGCCACTAGTCCAGCCAAAATACCGTTAAGGATCATGGTCAAATCCGCTTTACCCCAAATCATCTTACACACGATAAGAGCTGAGATAGCACCAAAAGCCGCTGCAGTATTGGTATTCACAAACACTTTCGCCACTGAGCTTGCATTCGCCGCATCCGACACCATTAATTGCGATCCGCCGTTAAAGCCAAACCAGCCCATCCACAGAATAAACATACCTAAGGTTGCCATTGGCAAGTTAGAGCCTGGAATAGGATTCACTTGACCATTAGGCCCGTATTTCCCCTTACGCGCACCGAGCAATATTACGCCAGCAATCGCCGCGGTCGCCCCCGTCATATGCACAATACCGCTACCAGCAAAGTCTACAAAGCCCAGTTTAGCGATAAAACCTTGGCCCCAAGTCCAATAACCTTCTACTGGATAGATAACCGCTGTCATCACCACAGAAAAGAACAAGAAAGCCCACAACTTCATCCGTTCCGCCACAGCACCAGAGACAATTGACATCGCCGTTGCCACAAATACAACTTGGAAGAAGAAGTCAGATTCTAATGCATGGCTCGCATCTGCTGATTGTGAACCAATTAAGGTGCCAATTGACGGTAACCAGCCACCTTCAGTGTTATCCACATACATGATGTTATAGCCAACCAACAGATACATCACACAGGCAATCGCGTACAGCACAACGTTCTTAGTTAAAATTTCAGTGGTATTTTTAGAGCGAACTAAACCCGCTTCTAACATGGCGAATCCCGCCGCCATCCACATGACTAAAGCGCCAGAAATCAAAAAGTAAAAGGTATCGAGTGCAAAGCGTAGTTCAGTGACTGTGCCGCCTAATTTCGTTAATTCTTCCATTGTCAGCCCCTTATAGCGCTTCAGTATCAAGTTCACCCGTACGGATACGGATAGCATGTTCTAAATCAACGACGAAGATCTTACCGTCACCAATTTTCCCCGTATGGGCCGCAGTGGTAATGGCCTCAATTAACATGTCGAGATTTTCAGCCTTAGTGGCAATTTCTAGTTTTACTTTTGGCAAAAAATCCACCTGATACTCGGCGCCGCGATACAACTCTGTATGCCCTTTCTGACGGCCAAAACCTTTCACTTCGGTCACCGTCATGCCCTCAATACCAATTCCGGCGATAGCTTCACGGACATCATCCAACTTAAACGGCTTGATGATAGCGCTGACTAGTTTCATTCTGACCTCCAAAAAAACGCGATTGTTATTAACTTGTATCAAATGTAATTCAATCATTAGGCCAACAATTTAATCTATTGATTATTAATGATTTAAATTGTTTAACACTATTTTTTAAGGTTAAAAACGCACCATAATCGAGCACTGACTGGTGCGATGCACTCTTTTAGTGAGCAGTTTAAGTGCGACAGCTATTCGACCTTAGGCCTATTGGTAACAAGGTTAAATTAGGGTCTACTGGGGGAAGCGTAAATCGAGATGAAATCTGAGCATCACAACACAAGCTCTTAGACAAAAGCGAAGATCATCACTAAGACAATCATCAAGCGCAGAAGGAAGGCCCGATGTTAAAACCAGAAGAATGTGTTCTCGTTATCGTCGATGTGCAAGGAAAACTTGCACAAATCATGGATAACAGTGACAAGCTGCATCAACAACTACAGACCTTAATCCAAGGCGCACAATTATTTGAAATTCCAATACTGTGGTTAGAACAACTACCCGATAAACTCGGAGCAACTAGCACTGAGCTGCAAACCTTACTTGCGAAAACCAGCTCACCCATTGCTAAGCAGCATTTTAGCGGCTGGCACTGTGACGCGTTTGCAAAGGCATTAACTAAGACGAATCGCAAACACGTCATAGTCGCGGGTATTGAAACCCATGTGTGTGTTTACCAAACCTGTTGTGACCTTATCGAGCAGCAATATTCGGTGCATTTAGTCGCCGATTGCGTATCGTCACGCAGTGCTGAGAATAAACAACTTGGGATCCAAATGATGACGGCCAGGGGCGCCCTATTAACTAACGTGGAATCGCTATTATTTGAATTACAACATCAAGCCCAAGGCGAGCGATTTAGGGCGTTATTAAAACTGATCAAATAGCGATTTAGCCCGTGGTATTCACTCGGCCAGCATGATCAACGCCTGACATTACTCGATATTTTTTCCATAAAAAAGCCCCCGCTGAGTCAGCGAGGGCTTTTGTTTGCATGAGGGGTTAGCTCATATCGAAAACTCAACCACGATTGATTAAAACCTACTTATAAGTGGCTTCGCGTTTTTTCGCTTCTTCATCCCACTTAGGTAACATGTCTTTCTTAAATGCTTCTTTCTCTGCATTCATTTTATCCATGTCCATACCTAATGCTGCTTGTGCCTTAGCTTTGGTAGAGATATCAGGAATCGCAACAGGATCTGTGATGCCTTTTTTACCGAGTAATTGCGCTAACTTCACACGAGCATCAGCAGCTTTACTTACCGAAGTTCCCAGAATACGCAATGCTTCATCCGGTGCGTGAGCTGCAACACCATGGGAAGCAATCGCTAAATCCCAACGCCATTGTGAGTGGCGGATATCTGTCAGTATGGGTTTCATTTCTTCTTCAGTGGCGCCAGCTTTCCACGCAGCCTCTGCTTCAAAGTGTGCTTTGACTAATTGCTCTTCCGCTTTCAACTTCATTTCTTTAACTTTGGCTTTACGCTCATTAGTCACGCCAACCAAAAACTCTTTAGTCTGGCTATGGCAAGTTGCACAGGTTTCTTCAAAACGGTCGAATGGATTGCCCACTTTATGATCAGTAAACTTCTTACCTTCAGCACTGGTCACTTTTGGCATGTGACAGTCAACGCAACTTACATTATTCATGCCGTGAATACCCATTTTCCAAGTTTCATACTCTGGATGCTGGGCTTTTAACATTGGTGTCTTAGAAAGGGCGTGTGTCCAATCAGAAAATTGGATTGAGTCATAGTAGACTTCCATTTTTTCAACTGTTGTACCCATATCCCAAGGGAATTTAACAAAATTCTTTTTGTCGTCAGTTTTCTCAAAATAATACTCAACGTGGCACTGAGCACATACCATTGATTCTTTATCTTGTTTAGACGCTTTGCTAAAAGGTGTACCTATAGCTTCAAAAGCACGGTCTGCATAAGGGCGTGAAATACGTAACTTTGGAGAGCTTTTTTCATGGCAATCACCACAACCAATGGTATTTGTCACTTCAGGGCCACCCTTTGACCACTTACCTTTGAAGTAACCATCTTCGCCTTGCTCTTCAATCAAGCGAGGTACGTCAGGGCTCTTACAGCTCCAACATGCCATCGGCATAGGACCATCTTCCGCATTAGCGGGTGCACCTGTACGTAGCGTGTTGCGCACGTCAGTTACCGCATACATGTGGCCGCGTGGTGCATTATAATCTTTAGCAAAACCATAACCCGCCCATAAGATCACCATATTAGGATCTTGTGCAAGTGCATCCACTAGTTCTTCACTTTTAGCGGTATCATGCCAGCTACTGTATTGATTCTTAAATTTATCTTTATAAACTTCGTTGCGAGGCTCTGTTTTATCACTCGCCATTGCGCCCGCAGCCATGAAGCTGGCGGCAACCAGTGCACTCAGTGCAAAGGACTTACCTGTCATCTTCTTCATCATCTCATCTCCGTGTTGCATTATTGTTGTAAATCACGACATCTCCATGGTCAAACTTAGTGATTTAACCCTGCTAAAAATATACCTCTTAGGGGGTATCTAGGTTGAAGTTTGCGCTAGATCAAAATGTAAAGGTGTTGTTGTTCACATTTCTATACTTTTGTTAATGTATTACATTATTTTCTAATGTAAAAACCACTGCAAAGTGCCATAACAGCGGCCATCAAAATGAACAGCGGATTAATGAAACGAGGTAGTCTAACCTCAAAAATCTTAGGATTAATGTTAGTACTTATTCTGCTCTCTAGTAGTTTATCGACTTTTGCTATCATCAATTTGTCCTACAGCTTAGGCGACGCCAAGGCGATTAATGCCTCAGGGTCGCTGAGGATGCAAAGCTATCGGTTAATGTTTTACGCCAACTCAGGCAGCGATGCTGCGCAGGATAAAATCACCGAATTCGAAAATACGCTCTATTCCGACACGTTAAAGCCCTCGGAAAGTTGGTTTAGTCCGCCAGAAATTGCCGCTCAATATCAGCTTGTCATCGATAAATGGCTGGTGATGAAACACTACATAGAACAAGAAAACTCCCGCGATTATGTCGCCTCACTGAAGGACTTTGTTGATACCATAGATTTACTGGTGCTAGAGATGGAGCACTACGCCGCCTTTAAACTCAGGCTCCTTGCCGCCAGCCAAATATTAGGCTTAGGCGTCATGCTCATTATCGCTTTTGTGGCCGTGCGTTTTACAAAGAAGAAAGTGGTGATCCCACTGCAAAAACTGATGGAGTCGGCGAATACCATTTCTAAAGGTAATTTTGAAATTGAAATGCCCGAGACCGAATACATTGAACTTACAGCGCTGACCCATGCCCTACAAAAAACGGCGAAGGAACTCGCGACGCTTTATGGCAACTTAGAATCGCAGGTAGCAGAAAAAACCTTAGCGCTGACAAGGGCCAACAACGAGCTGGCATTCTTATATGATAACCTACTGACATTAAACGCGAATAAACTCGATTATAAGGCGCTCAAGGCGGCGCTGAATCAGTTAAAAGGCTATGAATCACTCGACTACCTAAGACTCATTATCCAGTATCCCGAGCAAGAGCTTGAAGTGATTGAGGCCGATGGCGGCTGGCCAGATATGACTCAAGAGAGCACCCGTTTTCCACTGCAATTTGAGCAGGCTAATTTAGGCTATTTAGAGTTAATTGCCGCTCAAACACCCAATATCGCCTTGTTTAACAATTTCGCAATTATGCTGACGCGCTCAATCGTGATCCACAATGCCACAGAGCAAAGACAGCAACTGGCGCTAATGGAGGAACGTGGCGTAATTGCCCGAGAGCTGCACGACTCTTTAGGTCAAGTGCTATCTTTCCTAAAAATCCAAATTAGCTTATTACGCAAAAACTTAGATTGCAGTTGCCGCAGTCCAATCGTTGAGGCGCAGCTAACCGAAATCAACGAAGGTGTAAGCACTGCCTACGTGCAGCTCAGGGAGTTACTATCCACCTTTAGGCTCACAATTAAAGAACCCGATCTAAAAAGTGCTTTAGAGGCTATGCTTGAGCAACTCAGGACAAAGACGAATATAAAGATAACCTTAGACTATAAACTTGCGCCACAATGGCTAGAGGCAAAGCAACACATCCACATACTGCAGATCACGCGAGAAGCGACGTTAAACGCCATCAAACACGCTGAGGCCAGCCTCATTAACATCCATTGCTATAAGGATGACGAGGGTATGGTCAATATTGATGTTTGTGATAACGGCATAGGTATTGGACATTTAAAAGAACGAGATCAACATTTTGGCATAGGTATAATGCATGAACGAGCCAGTAAGCTTTCAGGTAAAGTCGTGTTCAGCGACAATGATTTAAAGAAATTTAAACCTGCTATGACAACCACGACTGAGCAAGGATGCAATGCACAAGACGACGCACTCAAACCTAACAGCCCATTAAACCTTGTGCACCACAGCAAAGGGTCAAGTGGCACTAGAGTGACGCTTATTTTCCCATCTCAACAGGAGCCTTCAAATGGGTAAACCTTATTCCGTACTGGTGGTCGATGACCATCCCCTCTTGCGCAAAGGCATCTGCCAGCTCATCGCTTCAGATCCTGACTTCAGCCTATTTGGCGAAGCCGGTAGTGGTTTAGACGCATTAACCGCAGTGGTCACCGATGAACCCGACATCATATTGCTCGATCTGAATATGAAAGGCATGACAGGCCTAGATACCCTCAACGCCATGCGCCAAGAAGGTGTTACCTCACGCATAGTAATTCTCACCGTTTCCGATGCAAAACAGGATGTTATCCGTTTACTTCGTGCTGGAGCCGACGGCTATTTGCTCAAAGATACTGAGCCAGATTTGCTGCTCGAAAAACTCAAAAATGCCATGCTTGGCCACAGGGTGATCAGCGATGAAGTCGAAGAATACCTTTACGAACTTAAAGATGCGACCGATGAACAAGAATGGATTTCGAGCCTAACCCCAAGGGAGCTGCAAATTCTACAGCAACTGGCGGAAGGCTTAAGTAATCGCATGATTTCAGAGCATTTACACATTAGTGAGGGCACAGTTAAAGTGCACGTGAAAAACCTACTGCGTAAAGCCAATGCTAAATCGAGAACCGAAATGGCGGTGCGCTACCTTAATAATTAAAGATACGAAAATGAGCTTGGTATCGCGAAAACAATAAAGGCAATCCCATGATTGCCTTTATGTTTTTATCAAATAGAGATTAAATAAATGATTACAAACCTTTCTCAATAAATTGCTGCCAACTCAATAGCGCCAGCTCAAAATCCTCTAGGCCACAATAAGCTTCTGACTCAGCATCATAGAGTGACATAGCCTCTTCCAATTCATATTCTTGCTCAAAACCTAAGGCATTGGCAAAGACTCGGGCCTGTTCACGCTCTAACTCTAAGGTAAAATCATTACCAACAAGACGCCATGAACCTCGTTTATCGGCTTGAATTTCTTTTATCACACCCAACACTTGCTGAATTTTAGCTAACTCAGTCCCTAATTCTTCCGTAAACCATTGCCCAAGCACTTCATGATCCATGCTAAAGCTAGCCAAAAAAGTGCCAGTTAAACTGTTACGCCGAAATTCGTATTCCATTTTATTGTCTCTTTGATCTAAGCCTACTAATGCTAATTTTAACCTATCCTTGGCTAAGTTGCTTGCATCCCTCAGCACATCAAATTTATGTCAATTTACGTTTTTCTCATGTCGTTAAGCATAAGTACTGACTTCATTTTCATGACAAAATCAGTTAGTTTGTTTGGATGATTTTGAAAGTTAAATGGAATGCGATATGCACGAAGGGTTTATCTACAGTTTAGTGCTCAGCGGCGCCCAAGCGGGTTCCACCTTGAGCCTAGAACAGATCGAAAAATGGGATCCTCAGGATGGCCTACTCTGGTTACACCTTCGCTATCGCAATAAAAAGGCACGCCACTGGATACTCAATAGCGGTCTGCCTAAGGTCGAAAGTGATGCCCTACTCGCCCAAGACACTCGTCCCCGCGCTGTGATTACAGGTGAAGGCATATTACTCGCATTACGCGGCGTTAACCTCAACCCCAATTCTGCTCCCGAAGACATGGTGGCTGTGCGTATCTATGCCGATAAACAGCGGATCATTTCCACCTGCGATCGCGAGTTACAGTCGGTCAAAGATGTCGCCGAGTTGATCCTTGAGGGAAATGGGCCTACAACTACGGGGGACTTTATCGTCGCAATCTGCGAGCGACTGACCAATCGTAAAGTCGAGTTTATTGATAAATTGGAAGAACAGCTCTCTGATTTAGAAGAACTAGTCGTCTCAGGCAATGTGAAAGATTTACGTACCGATATCGCCGAACTGCGCCGTCAAACTGTAGCCATTCGCCGCTATTTAGCCCCACAGCGCGAAGCATTCTCGAAAATGATTTCCGAGCAATTCAGCCTATTTAAAGATACTGAGCGACTCAAGCTAAGGGAAACAAACGATAAACTTATCCGCACCATTGAAGATCTCGATGCCCTGCGCGATAGAGCCAATGTGACTCAAGAAGAATTACTCAGTCAGCAGTCGGAGCAACTCAACAAACGCTTATACTTCTTATCCTTAGTGTCAGCAATCTTCTTACCGTTGGGCTTTTTAACAGGCTTACTTGGGGTCAATATTGGCGGGATACCGGGCGCGGACAACACTTGGGCCTTCGCCACCTTCTGCGGCATATTAATCTCACTCGTCGCCCTGCAAATGGCGCTGTTTTATCGATTTAAGTGGTTATAGCCACCTTAACACAACAAAGCCAATCAATTAGGATTGGCGTTGTTTTCGTTCATTCTTATAAGCTGAATGTTATGAGCTAATGCTTATGCTCTAAGCGGGCGATTATGTCGTTGGCAACTCAAACACATTGGTCATCACTTTATAAAGCTCAGTTCCTTGGTGCACTGACGCCGAAGCAAAGTGCAAAATCGGCACGCAGTCCTGCGGCAAACTGACCGTTTTTAGCTCATCCGCCGTACCGTATAAATCCATTCGCAGCAAATTCACTAAGGGCTGCCCCGCAGCCAATGGCTCACCCACAGGTGCAAGGTATTCCACTAAGCCAGAACTTGGCGCGTGATACTTTTTATAGTCTTTAAGGTAACAACCAAAGCGCGACATTTTAGCAGGCGCAACGGTTTCAGCTATTACGCCTCGGTGGCTTAAATACGCCAAAATCCCTTGAGCATCAACCAACGCATCCTCAAGACAGACACGCTCTTGACTCGCCAATTCTAAGGTTAACGCTGACACTGCAACCCCTAAATCGCGCCCTTGAGATTTTGCAAAATCACTCAATTGCCACCAAGGACAAAACGCCGCCTCATCCATGGCGCCACCAAAGGCATTGGGGATAATGAGCGTATAAGGGATCGACAAAAACTGCGCAGCAGCTAAGTCATATTCAGGACAATACAAGTGCTTACAGGATTTAGGACCTGTATGTAGATCGAGCACTATATCCGCGCTGTGGGCCATAATCTGCAGATTAACCGCGAGCCGATGGCCAGTAGTAATGCCCCATTCATGACGCAATTTTTGCTGACAAGCTTCAACCAAAGTACTGCGATAGGCTTGGATCAGTTCGCTATCACTCAGCTTGGCATGTTCCCCATACCAAGTCGGCAAATCGATTGCATGATTCAAATACTCACGATTCCAGTTCGCGCCTGTAATAGGATCAAATCGGCCAAGGGTAAACTCACCACTTTTTTGGTTGATCCCGAGTGGATTGGCCAATGGCACTAAGGTGATTTCGCCGCGGATGTCACAGTGTTCAAGCTGCTTCATCAACTGATAAATCACCGCATTACCTTGAACTTCAGCACCGTGGACATTGGCCTGAATATACACTTTGGGGCCAGTCGCCTTATCGTCACTCGGTTTGAAATGGTAGATAGGCAAAGTAAGTGCTTGCCCTGCGGCAAGCTCCCCGATTTGCAGAGACGATGTTGTCGGCAACATACTAAACGCCTTCGAACAGATTTTGATGCAGCGATTTAACCACTTGCGCCGCTTCCGATTCGGCCACTAACACACACAGATTATGTGGGCTGGCACCTTGGCAAATCATCCGAACATTGTGTGGTTCTAACACTTCAAATACACGGCGACAAATACCCGGCGTCGTCGCAATACGATTACCGATAATCGCCACTAAGGCCAATCCATCTTCAACTCGCACACGACAATGCTGTGATAATTCTTGCAGCAATGCCTCACTCAACAGACCTTGACCACTTGAATCTGAACCGGTTTTATCGAGGGTTAGAGACACATTCACTTCTGATGTGGTAATCAAATCCACACTGATCTTATGTCGCGCTAATGTCGCAAAGGTTTCCGCTAAAAAGCCCTGCGCATGCAGCATTTGCAAGCTGTGAAGATTTAACAGGGTTTGATCGCGGCGCAAAGCCACAGCACGGAATACGGGCGCATCTTCCACTTGATGACGGATCCAAGTCCCGCCTTTTTCAGGCTCTTTACTTGAACCCACAAACACTTGAATTTGCTGACGAACGGCAGGAAGAATAGTCGCAGGATGCAATACCTTGGCACCAAAGGTCGCCATCTCGGCGGCTTCATTGAAACTGATCTCGGCAATCGGAAAAGCATTGGGCGCAAGGCGCGGATCGGTTGTATAAATCCCAGCGACATCGGTCCAAATTTCGACCGCTGAGGCGCGTAGCGCTTCGGCTAACAACGCAGCAGAATAATCACTACCGCCGCGACCTAACGTGGTCGTTTGACCGGCGTCATCGGCACCGATAAAGCCTTGCGTGACAATCACTTGTTCCGCTAACAGTGGCTGTAGATAATCACGAGCTAGAGTCGCAATCTGCTCGACCTGAGGTTCGGCGCGGCCAAAGTGGCTGTCAGTACGTAACACTCGGCGCACATCAAAGGCACTTGAGTTGACACCTTTCTCACGGATCACCGCCGAAAACAACGCTGAAGAACATTGCTCACCGAGGGACAACAACTCATCCATGGTCGCTTTGCTGCGTTGTGATGCAAGCGCTTCACTCAATACCGACATACGACTCAATAATTTATCTAATGCGGCGGCCACATCGTTAGGACGACCGAGCTTATCTAAAATCGCATATTGAATTTGGGCAATTTGTTTTAATCGCTGTAATCGGCCATCGTCGTTGATCGATTCTTGGGTCAATTCCACTAGTAGATTCGTCACGCCGCTCGAAGCGCTGACCACGACTAAACGACAATGAGGATTAGCTAACACTATATCGGCACAGCGATTCATAGCGTTATAGTCGGCGACTGAGGTGCCACCAAATTTTGCAACAACGAGGGACATTAGCGCACCTCCGTGAAACACGTAGGGCAACAAATAAATGCAGATTGAATAAGATATTGAATAACTAACATGATCACACTCCGAACTGACTTCGTTCGAAGAGCCTGGTGCTCAATGATAACGCACCCCAAAAGAAGGGAAACAGCAATCGTCACCAGAAGCTCTCCACCAATTACAGGTGACAATCGTCAGGATTCAGCCTGAGCGACCGACATAAACATGCAGCAACCATATCTATGCCTCGGCGTTAATCTCCCTCATCAGTCATCGCTGGAGTTTGTGCTCCTCTGACCGACTACCTAGTTAACGCTCCTCTTCTGTTCCTTTCCTAGGAAAGGGACGAAAAAAGTAGCAATAAACCCCTAATGAAGTCAATGCTAATTTCATAACAAATGAACAATTTAAATAAAATCTTTTGAAAACAACTAAGTGTTCAAATCGGGTAGCTCGTATACCAGCTGCACATAATCTCTAAATTTACCTAAACACACTTCATCATGTCCATCCAAGGTGCAAGGCACTAAGCTCACATCCCCTTGTTCGACAACATAAATCGCATATTGATTAAATTTCTTACCCAATTGCAATGCCATCGTTCTATCGATAAACACGGCCCAACTTTTTTCCATGTGGGATAAATCCGGTGCTGCGCCCACTAAAGCACGATAAGGGCTACCGAGTAATTCAATTTCACGGAGAAGTTGGCGATCGAGTAAACGGTTTTGGCTAGGAGAGAGAAGCTTTGAAGCGGGATTATGAGCGGTAATAACAGCAAAGGAAAAATCACAGGATAATGCTTGAGTCAGCAAAAACAACGGCGCTTGGTAACATTGCCACAAATTTTGAGTCGTATTGTCCATTGGTAGTCTAGTCGAAAAATGAACCCAAGCTAGTGTAGCAGAGTGATTGTAAAATCCAAAGAGGCGTGAACTGGCTCACAGGAATAAGAAATACATTAGTTATACTAATCAATAGCTAAAGTAAATATCATGGTAAAAACCCCTGCTCACCTAAAATTTGTTAACATTTCATTTGTTAACAAATGACTAAAACGAGTACAATGTACGTACTGGTGAGTTGAAACAGATTGAGCAAGATGCTTATCGTTCAATACAGTTTGTTACATATATCGCTTAAAGTAACGTGAACTGACCGGGCATCTGTTTAAAATCTGTTCTACATTTGATTTGTCTTTTAAACATTTAAAAAAACAATAGTTAAGGAACTTATTCTAACTATTGCTTATCGAAGTTGGTACTGATTACGTTTTCTCGTATTACACTTAAACGTGCACTTAATCTACATCCAGATATAGATGTCACCGTAAAGATTTTCCTTTTGAGCACAAAGCAGTTCAAGGAAGTATCAACGCTTTTATGAATATAAGAGCCCGAAGTAAGTTGCTCTTATTGGTTAGTATAAACTGATTAAAATTTAGGTAAATAATATGCAAAATCCGCACATTCTGATCGTTGAAGATGAAGCCGTTACCCGTAACACGCTGAGAAGTATTTTCGAGGCAGAAGGGTATGTGGTAACTGAGGCCAATGATGGCGCAGAAATGCATAAGGCTATGCAGGAAAACAAAATTAACTTGGTCGTTATGGACATTAACTTGCCAGGTAAGAATGGTCTATTGTTGGCACGTGAACTACGTGAAATCAACAACATCGGTCTTATCTTCCTGACAGGTCGTGACAACGAAGTCGACAAAATTCTTGGACTTGAAATTGGCGCGGACGATTATATTACCAAGCCGTTCAACCCACGTGAATTAACGATTCGTGCTCGTAACCTTCTGACTCGTGTCAACAGCGCTGGCGCTGAAGTCGAAGAAAAGAGCTCAGTAGAATACTACCGCTTCAATGATTGGAGCTTAGAGATCAACAGCCGTTCATTAGTGAGCCCACAGGGTGAATCTTACAAACTGCCACGTAGCGAGTTCCGCGCTATGCTGCACTTTGTTGAAAACCCAGGCAAAATTTTGACTCGTGCCGATCTACTGATGAAAATGACTGGCCGTGAACTTAAGCCACACGATCGTACTGTAGACGTGACTATCCGTCGTATCCGTAAGCATTTCGAAAGCTTGCCAGATACGCCAGAAATCATCGCGACTATTCACGGTGAAGGCTATCGTTTTTGCGGTAACTTAGAAGGCTAATCGCCCGCTAAGCGACATCCGCATTAATTGGTTTGATAAGAATCGATTCACAAAAAACCAGATCCTAGGATCTGGTTTTTTTTATGCCTGCTATTTGGCGTTTTTCAACTGCCTATCGAGGAAATCGGCCAGTGAGCGATATAAGTGATTACGCACTTTCTCGCCACGCATCGAATGTTTAGATCCAGGATAATCGATCATCTGGAACAGTTTGCCCTCATCCTGCAACGCCTTATAAACCCGAGTGCTGTTTTCAAACAAGACGTTATCATCGGCCATGCCGTGATACATCAACAAACCCGCTTGATAGTTTTTCACATAAGGGAACACACTGCTGGCTTCATAACCTTTTTCATTCCCCTCAGGATGGGCTAAGTAACGCTCAGTATAATGGGTGTCATACAAGCGCCAGTCGGTTACAGGTGCGCCAGAAATCGCGGCTTTAAAGTAATCTGGCGCCTTAAATAGACTCATCAAGGCCATGTAACCACCGTAGCTGTGGCCGTAAATTGCTACATTATCGGCATCGACAAATGGCAGACTCCGTAAATAGTCCACTCCCACTTTTTGATCCTTGACTTCAACTTCGCCCAAGTGACGATAAATCACTTGCTCAAACTTTGTGCCCCTGTGGGCGCTGCCGCGGTTATCTAATTGGAATACTACGTACCCTTGTTGCACAAGATACTGGGTAAAGTAGTCCTGCTCGCTCCAACTGTTGGTCACTAACTGGGCGTGCGGCCCACCGTAAACCCGCACAACGACGGGGTATTTCTTGCTCGCATCAAACGGCACAGGTTTGAATAAACGGGTTTGTAACACTTGGCCATCTTCGGCTTTCAGTTCACCAAATTCAGGGAGTTGCCACAGACCCGCATAGTCATATAAAGGATGGCCTTGCTTGACTTCATTTTGCTCAACCCAAGCCAGTTGCTGGCCCTTGTCACCGTGTAAACTGATTTGCGGTGGCTGAGATAAGCTATTGAAATAATCCAGATACACACTTTGATTGTCGGCAAACACAGGATCGTGCATGCCCGCTTGCTTGCTTACCCGCTCAACCTTGCCACCCGCTAAAGGCACGCGATAAAGTTGTTTCTCGATTGGCGTATCTTTGCGGCCAGTGAAATATACCCAACCAGCGGTTTCATCTATGTATTCCAACGCATCGACAGCCCACTCGCCCTGAGTCAATTGCGTTTTAAGTTTGCCTTTTAAGTCAAAAAGATACAGATGATTAAAGCCGTCACGCTCAGATGCCCAAATAAAAGCCGATTGCTGTTTTAAAAAGTGCAGATCGTTATTAAGGTTCACCCAAGCGTTACTGCGTTCTTTCACTAAGGTTTTTGGCTTAGCCAGTGAATCTAACGCCACCAGTTGCAAATCTAGCTGATGTTGATCGCGGCTCTGCCACTGGAACGACAAATGTTTGCTATCGGGCAACCAATCGACCCGCGGCAGGTAAATATCTTTGCTCTTGTCTGCACTATTCTCTTCGCTATGATCTTCGCGCAACTTCACCCAATTGATAGCCTTATCTTTTAACGTGACCACACCGAGGGCGATGTCGACATTGTTTTTGCCGGCATAGGGATAGCGCTGCTCAGTAAGTTTAATACCGTCAGCATAGATTTCGTTACGGGTTACTTGCTCGACACCGGACTCATCAATACGAGTAAATGCGATGGCCGATTCATCGGGCGCCCACCAATAACCCGTCATGCGATCCATTTCCTCCTGAGCGACAAACTCGGCCATGGCATTCTTAATCGCCCCGCCGCCATCGGTTGTCATAGCTTGGAGTTTTTTGGTCGCCAGATCTAACACATACAGATTTTGATCCCGCACGAAAGACACAAAATGTCCCTTGGGTGATAGGCGCGCATCTGTGGCAAACCCTTCGCCAATGGGAAGTTGGCTGACTCTGTTATCCACTAATGAAAAATAATACAGATTACCAGCAGCCGGAATTAATAGCGCTTGGCTATCATCGGCCCAGAAGTACTCCATAATGCCTTCGCCATAAATACGTTGGCGTTCGCGGCGGGCCTTTTCTTCATCGGATAATTCATTGCTTGCCAACTTATCGGCATTGAGCAATAGGCTAGATTTGCCCGTCTTTACATCCATCTGCCAGAGATCATAAAAGTTTTGATTGTCTTTACGGCCCGCAAGATAAGTGACGCGCTGACCATCGGGTGACAATTTCAAACCTCGAGGACTGGTGCCCGCTAATGCGGGCGAGGCATTCATTCGCTCAATCGTCAGTGGCAGTTTGCCGCCTTCCATTGCAAAAGCTGGGGTAATTGAAAACATAGCTGTCGAAATCATGGCCATTTGGCTCGCTATCAGTAGGGGAACGGCGCGCACCTTAAGTGAGCACACAGGGAACCAAGTTAACCTATTTTTAATCATTATTATTCCTTGGGAGCATAATCGCCTAAGATGTCAGCGATTAAAAACAAGCCGACATTGTGCCAGAGGCAAACCCTAAATAGAAATAGCATGCAATATGCCGATACAAATTAGGCCCTTGCGCCAAGCCCAATCCAAATAATCCCAAAAAGCCCTAATATTCGCTAAAAGCATCAGCAACATCACTGAAATTGTCGACTAACTGAGTTATCATTCGCGGCAAATAACGAAATTGACCTCATTGTTGAACCTCTAAAGGACATAACATGCAGACTCTGGCCCAGCACCTGACCTCACAGGCAGTGAACGACTCCCTCTCTCACTTGATTTTAACCTTAGCCGACACCTCAAAAGCCATTAGCCATGCCGTTCGCCACGGTGCACTTGCGGGCGTGTTAGGCGCGACTGAGCAAGAAAACGTCCAAGGTGAAACCCAGAAAAAACTGGATATCATCACCAACGATATGCTTAAAGATGCTTTAAAAGCTGACGGTACAGTGCGCGGTTTGGCGTCGGAAGAAGAAGATCATGTGGTTGAAGTCAGCCAAAATGGTCAATATCTGGTGTGTTTCGATCCACTTGATGGCTCATCTAATATCGATATTAACTCATTAGTCGGCACCATTTTCTCCGTCCTGCCCGCCCCTGCTGGCGAGCTGACTGAAACCAGCTTTTTACAATCTGGCCGTGCGCAATTAGCCGCAGGTTATGTACTTTATGGTCCATCGACCATGCTGGCATTAACCACAGGCCAAGGCGTGCAACTCTTTACTTTGCACCCAGAAACCAATGAGTTTTTACTGACGAATGCCGCCATGAGCATTAGCCCAGACACAGCCGAATTTGCCATTAACATGTCGAACCAGCGTTTTTGGGAAGCGCCAATGCAGACCTATATTGCCGATTTACTGCTCGGTAAAATTGGCCCACGCGAAAAATCATTCAACATGCGCTGGATTGCGGCCATGGTCGGCGATGTACACCGCGTGCTATCTCGCGGTGGTATTTTCACTTACCCAACCGACAATAAAGATCCTAAAAAACCGTACAAACTGCGCTTGATGTACGAAGCCAATCCAATGGCTTTCTTAGTCGAGCAAGCTGGCGGTAAAGCCTCAACGGGTTATGAAACCATTTTGGATATTCAACCAACACAAATTCACCAACGTGTTGCTGTCATCCTAGGCAGCAGCAACGAAGTCGACGCTTGCCTGAGCTATCATGGTATCGATTACAGCGAAGAACCAAATATAGAGTAAGCCGAATCGCTTAGATTTTGATTTTTATGATGAAAGCCACTGACCACAGTGGCTTTTTTGTCGCAGAATGCGACATTTGGGTTTTATACGGCTTTACCGCCGGAGTAATTGCGGCCTTACGGCCGAGAAGTTTAACGTCATGGGGCTTCACCCTCAATCAATTGTGATGATTTGTTTGGTGTCTCGCGAACAAAGTTATCGCTGTGAATCGCGATTAATAATTACGGCCTAACGGCCGAGGTGAATCAAAGTCGTGGTTCTTCAACCCACACCCGACCAAGGAGGACTGCTCGTCCTATCCTCCTTGGATTCTCCAAGACGCCCCTAGCGAAGTTACATGCATTGAATACTGGCTTCGTGCTTATTCGAAAATCGCTAACGCTTCCGATGGGGCGTCCCTTCCCCCCGAAAGCTACGCAGACGTCCTGTCTGGGTCACGCGATTTTCTTCAACGCCCTTCAGCAACTTCGCAGGGGAAGGTGAACTTCTGTAACTTCTGTGTTGGCTGTAACTCCCCAAAGATTTGTACTTTCCCATCTTTGAGCTACGTTAACGTTTAGCGATTTTTGTCTTTATCTTTCAATGGCAAAGTGGGTATTATGAGGCTGATTATTATCAAGTTATGAATGGATGCTGTTGATAAATGATTCTAAAAACTAAAACACTTCAAAATTCCCAAACACCACAAACGATTGCGGGTCAAAAACAAGAACAGGATGTTGCCTACTATTTGCGCCGCGCCTTCAAAGATCATCCTGAAGTGTTGGTTATCAATGATTTTCGATTCACCTTTAATGACGAAACCGCGCAAATTGATCACTTAATCATTTACCCCTATGGCTTTGTTTTAATTGAATCTAAAAGCATAAAAGGCCATGTGGATGTGAACCAACAGGGTGAATGGACTCGCAGTCACGGAAGTAAATGGTTTGGTATGCCGTCTCCTATCAAGCAAGTTGAACTACAACAAGCACTGCTTAAAGAAATGCTAAAACAGCATAGAAGTGAAATTCTAGGAAAATTACTTGGTATAAGACAACAAAGTTTTAGTATGCGTTGCTGGAACCATGTGTGCGCGGTCTCAAGTGATGCGGTAATCAACAGAGATACTATGCCAACGGCCATTTCTGAGTTGTTAGTTAAAACAGAGTTTTTAGTCGATAAACTTGAAAAAATCATGAATCTTAAAAGCAAGTTCATGCGCATTATAAATGTAAGCGACACCCGCCCCGACTTTAATCAACAAGAACTCAATTCCATTACCAATTTCTTAATCGATCGACATATAGAACCACATAAATCAACCAATGAAATAACGCTCCCGCAGACACAACAAGTCAGAGAGCCTATCGCACACTTTGAAGTTAACAAAGCAGTTGAAGCTCAAACCCAAGCAATAACGCAATCTACTACACACAGCATTCTTAGCTGTAAACATTGCGGAGAATCAACAAACTACACCCCAATGTACGGTAAGTTTGGTTACTACATCAAATGCAACCAATGCACTAAAAACACGCCAATGAAACAAGCCTGCCCACAGTGCCAAAGCAAAAATATCAAAATAAAAAAACGCAATGAGATTTACACTCTAACATGTAAAGATTGCAATCATGACCAGCGAATTATTTAGAAATGATAAATTATTAATGAGACAATAAATAAAGAACTTTTTCAACGCTAAAAATTGCTAAGATTTAACTAAAATCAATTAGGAGTTTTAATAATGAGTCGTTGGCAAGAACAATTTGACATTCATCCATTTCAAAAACTTTGGCTTGAATTAAAAGAAAAGCTCGAGGACATACAAGTTGACGATGAAAGCATTACAACGGATGTGGAAGAGGTGGCTCGATTAAAAAAGGTTGTAAACTACCTTGATCAATTAATTAAAGTAATAGATCAAGAACTTGTACCAACTTCAACATGGACAAACTTCTACAACCAATGTCAACCTTGTGTGATGGAAGTGGCAAATTACTATAACAATAGAAATATTCAACATATTGTCAATGCTAATACTAATGCAGATAATCTACTAACTTATGTTAGACCGTATGTTGTAGAGTCAGGAGAAGCAGCGCAAGCTGCTCATGCTGGATTTCGTAGTTATCAAAAATCCATTTCTGATGGGCTAAAAACATTTAAGCATCAAGCTTTGGAATACCATAGAGAATTTAAGGATGTCTCAGATGAATTTATAGAACAAAAAAATAAATTCGAAAATCAGTTTAAAGAGTTAAAAGCTACACATGAAGATATTGAAAAGTTAAGGCAAGAATACTTTGATGGCACTGAATATGAAGAAGCAATTCAAACTAAAATAAATGAGATGGTATCAACTCTAGAAAAATACTACCAACAAATAACTGAATATCACTCAGAACTATTGGAAAACGGCAGCGATTCAATTATATCGCAAGTATCTTTAGCAAAAGAAGATGTTAAAAAGCAAGCTAAAGAAATTGATGAATTACTCCATAATGCTGAAAAACAGCTCTCATATTTAAGTACATTTTATAATGATGTCATAGGAAGAAAAGATAAAGATGGCAATTCTATTGGAGGGTTGAAAAGTGAAATAACATCAAGACAGAAAGACCTAGACGATTTCAAAACTAAACAAGAAGACAGATATTTAGCACTCAATGAGCAAATTGAAGAACTCCTCCCCGGCGCAACCAGTGCAGGCTTAGCGGCTGCATATCGAGCAATGAGGAAATCATTTGCAAAGCCAATAAAGCAATATTCTATATTGTTTTACCTTTCAATCTTAATTCTGTCCATAACAGCTTTTATTTCTACAATTGACAGTCTCTGGACTGCAAACGAAGTAATAAAATTTGTTGATGTTACGGACATTAGAAATTTATTGAGTAACTTCACTCATAAATTACCCATAATTTTACCTGTATTATGGCTTGCACTTTTTGCTTCAAAACGGAGAAGCGAAGCGCAACGACTTCAACAAGAATATGCACATAAAGAAGCCTTAGCAAAATCTTATCAAAGCTTCAAAAATCAAATCGATAGCTTAGGTGAAGAGAGAAAAGAGGAACTACTTCATAAACTACTGAGTGCAGCTATTGATGCAGTTGCTTCAAATGCTTCTGACACTCTGGATAAGAAACACGGTGATAAAACTCCAGCACATGAAGGTTTAGATAAAACAGTCAGTTCATTAGCAAAAATTAAAGAAATATTTAAATAAGGGTTTTAAAGTAAACAAGTGTAAATATATTTACATACTAACGAAAGATGGGACATAACTCTTTTGGGATTAACGGCCAACACCGAGATCACAGAAGTTCACCCTCCCCTCGGAGTTGCCGCAGGGCATTTGCGTTCGTTGCGTGAGCGAGGCATGGATGCCGAGATAGCGTCAGTCGAATCAGGGATGAGCGTCTGACGCGATAGCATAAGGACGCTAAATGCCCAAGGGGCTTTCAACTCCGTTGGGAGCGTCTTGGAGAATCCAAGGAGGATAGGACGAGCAGTCCTCCTTGGTCGGGTGTGGGGTGAAGCCCCACGACTTTGATTCACCTCGGCCATTAGGCCGCAAAGCCAAAATCTACACAATAACCCAAAGATAACCCACTAATTGCTAGCACACAGATTTTGCTGAATCTTCCAACGGCGCTGCATCACAGGAATTGAAAAACCATAACAAAACACCACGATTAGAGGCTGAATTTGAAAGCTCAGCTCGGGCCAGAGCATGAAAGCTGCAACACAGGCTAAGGTGCGCACTATCGCATGCACTATGGCCACCTTTTGCGCAGCTAAAACACCGTGGACTAACCACATTAAACCTGTTTGCACCGCAAGGGCGAAAGGCAAAGCCTGATAATTTTCCATAAAAAAGGGAATACTGATGCTAAAGGTTAAAAAACTCATCCCCATCGCAGCGAGAAACACAGTCTCAAACCAATTACGCTCAGCGCTTTTCTTAAACGAGATATTCTCGCCTGTCAGCCGCGAAATACCCATGGCAAGGTAGATAATAGAACCAGTACCGATAAAGACCGCCATCACCAACTGCGAAGGAGGTAATACAAAGCTCAATACAAACAATAAGCTCCACACAATCATGCCGGATAAGGGCATAGCTAAAGCACGTTGTTGACGGTATTCGATTAATTGTTGGTCCAGTGATTTATGTTGCATGATTAAGCCTCCTTGTTTAGATGACTTAAGTATCTGCGTAAAATGTCCATCACGGCAGTGTGAGTTGTCAGCAATCTAGGATGACAAATGTCACTTCCTTCATCAAAGCCCTAAAATGCCGAGAAAAATGATTATCCATGGCTGAATTTGCTTGGTATTAGGTTGAAAAAAGCGACGATCAGACATATCAAAGGCAGAGCAAATTAAACGATGTGGTGCTACTAACACCCAAATAGGGTTAAATAACCACAGAGGTTACAAAAAAACACAATAACAGCATGTAACTCACGCCCTTGTGATTGGGTAATAGCACGCATAAAGTGCATTATGTTACTGTTTTAGTCATTAGTGACTCGATTTTTTACCGCATTTTAGATAAAGGGTTTAATGGATTATGGAACAAATATTTGAAAAATTAATGTATGCATCGCGCTGGATTATGGCGCCAATTTATTTGGGACTCAGCTTTGTTTTATTGGGCTTAGGCATTAAATTCTTCCAAGAGATCTTCCATATTCTGCCGATCATTTTTGAGATGACTGAAGTGGATTTAGTGCTGGTGACCCTGTCCTTGATTGATATCACCCTCGTCGGCGGCCTGATTGTGATGGTGATGTTTTCTGGCTATGAGAATTTCGTCTCGCAGCTGGATGTGGGCGAAGACAGTGAGAAGCTAAGTTGGCTGGGTAAATTAGATTCTGGCTCACTGAAAAACAAAGTGGCGGCGTCGATTGTGGCGATTTCGTCTATTCACCTACTGAAAATCTTTATGGATGTGAAGAATATCGATAACGACAAAATCATGTGGTATCTGTTAATACACATCACCTTTGTATTATCAGCCTTTGCCATGGGCTATCTGGATAAAATTACTCGCACTAAGTAATTAGCTAACATAGTTGATGCTAGCCTAGCAACGCATCAATACCAGCATAGAGAATATTAAACAAAAGCCACTGTTTTCAATGGCTTTTGTTTTTATAGAATACGACTTAGTGGCACATTAACTCTTCACCGACTCAAGCTGATGCACTTTCTCGGTTTGATCCACTATGGTCAACACCGCAGTATCACCGACCACGTTACAGGACGTCAGCACCATATCAATAATACGATCCAGCGCTGCCACTATGGCAAAGGCTTCAATCGGTAATCCCATTTGATGGATTAACACGCCTATCATCACCATGCCGCCACCGGGAACACCGCCCGCACCGACAGATAATAGGAAGACACTAAATAACAGCGAAGGCAATTGCTCAGTGGTAATGGGCATGCCAAAGGCGTTGGCGACAAAGAAAATCGCAATAGTGATATAAATCGCCACACCGCCCATGTTCATGGTCGCCCCCAGCGGTACGCCAAAACCAGCAACAGCGCGGTTCACGCCTAACTTGTCCGTTAAAGTACGCATGGTCACGGGAATCGTCGCATTTGAGCTTGCGGTCGAGAGTGAAAACAGCACTTGCTCTTGGGTCTTCTCGCGGAAGGTTTTGGCTGAAATTGGGGTAAATATCCCCACTGCCATAGGATAAACCACAAAAATCCACAGTAGCAACAGCGCGAGGATCAGCACCATATACTCAACTACACTCATAAACACACCGGCATCTAAGGTCGCGCCGAGTTTAAACATCAAGGCAAATACACCATAGGGCGCAAGACTCATCACCACAGAAATCAATTTCATCATGATTATATTGGCGGTTTGAAAACCTTGGACAGCACCCGCAACATGCTCACCAAGGGACTTAATGACGCCGCCCAGCAATAAAGCCATGAAGATCACTTGCAGCATATTGCCCGACATAAAAGCCGTCACAGGATTACGCGGGACTATGTCGATCACCAGCGCCATCAGGCTTGGCAATTCAGTTGCTGTAATCGCTACGCCATCCGTGCTGCTCATATCTACACCTTTACCGGGTTCGAGTAGCAGCACCACTAATAATGCGGTCGCGATTGCGACGACAGTATTGATGATATAAAAACCGAAGGTCTTACCGCCCAAACGACCAAAGCTTTTGAGATCTTGCAGCTCACAGACACCGCAAACGATACTCACGAACACGAGTGGCACAACCAACATCATGATCATATTGACGAACATAGTGCCAACGCCACCGGCAAGCTCGACTAAATTACCCGAGAAAAAACCGATATCGTTTAAGAAGTATTGCACTATTGTGCCGAAAATAAGGCCGGCAAACAGACCAATAAAGATCCGCGTCGAAAGTGATTTCATCATGCTTGTGGTTTCCCCAGAAAGGTCATTTATTTGTTATTCATCTTCCATGATGAGCACAATTGCCAATCCATTTTTGGCTCAGGCGGGGATAGTGAAACATGCTAGCCGTTAATTCAATGAATAAATTTACTTATTTAATTTCAAATTAAGCAAAACACATCACAAAAAACTTATATCAATATGATTTTAAATAAAATAAAAACAACTGAATAATAAACAACCAGTTGACCACTTTATTTTAAAATCAAAATAATAACAGAATTAAAACAAAAAAATCACGATTAACGGATTTTATTGGGATAACTCTAGATTTAAAAACTGAATAAATACTTTAATTAGCATTTAAAACCACTTATATCGCATTTTACAGAGATATGGAGAAGGATAAAGGTTAACTGTATGCCAGTAGTACTAGCTCAAGCCGATGATGCAGCAGGTGCTGCTGTTTGATACTAATACAGTGTTGATTTAGCCAAACGGCTAATTTTTGCCAATGCTTTAACTCGGCATTTTGCAAATACTTAGCCTGTTTCGCTTGCTTGTCGAAATCATCAGTAGAATTAATTTGTGCTATTGCCAATAACTCAGCAGGTGCTGTCAGCGCAAGTTGTGGCACAAGGCAATGGGTCACGCCCATTAAGGTATGGGCGATTTGTAACCCTGCGGGATCTAAGTCGGTAAAGGCAATGATCGGTAATTTATTTGCCATCGCTTGCAAAAAATGCCGCACGCCAATCGGGGAATGATGACCGCTACCACGGTAGATAACCATCACATGGGTTAAATCCTGTGGCAAACGCGCTTGATGGATAACATCAAATACATCTAAATTTTCAACCACTAGGATGGCTGCGACATTGAGTTCATGGCAATGCTTTTGTGCTTCATCCAAAGGAATACGCAGTGATGTGCGAGTTGAAATCCCAGTTGGTGAAGATTCGAAACCTAGATACTTCATCAAAACGTATTCGGCTTCGGGGCGGATCTTAGCGAGCTTTTCATCGTGACTTTTGGCGGACATCGCCATGCGATCGACATTAAAATCAAGCTGCCTTAAATCAAGCCCCATTAACGCCAACACGCTTTGCCTTAGCAGTTCAAAATCTTTGGGCGCAAAACACAGATACTTTTCGGATCCGTCTAACTCACCCACTTCTAACTCGCGGTAAATAGCGCGCCAGTTAGCCGTGAGCTTAACCTTGGGAGAACGCTTAATAAAAGCGTTCTCCAACAGTTGTAATTGTTGTTGGCCTAGGCGAGCCATAACTCAACATCGCGAATGATAAAGTTGCCGCTATAGATGGGATGCGGTTCGCCCAATGGCTCAAGCTCAAAATACGCTTTGTGTTCATCGGGCAGACCTTCGTAGCCACCAATCACTTGATAAATCCAGCTTTCAGCGTCCCAAGGCAGTGCTTTATCCGCCAGATATTCCAGCGCCGATTGGCGCAGGCCAGACTCAATCACATCGACGAAATACTCATCCACCGCTTGTTTGAGCGGATTATCCGGCACATCAAAGTCTTCACTTTGGGTGATAGAAACGGACACATCATGCTCACGAACCGCCGCAATCACGGGATGACGGCTGATAGCTTTAATGTGCGCGACTATGCCCATCAACTCCAGTTCTTGGCTGGCGTTATGCACATCTACCGCAGCAGGCGCGAGCAAGATTTCAGCGCGATTGAATAGACTCGGGATTTCCTTGTGGGACACATGGTCTGCAGGCCGATAATCCGGATGCAAATCAGTGTAGAGCAACCAGCCCTTGAGTAAACGGGTACGGCCACGGATTTGTCTGAAGCGGCCTAAGAGTTCGAGTAAACGCCCCTGCACTACGCTCAGTTCCTGGGCGCAGTCGCTCATAGTTTCCTGCAAAGTCGTCACTAAGAGCTTGCGCAGTTCACGGATATCGCCAGCAATTTCGCCTAGCTCACTAAACTGGAACATCTCTAAGCCATTAAGCAATTCAGACACTTGGCTTTGAGCTAATTCGTTTTCGCGGATCTTAGCGTTGATCGTACCAACGTAACCGAACTCGTTATTAATGCGGCCCCAGAGCACCCGGATTGAATAACGCAGACTGTCGGCGAAACTATAAACATGCTCGCTTAAATCTGATAAATAGGCCTCGGCCGCGCTGTAATCTGAGCTATGACGCGCCTCTTTGTAATGGTCGGCCAAGGTTTTAATGGTCGCTAAGGCGGAGCCGACATTAGAGTCGATTTGGCGATTGCGCTCGTCACTTAAGCCTTCTTCGAGCAAGGCTCGCACAGAACGCTTAAGCCGCAGCTCCTGATCTGGCTCTGGCCGCCATAAAATCCCCGCCTGTTTAAGCTTTTCGACCACGCTTGGATCGTGCGCATCCTCATTAAGAGAGCCCGCCAAATAGGTGTCCATAATGATGTCAGCATGGCGACCTAACTGCTTGAGCAGTTTCACACCCGCCTGATGTAAGTTACTGCTCATCATGGCCTCCTTGGTCACAGCTTTTACCTAGGTTTAACAGTGCCAACATTAGATTAAGTCCCGCTGGGTCGCTGTTTCCGCCTGCGCTTCTAGGCTTAAACCTTCGGTTTCGTCGATAAACCGAATGACTTCATACAAATAATCCAGCTTGCCCGTGGCGATATAGATTTGCTTCTCCGCATTGGGGCGCACTAAATAGCCGAGTTCGACTAAGCGTTTGAAGACTAATTTGATTTGCGCATCGCTGTTGGTACTAGTCGAGCCAAATAGACGATATTGGCTGAGTTTGGCTAACTGCTCACGGAACGCAGGCGTGTCTTCGATACGGCTTTGCAGCTCGGTTAAACGCACGGGCGCACCTTCGCTCAGCGGCGCATCTTGGCCACTGGCTTCTTGCACTAATACCAACCATTCCACCAGCGGGATCAATGCCTGACAGATATCTTTAAACTGCGATGAAATCACTTTGCGCTCGCTATCGCCGAGCTGCAAATAACCGCAGAAGAACACATCACCTTCGGCGGCAGACGCCACGGTACGGTTGATCTGGTTTAAGTAGGCTTCAACCCGCTCGCGGGTGCTGCTATTTTTAAGGGCGCGCCAGCCTTCTTCATTGGTGGTGCGACAAATAAACTCGCCCTTGAGTAACAGCTCAATCAAAGCGCCAGTGCCAACTAATACGGTTTGGGTTGCATCACTCATTAGATGGCCTCCTTCGACAAACGCTTATTCAACATGTCGGCAATTGGGTTGACCTTAGGCTTCACCACCTGCAACTTCTTAGTTTGTTTGTTGATAATGTAACGGTTGGCGAACAAGTTCAGCACCTCAGACTCAGGGTTCGGGAAGGCGCCCAGCACACAAATATTATTGTTTTCGCAGGCGTCGAAAATCTTCTTCACGTTGGTATGGTGCAAAGTGCCCAACTCATCAATTGGCCAGTGAATGGTCACATCGGCGCGTCCACGCAGCAAGCGCGTGAATGCCAACAAGAACTTACACAAAATCAGATACGCCATACCGTGACTTGAGGATTCGTTAAGCTGTCTGTCGGTGCGGATAATTAAGTCGCTGTTACCTTCTTTAAGGCGCAGCTCGATTTCCAGTAACTTAGAGATTCCCCCCGTTAATGCGGCGCGGCCGATAATGTCTAAGGCGCGGCGCATGCTGTTGGTGTAATCCTCATCGGGCAAGCCATTAAAGCCATCGGCTTTCCAATGTTTAAAGGCTTTGACGAACTGTTCAAGCTCAGGCCAGAACTCTAACTCGCTGATGCGCGAGCGAATACGTACCGCCGATTCAGACACGCCATCGAGGAATAACTCTTCGCCCACTTCGCGGGTAATACGCGCACTTTGGGATGCGATGCGGCGGTCGATATCGGCTAACACATCGTAGAAAGCGGTTAAGTCGACGCCGAAAATCCGCCCCTGCTCACGCAGCGCAGTAATCGATTGCGGCACGATCACGTTCAGCAATTGCTCAAGCTGTGGCACTAACTTACGGTAATCCAGCAGACGAATGCCTTTGTCGTTGATAAAGCTCGATTCTTCGCGGGCACGCTCCCAGGTTTCCGCAAGGCCAGAACCTGACTTGCTGGCGATCACTGAGTCGAAATGCTCTACATATTGCTTCACCGAACCCATCAGGTAATCGCGTTTTAGCAGCAAATCCTCACCTTGGCGCAGACGCTCGCCTAGGCTGCCTTGGGCTTCTTCGTTATTGGTCGGTAACTTAAGCTCGGCGAGTTTACGCATTACGGCACGTAACTTAGTTAAGTTTTCAGAAGCTTCAACCTGCGCCGCATCGGACACTTTACGCTCGGTTTCAAGTTGTTGACGACGGGCCTTAACATCCTGAGTTTTCGCCTTAAGCTGTTGATCGATTTCCGATACCGCACGCTTCACATCGCTAAGCTGAGTTTGCAGTTTAGGTTTGCGCGCAAGCCAAGTGTGCTGATACCAATCGTCGAAGCGCAGTACGTCGCTGCGACGCTGCTCGGCGCGGCTGATTTTGGTTTCTAACTCACGAATTTGTTGCTTGAGTTTGAGGATATTATCCTCATCCACACCACGGGATTTAAGCTCGTTTTTGTACCAGGTCTCGCAGGCTTTCTGCTCGATTTTGGCACTTTCACGGCGCCCTTCAATGGTCGCTTTAATTTGGCCGAGTTGGTTGTCGAGCGCGCCGATGACTTCCTGCCAATAGGCATTCTTTTCCATGCGCGCTTCAAGCGCTTGCTCTTTTTGATCTTCGAGCCAGAGTTCGTGCTGATGTTTAAGTTGTTTTAGCTCACCATCGAGTTGAGTCAGTCTTTGTCCCGCATGGGCTTTGCGCTCGCTCAATGCTTTGTTGATTTTCTCTTGCTCGCTGCGCTTTTCATCAAATAGGCGACGCAGATCGTCACGGCTATTTTTGTACGCCGTGCGGGCAAAGGTCAGTTCACGGCTGAGATTATCCAACTCGCCATTAATGGCCACCAGCTGAGATTCGGCCTCGGCCTGCATTTCTTGGGCACTAGTGTGGGCTTCTTCGGCTTTGCTTAACCGAATACGCAGCTCTTGTTCGGAGGCGGCATATTCAGGCACATCGATCGCTTTAAGATCTAAATGCACGCCAAAGAAAGCTTCGCTCGATTCAGTCACTAAGCTTGGATGTAAATCAGTGCGATGCAGTAGTTCAGGCGCGATCACTTTCCCTAAACTTTGCTCCCAGCCTTGGGATTCTTTACGCAGAAACTCCAATAGGGTGTGGGATTGCGGGAACAGCATGTGGTGCAGTTCATCCAGCGCAGTTTGACGCTCATTCACCCTTAAGGTGGCAATACGCAAGGCTTCGTTGGCTTGGTCACGTTTGGCTCTGAGCTTGCGTTCATCGCTGCTTAAGCGTTCAACCTTGGCATTGCAGCTTTCTTGTTCTTCGTCGGCGCGGTGAATACGTTCGTCGAAAATCGCGAGACTCAGCTTTTCTTCTTCGGTGTAAGTCACGCCATCAACACGCAATTTAAGCTCGGCGGCAGTGAGTTTGAATTGGTATTCCTGCTCGCTAAAGCTAGCCTTGCCCGCATCCATTTGGTTGCGCCATTGCAGCTCTAGGGCGTCAATATCGGTGCGCGCCACTTCACGTTGTTTATCGCGGGCTTCACGCTGCTTGTCTTGGTCGGCATGCAAACCTTCAAGCTCGCGGTTTAACTGCTCGCCAATCTTACTGCGACGAGCATTGTACGCCGCCTCAATGTCTTGGTGCTTCTCGGTTTGCAGCTTATGGCGTTCACTTAGGTTTTCAACATCGGTGCGCCAGTTCGGCAGTATCTCAAGATCGGCCTTGGCTTGCTCTATGTTGGCATCTAAAAAGGCAGCATGCTGATCTTCAATGGCATCGAGCTCATACTCGCACTTTGCCACATCGCCCTTAGCTGCCGATAAATCGAGATTGAGCTCATCGCGCTGCTCTTTCCATTCATCATCGAGCAATCTTAGCTTTAAATTCAGTTCTTTAGATAAGGTTTGCTGAATATCTTGGCGATCGGCTTCTAAGGTTTCATCGTTGCGATAACCACGGGATAAACTCGATAAACGCAGTTCGGCGCTAAGCAGTTGGTTAAATTCTTGTTCGAGTTTTTCAAACTCAGGACGAATAACTTCAAAGCCTTGGATAAGTTGGCTCTCACGGATCCACGCTTCAACGCGCTGCGGATTCAAACGTGAGCTGGGCGGATTAACCCCGTCCTCCTCTAAAATGGCGGCGATCATGGATTTGACAGTCTCCATCTTGCCTTCTTTGGAGTGCACCGCTTTAGCGAGTTTTTCGATGTGGCGCAGGGAATGCTCGCCCTCACACAGGGCAAATTGGCGTGCATAACCGCGTAGTTCGCTGCGGTTGCTGCCCGTGCTTAATAGGGTGCGATCGTTTTGAATAATGGCGCGATATTCACGGGTATTAAGCAAATTAGTGGTCGCGATGCCGGCACGTTTTAAATCACGGCCTAATTCCGCCATGGTGTGGCACAGAATAGTGTCGCCATTTTGCGATTTAATATAATCGCTTAGCTCAAAACCTTTGGCGATAAAGCGATAGTTAACGCCCTTACCATCGCCCGCCGAGGCCAACACGGCTTGATACAGTAAGCCATCGGCCTTTTGATATTCGTAAATGATGTAGCTTGAATCGTGTGGCAAATACCAACGCTCGAAACTGTCGCGGGTCGAAGGCACCACTCGGCTTGGGTATTCGCCATAAAAAACAGGGACTAGACGTTGTAATGTCGTTTTACCCGAGGCGTTAGTACCACAAATGTTGGTATGACCATTAAGGGCGAGTTCCACCACGCCCGGAAGGTGCGTATCAATCAGCACAATACGAATCAAGCTTGCCATTTCATTCCTTATGCAAACAGGAGAGTCTTATCTAAGCTGCAGAAGCTTCTACACAAATAAGAGAAAACAATCCAAGAGGGCCACTGACATTAAAATCGTCACTGTAAATAAACACTTTAAAAAAGTGACTAAAAAGTGATGTTAAAAATCGTGGCCTAAAATAGTGCCCCTAAAATAAGGCAATCACAGTGTATTGGCAATTAAGCGGCGATGCACTAATGCCTTAGCTCACATCTCAGCCCATTGCTCAGCAAAAACATAACCCTATAGCTAGGCTCAAATCAAACGGCCAATGATACGACAACTTAACCAAAATAGGCGGCTAACAAAGCGGCAATTAGCGCGATAAAAGGTAAATTCCAGCGGATTTATTCGAGACGCAGGCGTTCAGCGATCCGACTGTAGATCAGCATCATTTCCGCCAGCGATCCCACTTGCATGCCTTTCATCAAATTGGCACGGTGGATCTCGACCGTGCGCATGGCAATACAGAGACTATCGGCGATCTCTTGGTTCTTCAGGCCTTGGGCAATCAGGTTGAGTATTTCCCGCTCCCTTGGCGTGAGCGCTTGATAAGTCTCAAGATACTGATTGTCTTGATGATGCGCCTTGGTATGTTCCAACGCTTTGACGACCGCCTCGGCTAACTTAGCGCCATCGGCGGGCTTTTGGAAAAAATCCACCGCACCTAATTTAAGCGCATCTACCGCCATTGGCACATCGCCATGACCCGTGAGATAAATCACCGCTAGCGGACTATTTTTTGCCACTAATTCAAGATGCAACTGCTGACCACTCAAACCCGGCATACGCACATCGACCAGCGCACAACCCGGTAGTGTTAAGTCAACTGTGGTAAAAAAGGCTTCGGCGCTATCAAAGTCGGTGATCTTAAGGCCATAACTTTCAAGCATAAAACGCAAAGAACGACGCACTGAGTCATCGTCATCGATTAAATACACAGATAGATCAAGACTCATTATTGTGCTCCATTGGGTTCAGGTTTACGCGGTATAGCCACCTGCGCTTGGCAACCGCCACCCATAGCGCTTTCTAGGCTAAACGTACCACCATGGCTCTCGGCAATATCACGGCAAATCACTAAGCCTAAACCTAACCCCTCTGATTTAGTGGAATAAAATGCTTGCATCAGCAGACTGGTCTCTTCGGTTAACCCTGTGCCATTATCTGTGACCGTCAGCAAGAGCGTACATTCTTGATAGCGAAGATCGATATCGATCGTGGGTGTGTATGGCTTTTGCGTGATGCTCTGTTCGGTGCCACTGGATTCAAGCTCTAACCGCTGAACGCAGGCGTCAAAGGCGTTTTTCAGCAAGTTAAGCAACAACTGCTGCATGCCAACTTCATCGAGGGACTGTAAATAGGGCTCGCCGCTCACATTCACGGCAAGATTGATTTGATGTTGCTCAAACTCATAGGCGAGCAGCGGCACAGTATCATTGACCAACTCATGCAGATACAAAGGTTGTTTCGACACAGGTCGCTTCTTCAATAAATTACGTAAGCGACTGATAATATTGTCGGCGCGCGTGACTTCCTGCTGGATCAGCGCCAATACAGATTGCAACTCCTCAGGGCTAGTCCCCCGCTGTAATCGCACTTCGGCGCCATGACAATAATGGCCAATCGCCGCCAAAG
The DNA here is from genome assembly GCF_025654295.1 of Shewanella sp. SM23. Classification (NCBI taxonomy): domain Bacteria; kingdom Pseudomonadati; phylum Pseudomonadota; class Gammaproteobacteria; order Alteromonadales; family Shewanellaceae; genus Shewanella; species Shewanella sp. SM23. The sequence goes on from NZ_JAKKRM010000004.1 coordinate 249,479, forward strand.
GTTGATTGAGTTCATGGGAGAGACTCGCGCCAAGCTCGCCCGCGATAGCAATACGCTGGGCATGTTCCAGTAACGCGCGGTTTTCATTGAGCTGACGCTGAGTGTTAATCAACTCACGGCCGCGGCGACTAAAGCGGTATTCAAGCCAAAAATGATACACATTGAGTAAAACCAAAATCCCCAAAACAAGCCAAGCCCATTGTTGATGTAGCTTGATCCACTGCCACGCCCTTTGCCACCATGGTGCCTGCAAAGGATGCATATCGAGATCTTTAAGCAGTTGATCGATCGCAAGCTGACTCACGGCCGTGGTCCAGCCCGCAGAATCAGCAGACTTAGCGGCGAGATGATCTTCAGGCAGCGCTAGCAAAGCTTGAGTCACACTTTTAGCCAGAGACTGGGAGGCGCGATTAGTCTTTGCCATAGACCAGTTGGGATAAAGGTGAGTCGAGACTTGGCAATTAAATCCCGCAGGCGCTTGATTATCGAGCACTCTATAATGGGCGATGTTAATAAGACCTTCCGTTTGCATCTGCTCAAGCTGACACACGGGCACCACAGCCGCATCCAGTCGATTATCTTTCGCCGCATCATCACCACTTTTTTGATCATCTAACTGATACAACAAATTATCTAGCGGGAACCCCAGCGGAATAATCTCACCCACAAAGCGAGGCAAATCTATGCCCTTTAGCTGCGCTTCGTACACTAAGGTCAAGTAACCACCAAAGGCATTTTTCGATACGATCCCGAGCCGACGCCCCTTGAGATCACTTAAGGTGTGATAGGGCGAATCGGCGCGCACCACCAGCGCCGAACCCACTTGCATTGCCGCGCCATGATTTAACGGACTGCGCAGGGTCGCCAACCAAGTAAGGGAATATTGCCGCGCCAGCAACACGGATTGCCCTGGGTTTGTGATCACAAAATCGAGCCCTTGGGTTTTAACGCCCTTAGCTAGCTCATCGAGGGTGAGAGGATGTAACCTAAAGTAACTGTTGGGAATTTGGGTTTCGAGCCACCCCATCAAAGGTTGCCAGCGGTTGATGGTTGCCTTATAACCGCGGATGGCTAACACGCCAACATCGACCACTTGATAACTGGGCTCTTCGATAGCAACTTGAGCAACAACCTCAGGGTCAGTTAATCCCAAATGCGCACTTTGATTTAGTGGCTCCGCAGCAAACATCTTAACCGAAGCCAGCAAGCATAGGAATAACACTGCGTTCCTTGGCTTTTTTCTCGGTATTGCCACGGAATGTGGAGTGCTCAGAATCGATAACGGCCACTTGACCGATACAGCTAAGCGAAACACAGTTTTCATCATCCTCAATAACATGAAGTGCAATCCTTTATCCCCAGTCACTCACACTAAAATCAAGTCCAACTCAAGCTAAGAAAAGGCCAAACTCAAGTAACAAAAAATAAAACCCTAGCATTTTGAAGGCTATTCTAACGGATATTTGTTGCGCTAGATCAAGTCCACACCCGATATGTGGAAAACCACTATAGTTATGCCGCCTCCCCTTTTACAGAATGCCTGTAAACCTCGCCATAAACCTTAACTCTAGGTCTATGAGCCAGTTTATTCGCCATCTGCAAGTAGTGAAGGAAATCTGTATGGACAAGAGTAAACGTCAGTTTCTCGGCAAAATGGCCTGCGTCAGTGTTGGCGCCGCACTCATCCCTGTCGTGCAAGTATATGCACAGGATGATAAGCGCAGCCCTCAAATGCACAGTGCCAGCGAAGGCCAAGTGGGTAAACGTTACGGTATGGTAATTGACTTGCGCCGCTGTGTGGGCTGCCAAGCCTGTACCGTCGCTTGCACTATCGAGAATCAACCGCCCCTCGGGCAATTTCGCACCACAGTGCAGCAGTATGAAGTCTCGCAGCAGGAAGATACCACTCCGCCTGCGTTTTTAATGCTGCCAAGACTTTGTAATCACTGCGAAAACCCGCCCTGCATCCCAGTTTGTCCTACGGGCGCGACCTTCCAGCGCAAGGACGGCATAGTGGTCGTCAACAATCAATGGTGTGTTGGCTGTGGCTATTGCGTGCAAGCCTGCCCCTATGATGCACGCTTTATCAACCACGACACCAATACCGCCGACAAATGTACCTTCTGCGCCCATAGGTTAGATGCAGGATTACTGCCTGCCTGTGTCGAAACCTGCGTAGGAGAAGCCCGTGTGATTGGCGATCTGAATAATCCCAACAGCCAGATAAGCCAACTGCTTGCCGCCAACAAAACCGATATCAAGGTGCTCAAACCGACGGCCAACACTGCGCCACGGGTGTTCTACATCGGCATGAGCAGCGCTTTTGAGGACAAGATTAGCGGCCAAGCCCCCGTTAGAACCTTACTTACCGATACTGGCGAGGAGATCCACCATGGTCATTAAAGAAATCTTTACCCCAGATATCGCCATTACTTGGCTACCTTGGGCAGTGCAATACTTTTTTATGATGGGGCTCGCCTACGCCAGTGTATGGGTAGCGACAATACACTTGTTTAGCCAACCCAAACCCGATGACAGATTGCTGAAGCTCTGCGCCTGTTTAATGTTAACCGCAGGCATAGTCGCCCCTATCGCCTTACTCGCCGATTTACACCAACCGCTGCGGGCTTGGCATTTTTATGCGCAAGTTCGCCCCGATTCTTGGATGTGGTATGGCGCCTTTTTACTGCCCGTATTCTCGGGCACCAGCGCAGTGTTTGCTTGGCTGCTATTACGTCAATATCTGCCTAAGCACACCACGAATCAAGACTCAGATTGGGTGAATAAAATAGGCCAATTACTGAGATTCGGTGATTGGAACAGTGACAAATTCATCAAGCCGATCGCACTGATCACGGCCCTGAGTGCCTGCAGTATCGCCCTCTACACTGGCATGGAAACCATGGCCATTGAGGCGCGGCCACTATGGCATACCTATTGGCTGCCACCTTTGATGGCAATGAGTGCCCTGCTCGCCGCCTGCGGCACTTTGGTGATACTGAATCGACTATTAAAGGGCTACCAACAGCGCACCCAAGACAGCCTATTACTCTGGGTAAGAGCGAGTTTTGGTCTATTCGCCCTATGCCTTATCGGCTGGGCGTTATTCGATAAGGGCTCGGCCCCCGAAGCCGCATTATTGCTTGAAACCAGCCCAAGCTGGCAACTGGCAGCAATTTGGGTACTGGTCACACTCGCCGTGCTGGCACTGATGCTCGCCATTCGTCACTTACCCAATATGGCAATGCTAATCGTCAGCCTCACGGCCATTCACCTTGCGTGGGGATTTCGCTGGATAGTGCTAATTCAAGCGCAAACCGATCCTAAATACGGCGCGGGGACTTATCTCTATCAACTGCCTTGGGGACCTGAAGGGCTATTAGGAATAGCTGGTACCTTCGGCCTCTGGTTAGCATTAATGGCGCTGGTCTCCGAACTTATTCGCCAAACGCCTGCGGCAAAACTTGCTCGCTGAGCACCCAAATAGTTTACAGAATTAAGGAGTCCATCATGGATAAGAGTAAACGTCGTTTTATCAAAGGGGCCGCTGTAACGGGTGGTGTGGGATTATTTGCCGCGGGTTATAGCCATACATTAGCGCAAATAGGTAAAGGTGTCGTCAATGGTACCTCAGGAAAACCAACCCAAGATCCGCTGCACGGCAATTCCTTAGCACCTGAATACAAAGTCGATTTACAGTCAGGCCAGTTAATCAGCAATGACGATCAACGCATAGCCAATACTATGTGCTTAGGTTGCTGGACCAAATGCGGCGTGCGCGCTCGTATCGATCAAAAAACCGATAAAATCATCCGTATCAGCGGTAATCCTTATCATCCGTTGTCATCGCGGGAACATATCGATTTCGATACGCCTATCAAAACCGCCTTTGTTGGGCTTAGCGCCTTTCAAGAACAAGGGCTGCAAGGACGTTCCACCGCCTGCGCCCGCGGTAATGCCATGCTAGAACAATTAGATAGCCCACACCGCGTTACCCAATGCCTTAAACGCGTGGGTAAGCGCGGCAGTGGCCAATGGAAGAGCATTAGCTTTGAGCAATTGCTGAATGAAGTCGTCGAAGGTGGTAATTTATTTGGTGAGGGCCAAGTCGAAGGCTTAAGAGCGATTCGTGATATCGTCACGCCGCTCGATACCAATAATCCAGAATACGGCCCTAAGGCCAACCAGTTACTGGTCTCAAACGCATCAGATGAAGGCCGCGATGCCATTATCAAACGCTTCACCTTCAACAGCTTTGGCACGCGCAACTTTGCCAACCACGGCGCTTACTGTGGATTTACCTACCGTGCTGGAGCGGGCGCTTTATTGGATGATTTGAAAAAATACGCCCACTTAAAACCCGATTGGGATCATAGTGAATTTTTACTCTTTATCGGCACTTCACCGCAACAATCGGGCAATCCCTTTAAACGCCAAGCAAGACAATTGGCTAACGCGCGGGTGAATAACACCAATTTCAGTTATGTGGTGGTGTCGCCCATGCTGCCCAATACCTCGAATCAACCTTGCGCGGGTAACAATACTTGGCTGCCGATCCGCCCCGCCACCGACTCGGCCCTCGCCATGGGCATGTTGCGCTGGATTATTGATAACGAGCGCTATGCCGCCGATTTTTTGAGTGCGCCCAATGTCGATGCCGCAAAAGCATCAGGTTACCGTGGTTTTAGTAACGCAGGTTTCTTGATCGTCAGCGAACCGACCCATCCAAGATATGGCCAATATCTCTTTGCCAGCGATCTTGGCTTACCTTTCGACGGCAAAGCCTATGGCGAGCAAGACTCGCAGTTGGTTGTCGATGCCGCGAGTGGCAAGATAGTTTTGGCTAGCCAAAGTCAGAAAGCTAAGCTCGACGTTGACCAAAGCGTCGACACACCTAAGGGAATGATTGCGGTTAAATCTAGTTTCCAACTGTTAAGTGAAGCGGCGCAGAGCTTCGAGATAACACACTATGCCAAGGAGTGCGATATCAGCGAGGCGCAAATTATCGCCCTTGCGGATAAATTTACCAGCCATGGCACTAAAGCCGCAGTGATCTCCCACGGCGGCACAATGAGCGCCAATGGTTTTTATAGCGCGTGGGCAATCATGATGCTCAACGCCATGATAGGTAACATCAATTTAAAAGGTGGCGCATTAGCTTCCGGCGGTTCCTTTCCCGCCTTTGGTAAAGGCCCAAGGTATAATCTGCAGGAGTTTGACGGCATGGTCGAGCCTAAGGGCATATTCCTATCGCGATCTAAATTCCCCTACGAGAAAACCTCAGAGTATCGCCGTAAAGTCGAAGCGGGCGAATCGCCTTATCCTGCTAAGGAGCCTTGGTTCCCGATTTCATCGCCCTTATTGGGCGAACATTTAACCGCGGCGGTGCACGGTTATCCCTATCGACTCAAAGCATGGATTAACCACATGGGCAATCCGATTTATGGTCAAGCGGGCCTAGGTGAAGCCATTGGTGAACAACTGAAAGATCCCAAAGTGCTACCACTGTTTATCAGTATCGACAGCTTTATTAACGAAACCTCGGCGCTATCGGATTATATCGTGCCCGACACCTTAACCTACGAGTCATGGGGTTGGAGCCCTTCTTGGCATGGGACTCTGACGAAGGAAACGACAGGTCGCTGGCCGATTGTCGAACCAAGGGTCACAAAAATGGCCAGTGGCGATGTGGTGTGCATGGAATCTTTCTTGAGCCAAGTGGCGATAAAACTGCAACTACCTGGCTTTGGCGAAAATGCCGTTAAGGCAGCAGATGGCAGCTTACATCCGTTAACGCGCGCAGCGGATTACTCACTCTATGGCGCCGCCAATGTAGCCTATTTGGGTAAAGCCGTCGCCGATATTAACGCTGAGGACATGTATCTTAGCGGTGTGAGTCGTATTCAAAGTGAGCTCAACGCCAGACTCAAGCCAGATGAAGTCAAAAAAGTCAGCTACTTATTTGCCCGCGGCGGCCGCTTTGAAAATATGAGCGGTGCACGGGATGAAGTGGGGAATCCAACCAAGGTTTGGCCAAAACCTATGATGCTGTGGAATCCCGAAGTGGGCAGTCGCCGTAACAGTCTCACAGGGGAATTTATGAGTGGCTGCCCACGCTTATATCAACCCGCCTTGGCCGATGGTACCCCGCTCGATAAGGCGTTTGATAAGTCACAGTGGCCATTGCTGATCAGCAGCTACAAATCCCATACCATGAGTTCTATGAGTATTGGCTCGGATCGTTTACGCCAAGTACACCCTAATAATCCGGTGCGCCTGAACGAAAAAACCGCCACTCGCCTTGGGATCAGCACAGGTGACACGGTCAAGATCAGCACGCCCAACGGCAGTGTAATCGCCTTAGTGGAATGTGTTGCCGGAGTGCACCCTGACTGTATCGCTATCGAACACGGTTATGGTCATAAGGAACTCGGCGCGCGGGACGTAGTGATCGACAACCTTAAAATCGCCGCCAATCCGCTGATCCGAGTCGGCATCAATATGAACGACTTGAATCTGTTTGATCCGAGTCGCCACGGCCGCTACCCGCTGGTGGATTGGGCAAGTGGCGCTTCGGCCAGACAAGGGCTGCCAGCTAAGATTGAAAAACTAAGCTAACCGCCGAGCATAGATGACACTTAAGAAGCTGCCCTTTGGCAGCTTTTTCTTTAGCGTTAATTCAATCTGATTAAGTCTAATCGCATGCTAAAATTCGTTATCCGCTACGTCTGGTCGGGCTAAAACCAAAGCCTAGTCGAGCTAAAACCAAAGAAAAGTGATCTTCTTTTGCTCAATTTAGGTATATAGATCCCGATCGCGTGTTTCATAGAAATAAACCACACATTAAAATCACAGCTATATTTATCTGTGTATCCAGCTCGTTATATCGAGCTTTCAATAAAGACCAGCGGTTTTTGAGTCAGTTAAGCTCATCAGGAGTATCTCAGTGTTCAATTCTTCATTACGTAAAGGCCTAGAAGTGAGCGAAAACAAGCGCCAAGAAGCGGAGTCGATCATCGACTCGATTAAGCACAGTATTGCCACAGTAGAATTTACGCCTGATGGAATAATTCTCGATGCTAATGCGTTGTTTTTAAAAACGGTAGGTTATTCACTTAATGAAGTTGTAGGCCAACATCACAAACTATTTTGCTCAGCGGTTTATGGTAATTCTGCTACCTACCAGCAATTTTGGAGTAATCTAAAAGCAGGTCATCCACAGGAAGGCAATTTTGCACGAGTGAATAAAAATGGCCAAGAGATCTGGCTTAGAGCCACTTACTTCCCTATAAAACAGGCAGGTAAAGTCGTTAAAATAATGAAAACAGCCGTTGATATCACCCAAGATAAGCACCAACTTGATGACCAAGCGGCCATTTTTAATGCCTTGAATCGCTCGCAAGCCATTATTGAATTCACTACCGATGGCACGATTTTGAAAGCCAATACTAACTTCTTAAAGACAATGGGCTTTAGCAAAGAGCAGATTATTGGTAAACACCATCGTATTTTCTGTTTTGATGAGTTTTATCGACAAAATCCACACTTTTGGGACGAGCTTAAGCAAGGTCGCTATAGCAAAGGGCTATTTGAGCGCAAAAATGCCTATGGCGACTCAATTTGGCTGGAGGCGGCTTACAATCCCATTATGGATGAACATGGAAAGGTCGTTAAAGTTGTTAAGTTCGCCAGTGATATCAGCAAGCGGATCGAGCAAAGCCACGCTGTGCGTGAAGCCGCAAATATTGCGCTCACCACATCGCAACGTACCGTTGAACAAGCGGAACAAGGCGTTAAGTTGCTTAATGCGACCGTGAATACCTCCAATGCCATTGCTGAGCAAACCCATAAAACGACTCAGGCGATTACTCAACTGAATGAGCAATCCCAAAGTATTCAAGCCATAGTCGCGACCATTAGCTCGATTGCCGATCAAACCAATTTGCTGGCATTAAATGCCGCAATTGAGGCCGCGCGTGCGGGTGAACAAGGCCGAGGTTTTGCGGTTGTCGCCGATGAAGTGAGGCAGCTCGCTTCCAGAACCAGTAAATCAACCAGTGAAATTGCCGCCGTAGTCACTAAAAATACCCAGCTCACCACAAGTGCAACAGACATGATGAACGAAGTTGAAGGTATCGCACAGGAAGGGAAACAACAGTTAGCCGAGGTAACTTTGGTGATGGGAGAAATACGCAACGGGGCAGAAAACGTCTCACAAATCGTCTCTCAACTTTCAATCAACGGTCATTAATCCCCTCGCATTTCATCACGCAAGGATTGCATGGCGTTTTATCTATCGATAAAACGCCATGCAATTGTTCCGTCAATCAATAATCAGTTTTACTACCTTCATAGGTGGCGCACATTTGCTGCGCCAGCGCCTCGTCGTAAGGGCGTAAGCCACTCATGACTAAGGTTTTGATACCTGTGCCGACTAAAGTATCGCCACTGTGTAATTCAAAGTGCAGTGTCACATCGCCACGTTTACCATCGATTTTTAAATCTTGGTCAACGAGTGATAAGGTCACTTGCACAAAATCGAGGGTGGTTAAATCAAACGACATGCTTTCGTAAATCACTAAAGGTCGGTCTGGGTTGATCATCACTTGATGTTGTTTCATCAAAGGGATCAGGATATCGATAAAATTATGCCCAGAGAAAGCAACATATTGACGAATAAAGGATTCTGTCTGCGCATCGCAACAACTTACATCGCCTTGACGGCTCACATTAAGATAGGTTTTTTCGCGGCCATCGCGAATTGAAAAACTCTCGCTCACTTGTTCCGGGAATTGCAGTTCGACACTCGCGCCCACCATACCCGCAAAGCTAAATTTCATGCTCTGACTCAGGCCATATTGAGTCAATACTAGGGCAAACAGTAAATCTCCCGGCACGCAAAAGCGTTTTGCGCCCACATTGTGTATGGGATTAAAGTCCTGCGCAATTTTCTTCGCGAAGTCGCTGGCTTGTTGTGCTGAAACGGAAATGGCTTGATTTTGCTCGGAAAAATAAGGCGCTAGAAACATATAAACTCTATTTGTAATAACTCAATACAGGGATGGATAACAAAATTATCACGAGTCTACCTTAAATTAGGTATTTAACTCACCCGATGACTTGATCCCACGGAAGATGTACAAAGTAACACCCTGCCCACATTTGTAAAGCCAAACAAATTACAAGGGTATTAACTTAGGTTAACAGGCTAGCGCCTTCCATTGAACAAGGAACAAATAGTTAGACTTGTTTAAATTCACGCTTCAATTGAAAACTATCGTCAGTGACTAGCTGCTCTAGCACTTCGACACGCTGACGCAAGGTAGCTAACTCGGCCCGCAAGGCTTGATTTTCGGCCTCTTGCTCACGACTCGACACACCTTGCTTGTCGCGGATTTTCATAATCGCGACCACATATCCGCCAACAATGGCGAGTATCGGGATAAGTAAAGCGAGGGCTCCAGTATTCATAGTCATTTCCTTTATTTAGTGGCGTTATTGTTATCAGGCTAAAAACTCAGGCTTATTTCGACTCTAGACATCAATCAAAGTCAGAGTATGGGAATGAGTATGCGCAAAATAACCCTAATCCACCAGTGACAAAAGTCATGAGGTTTGGCTAAGGTGCATCATTCCTTATCGAAGCTATCCACCACAATGGCGCCCATAGAGGCTGGCATAGTGATGACGATAATCCGTTTTATCGAGGTCAGCGGATCTTCAAAAAAAGGCACTTTATCGAGGCACAGCAGGACGAGGAAAACCACCAGCGCGGTGAGCAAATACGCCACTACGATGCGGAAAATAAACACAGGGACTCTGGCACTAATATTTTGCTGGAACACACTGTGGTAAGTAAAAACCCCTAGAAATAACAGCGATAAACTAAAGAGCATGGCGAGATTGAGCACAGGCAAGGTTTCGCCGAGATGCCAAGCTTCCTCTGAAAATGCCACGGGCACCGCCAGCGCAAATGCCCCCACGCAAACTTGGCTCGCATCTTCGGTATTAAAACTAAAGGTCATGCTCATCGCTCCTTAATATTCCAATCTATTTGATTAGTCGAAAATAACGTTCGGTGAAGATGCGCTTATTACTGGGGTATTAAGTGCGATACAACACTTTAACCACATGCCAGCCAAACTTAGTTTTCACTATATGTGGCACCAGTAATTCACCTGAAAATGCAACCTTATCGAACTGTGGCACCATTTGGCCTTTTTTGAACTCGCCTAAATCGCCGCCTTTTTTGGCCGAGGGGCAAGAGGAAAAACGCTTAGCGAGCACAGCAAAATTAGCACCATTATTCAGCTGCTTAACAATATCCTCAGCCTGTTCTTTGTGTTTCACTAAAATATGCACAGCGGCAGCGGTTTTAAACATGTCATTTCTCACTTTGGATTAACGTCCCGTGCAAAGGGAAGATTGGCGCCCCGAGTTTGCCCTCGATCACACCACTTCCATCGGCACAGGTTCTACTGACTAAAAGGTTTTATATCCAACGCATAAGTGCGTTATTGGCCCATTATCGACCCTATTAACCTAGAAAATTTTCTGCCACCACTGCAAAGGGTCGCCGCAGTTATTCACTGGACGATAGGTCGCAGCTAATGCCGGAAGCGCATCGACATTGCTGCAAGTGGATTCCTTAGCCACACCTGTATCTCGGTCAAAAAAGCCCTTCACTACGCCGTTCACAGGGATTGAGCGCAGACTAATAGGTGGACGTTCCTTTAAGAAGGCAAGATAAACGGCCATGGCGCCACTGCTACCATACAAACTGGTTTTGCCGTTATCGTCACGCCCAACCCAAATGGCGGCGACATTACGCTCATCAAAGCCCGCAAACCAAGAGTCGCGGCTGTCGTTACTGGTGCCAGTCTTACCCGCAAGTCCAACGCCAGGGAAAGCATTACCTAAACGCGTCGCCGTTCCCGTATTTACCACTTGCTGCATAGCAAATTGAATTAAGAAATCTGTCTCAGGTGCTATAGCTTGCTCTTTAGGCAATCGCGTCACTGGCAATGGGTTCTTATCAGAATCTAGCACAGCGGTCACTGTGGTTAACTTACGGTAAACACCGCTATCAGCTAAGGTTTGGTACACTTGCGCTACCATTAATGGCGAGCCATTGACGGCGCCGAGTAACATGGAGGGATACTCGTTTAACGGCTCCTGCCAACCCGATTTAGCCAATGTTGTTGCAACCGCATCCACACCCACAGCAATCCCAAGGTTTACCGTCGGTACGTTCATCGACTTTTTCAATGCCGTTAACAAAGGCACCTGACCACTGAACTTCTTATCAAAGTTTTGTGGTGACCATGTCTTACCTTGCTCGCTTTTTAAGGTAATAGGTTGATCTTTAAGAGGTGTCGCTAAGGTAAATTGGCTATTAGGTGCCAGAGCCGTAGCATACACAAAAGGCTTAATTAACGAACCAATAGGACGACGAATTTCAACCGCGCGGTTAAAGCCATCAAATCCCGGGGTTTTATCGCCGACCATAGCCGCAATACCGCCAGTGTATTTGTCGGTCACGACCATACCAATCTGCAATGATTTATTGCTCTTATCTAAACTCTTGAGGGTTTGAGTCACCGCAATTTCGGCGGCTTCTTGGGCCATAGGATCGAGCGTGGTATAGATTTTCACCCCAGATTGCTTCAATAGCGCATCGCCATAACGCTCGTTCACTTCCTGTTTTACCAAGGCGAAGAAGGAAGGCAATTTTTGATGTGCTGGTTTATTGAGATTACGGATCCCTAAGGGTGACTCTACCGCCACCTTGTACTCCGCCGTGGTTAAATCCCCCGCATCCATTAACAAACGCAATACTAGATCACGGCGTTCTTGAATACGATCCGGATATTTCCATGGATTGTAGTAAGACGGTCCCTTAATCGCAGCCACTAAGAATGCCTGCTGGGAAATAGTCAACTCACTGATAGGACGGCCGAAATAGAAACGTGAGGCCAAACCCATACCATGGACGGCGCGGGATTTATCCTGCCCCATGTACACTTCGTTAAGATACGCTTCGAGGATTTCGTCTTTGCTGTAACGGAAATCTATAATCACTGCCATCAAGGCTTCGCGAACCTTACGCAGCAAGGAACGCTCACTCGAAAGGAAAAAGTTTTTCGCTAACTGCTGAGTTAACGTCGAGCCCCCTTGCACAGTGCGACCGGCGCTGATGTTCACAAAAGCCGCGCGCGCAATCGCGAATGGATTCACACCATGGTGTTCATAAAAACTACGATCTTCCACCAGCAGTAACGCCTGCACGATCGACTTTGGCATTTCTTCGGTCGGCACAAACAGCCTATCTTCACCATCGCCAGTAATAATACGGTCGAGCAATACTGGCTCAAGGTGGAATACGGCGAGTTGACGCTTGTCTGAGACTCGAGTGACCGAACTGATGCCATTGCTGTCGAAACTGATCATGACTCTTTGTTCGACTTGATCGCCTTCAGGATGCAAAAACGGTCGACGCCACAATTCAATACGAGTGCTCGATGCCGAAAACTCTCCCACTTGGCGTGGGTTAGCGACTTTGCGATAGCCGAGCAACTTAAGCTCAGCCATCATTTGCGGATGGCTGACTGCCGCACCGGGGTACAGCGCCATAGAGCGGCTAAACACCTGCGCGGGCAAATGCCATTTTTGGCCTTCAAATTTTTGCGCAATAATTTGATCAAGATAAATACTGTAAAAAGTCACTACAGCTAATCCAGCCAAGCCTAATTTCCAACTGATAGACCAAATTCGTCGAAATAAACCGCGGCCATGATTAGCCCGACGGGAAGCGGGTGATTTTTTTGTCGTCTTAGTTGTCATATCTACTTCATCATTCATGCATTTAAAGACATCAGCCATAGGCACAAAGCTAACGTGGTGCGAATCAAAGTGTTTCATAACAAAATGTTATAAAACCATCGGCGTGGTGCTAGGGCTGAGCTAAACCCAAGGTTTTCTTCTTGGTAAATTTTGTCGGCAGTGTATTCACAGGATCGTCTGGCCACAGATGTTTTGGATATCGACCGCGCATTTCCTTTTTCACTTCCACATAAGGTCCCTGCCAAAAACTGGCTAAATCCGCCGTCAAAGCCAATGGGCGCTGGGCCGGAGAGAGTAATTCCATCGTCACCTTTAGTTTACCCTGCGCCAACATAGGACTCTGCGCCATGCCAAAGGTTTCTTGCAGACGTACACGCAGTAGCGCACGCCCAGACTCGTCGTATGCTATTGGCGCAGAGGTACCGGTGACTAACGGCCAGGAAGTTGGCAATAACTCGTCAAGTCGCTGTTTCTGCTGCCAGCTCAAACAGTTTGCCACAAAACCAAAGCAATCGAGCTTAACTAATTGCGGCAGATTATTCACATTTTCGAGGTAAGGCGCCAGCCAAGTTTCTAGGCTCGCTAATAATGCTTCATCATCAACCTTGGGCCAGTCACTGCCCACGTCAAACTCAGTTGCCAGTTTGAGCCTGTATTGAAACTGTTCTAAGTTAGCGTTCCAATTGAGGATTTGTAATCCTTGCTGGCGAATATAGCCCAGTAAGGCCGCGACAATTTGCTTACGTTCAGGCTTAGCAATCGTCTCGGTTTTTACTAAAATTTGTCCGACCTTGTATTGGCGCTGCGCAATCACTCGACCTTTAGCTTCATCCCAGCCACAAATCTCATGAATGTCCAGCAAACCTTTTAGCTCGCCGTCGAACAAGCTTGGCTGAAGCTGACTCGCTAAGTAAATCCGCCCAGCGTTTCTGCCTTCAGTTTCTTGAAAATCCGCCACCACCATCCACGGCGTTTGCGCCAATGCATCATCGGCTGTGAGCACGACGCCAGTACCATTGGCTAATTGGTAGCCCTCAACACCGCGGGCTTTAGCGATACGATCCGGATAAGCAAGTGCTAATAATAACCCCACATCGCTGTGGTGTGCATGGGTCGCTATCTTAGACAAATCCGCCGCTAATCCTAGCTTTTTCTGCCACTGTTTTGCCTGTTGCCCAGCTTGTCCATGACAGGCAAAGTGCAGGTAATTCATGATATCGGCGCCCTTTTTAGGCAAACCGCGCGCCTCTAAAACCCCCGACAACAAGCAGGCCAAACTGCCCAATTGCGTTGCTTGTTCGTTAGCATTATTGACTCCCCCATTGTTTGCGCCCAAACTTTTTGCGCCCAATAACATATGAGCAAGCCTTGGGTGACACCCTAGCTCGTAGGCCGCTTTACCGTGGGGAGTGAGTTTATTTTGAGTATCGACCATGCCTAAATCTTGTAACAGTTTCCACGCCAGTGCCTCATGCACACTTGGTGGCGGCGTTAACAACATCAAGTCGCTAAAGGATTTTGCGCCCCAGTAAGCACAATCGTGGGCCATAGCCACCAGATCCGCTTGGCTGATCTCGGGTTCATCGGCCCTGAGCATGCGGCCATGTTCTTCTTGGCTCCACAGGCGAACGCACACACCCGCTGATAAACGCCCGGCGCGACCACTACGCTGAGTTGCGGAGGCTTGGCTTATACGTTTCAAGCCTAAGCGGGTGACACCGGTTTTAGGGTTAAAACTCGCTTGTCGTTTATAGCCACTGTCGATGACAAACCCTATGTCTTCAATAGTTAAACTCGATTCCGCCACGTTAGTCGCTAGCACGATTTTGCGCCGGCCATCTATAGTTGCAGCGATCGCGCTATCTTGCTCGGCCCCTGAAAGTTCACCATAAAGAGGGCAAATCAAAAAAGCATCGTCCGCTAAGCGCTCGCGCAAAAACTGCTGTAATCGTAATATCTCCCCTTTACCGGGTAAAAACACGAGCACGGCATTATTGGCAGCCGTTTTATCAACACTGGCACTGCTGCTGGCCGAGACCAGTTCGAGCACGCAGCGGCCAAGATGATCGATCCAATGCTGCTGCGTGGGCACGGGGCGATATTCGATGTCGACAGGAAAACTCCGGCCTTCGCTGTGCAAGGTCACCGCTTCTGGCATGAGTTCAGCTAAGGCAAGACCAGATAGAGTCGCTGACATAGCTAATATCTTTAAATCATCCCGCAGTGAAGCTTGCACTTCGAGCGCTAGGGCAAGACCTAAATCTGTTGTGAGGTGACGTTCATGAATTTCATCGAAGATGATCATTCCAATCCCAGTTAACTCGGGATCTTGTTGGATCATTCGCGTCAGTATGCCTTCGGTGACAATTTCTAAACGGGTATTGGCGCTGATTTTAGCTTCACCGCGGACGCGATAGCCGACTTCTTGTCCCACCTTTTGCTGGCGACAGCTGGCAATATAGTGCGCCACACTACGCGCCGCGACACGCCGCGGTTCGAGCATTAAAATGCGTCCGCTGATTTCTGACCAATCCAACATAGCCAAAGGTAACGCCGTTGATTTACCCGCACCTGTCGGTGCCTCGAGGATCACTTGAGCGTGACGAGAAAAAGCCGCGCGCAGCGGTGCTAATAAGCTATGAATAGGTAGAGAGTTCAAGAAAAAGACATCAGCGGCCAACACAGGGCGTCAGTGTACTAACAATCGGCTTTGAGTACCATTTCGCAGCAAACATTATCAAGTCAGTGCTGACATACGTAACCGCTCAAGGCTGCCATGCCCAAGATTACAGCTGTGGATAGGGAGCAAAAATCTCACGTTTTTCGAGCCAAGGTTGACTGAGCCCTGACTGTAGTTCAGCTAAGCGTATCGGTTTATTGATGGCGTAACCTTGAGCATAGTCGACGCCTAAGGCTTGCAATTTCCACCCTATTTCTTGGGATTCGACAAATTCAGCAACCACATCAAACCCCATATCTTGACCAAGTTGGCAGATGGATTTTACGATCGCCTGATCCGCAGAGTCTTCGCAAATATTGACGACAAATTGGCCATCAACCTTTACAAAATCCACATTGAGGCGCTTAAGGTAAGCAAAGCTAGAAAAGCCTGCACCAAAGTCATCGAGGGCTAATTTACAATTGAGCGGACGAAGTATCTCGAGTAACTTTGTGGCTTGATCGAGCTGACTCACAGCCGCGGTTTCTGTGATCTCGATGCAAAGCTTATCCACCAGCTCAGGTTCGGCCATCAAACGCATTTCTAGCCAATTCATAAACTCATGATCGCCCAAAGAGGTTGCCGACAGATTCACAGACACAAGATCCAATTGCTGCCAAATATCTAAATGACTACCACCCCACTTGAGCAAATTATCGATCACCCAAAGATCAACCTTAGAAGCCAAGTTGTATCGCTCGGCGGCGGGTAAGAAGATAGCTGGAGACACTATAGTGCCGTTAGTCTGCACCATACGCAGTAGGATCTCTAAATGTAAGCCAGTTTCCTCGCGGTTTAACGGCACTATGCTTTGAAAATAAAGCTCGAATTGGTTTAACGCGAGTGCGCCGACGATATCAACAGAGGCCATCATCTCGGTGTAGAGACGGTTCATTTTAGGATCGCTCGCACTGTATAAATGCCAGCCATTTCGGCCTTGATCCTTCGCTAATCGACAAGCAGCGTCAGCTTGACTCATGACGGTATAAATATCGGCGGATTTTTTATCTAGCCTAGCAATCCCCATACTAACACTGACATTGTGACTACGACTTTCCCAAATAAACTCATGATTTGCTAACTGGGTACAAATCCGCTTAGCAATCTGTTTCGCAGAGTCCACATTGCAGTAATGCATCAGGATACCAAACTCATCGCCCCCTAAACGGGCAACAATATCGCCTTTACGTACGAGCTGTTTCAAACGTAATGCGACTTGGCAAAGCAGCTTATCGCCCGCCTGATGGCCACTGATATTGTTAATGACTTGGAATTGGTCTAAATCGAGAAATGCCACGCAAATAGGCATATCGTCGTGGGCATGTAGTAGGTTTTCTAATAGGGCTTCGAAATGTAGCCGATTAGGTAAACCCGTAAGTGCATCATAATTGGCATGGAAGGATAACTCATCGGCTAAGCGGTACTTTTCACTGACATCTTCGGCAATCATGACTAAAGTATCTTTATCGCCGCTAATCTGGCTAAAACTCAGTTTCAACCAAGTTAATTGATGAATTGATTTTAAAGGTAATTCACACCAAGCTTGGCCGAGCACGCCTTCTCGTACCACATGTAAGGTATCGGTTAGCATGGCGTGCTCTTCCTCACGCACCATGTCGAATAAATCATAGCCATGTTGAATTGGCAGGGTTTGCAGAGCGACTTTATTCAGCATAGTCAATTGATCATGCTTATCTAACAAGGCGCAGGCTAAGGGCAACTGGTTGAATACTTCACAGTATTTATGTTCACTGGCAAGCATGCTTAAAGCAATACGCGTCAATTCCATCGCAGAGCCAATCATCACAGCGGCGTGATTAAACTCACTTATAAACTCTTCGCTCCATTCACAACATTCGGAGCAATTAACGGCCCCCAAGGCAATACGAGTTTCGCCAAACACGACTGGCGGCAATACT
Source organism: Shewanella sp. SM23 (assembly GCF_025654295.1). Classification (NCBI taxonomy): domain Bacteria; kingdom Pseudomonadati; phylum Pseudomonadota; class Gammaproteobacteria; order Alteromonadales; family Shewanellaceae; genus Shewanella; species Shewanella sp. SM23. The sequence goes on from NZ_JAKKRM010000004.1 coordinate 266,960, forward strand.
AATAGACTCTTGACGTCCCAATCCCTTAATAAAGCCCGCTCAGCCTGAGCATCGGCAGGTAAGGTATTCACATCAGCCAGATTTAATAGACGCGGAGTACGGACAAGAGAGCGAAAAAATGGCATTCGTGCCAAGGGCCAGACTCGGGTTTGTTGGCCTTGGGCAAATTGAGGTTTTAAATACAGATTACGCGTGCGTAAACGATCCAGTGACTGGCTTCCGGTTAATACAAATACCCCGTCACAATGCAGTTGCAAAGTAATAGTCTCAAGCGCTCTGTCAACATTCTGCTCTAAGGTTTCTAGCGGGGATTCACTAAAAATACTGACCAAAGCCTGTTGGAGTGGATTAGCTAAACCTACTGACATGAAAAGTCTCTTCCTTACCTAAAAATCCATTTAAGGTATTATCGACGTGCATTAAGTATAGGCTCACAGTAAATTAAACGTCTGCTTGAGTCACAAATTAGCTGATAAATTCAACAGCTAGATTAACGCTCAAATGCGCTTAACGTCAAAGTGTTCGCTGAGATAATCCATATTAAGCGCTCCAAAAGGATGATAAACCGATGCAACAAAGGCTATTTCTCGGCTTCGCTCCCACAGATAGTCAAAGGGTATATCTAAGTGAATTGCAGCAGCAATTGATATGCCACCTTAATCCAGAGGCGAAAGCGGTGAGTGTCAGCAATCTGCATTTAACACTCTGCTTTATGGGTCAAGCTAACAACGAGCAAAAAATCGCCCTCCTTGATGCGGTTGACCGCTTAGTGAAACCAAGATTTAGCGTTCGGCTTAACCAGCTCGATGTATGGCCCAATGCGCAAGTATCTTGCTTGAAAGGCGATGATATTGAGCCGCCGTTAGCGCAATTAGCTAAACAGACGCAAGAAATTGCCGACCTACTGCAATTACATCGGAGTGAGCACAGCTTTTGCCCGCACATCAGTTTATTTAGAAAAGCAAAACAATGGACACTAGATGAGTCGGCTTTATTGCAACTCAAAGGTATGAATACGCTGACGTTAACGCCCGATAATTTGCATTTATATCATTCAAAAAGCACAAGCACGGGTGTCGAATATCACATTCTGGATTCTTGGACACTCGGTTAACCTTAATCAAAAACAAAAAGCCCGAGTATCCACTCAGGCTTTATTTTTCAATTTATGAATCAATGCATTAATCAATACTAAAATAAAAATAGCAGTTAACTAGAGAGCGATGATGAAGAAATACCTATTCGAGTAAACGTAAGGTTTCGCGATAGGCACGCTTTTGCTCGTAGGTTTGTAACCGCAGCATAAACTCATCAGTCTTAGTCATTTCAGCATTCATTTTCAACGCTTCGATCGCTTTCTGCTGCGTCGAAATAGCAGCACCAAAATCACCTAACTCCGCATAAGCCGCGGCTAAATTATCAAGATTTGTAGGATCGTTTTCATTCACTTTGAGTAATTTTAAGGACAACTCGACCGCTTTATTACCATCGCGATACTCAGCTTCGGGGCAAGTCGCTAAAATCCACGCCACATTACCTAAGGCAATATCATCACCCACTTGGGAAAATTGCTCGACCGCTTTACCGCAGTTGCGCTGCACACCGTCACCGCCAGACGCATAAATAAAGCCTAAACGGAATTGAGCCCAACGACTGCCCTGCTCACTCAACGCTTTATACCAATGCTCAGCGACTGACAAGTCACGCTTGATCAATTGGCCTTCAAATGACAGATCCGCTAAGGTTTGCTGCGCTTTTTCATGTTGTTGTTCGGCGGCAAGTGAGATCCAGTGCAATCCAGTCGGCACTTCTTGCGACACAAAACGTCCGGAGAGATACATTAATCCCAGCAAAAATTGGGCATCGGCATCACCTTGCTCTGCCGTCACCTGAATATGCACAAACTTACTGGCCGCAAGTTCAGCTGCTGGCTGCGGGATAGAAAATGCGTGCGCCGCAGAGCTCAGCCCTATTGTTAAGCTTAAACCTGCACCTAAAACCCATAATCTGTATTTCACTTGCTTACCTCTCTTAAAAACAACTGCCCTCAAAGTTAGCCAGAATTAACCCCATAAGTCGAGCCTAAATACACACAAACCTCAGGATAATGGGGGAAGTTAAGCCAAATGGAATGTCAAATTTAAAAAGTGAAACATGTTATTGTGTAATTTAGTGGCATATTTTATTCATAATCTATAATAAAACTGCTGAAATAGACTGGTAAGATGTGATTAACTCGACAGAGTTAAGTGAATCCAGCGAGTTTCATATCGATTTAGTTGACTTAAATCACTAAAGTAGCAAAATAAGCTCTAATTTTAGATGGTTAATTGCATTTATTCACTTATTCTAAACTAAGACTTCCATCAAGTTTTTGTGAGTTTAATTGACGTAAAATGCTTATTTAGAATACTCTTACTTTCGTTTTAATCAATCGAGGAACACCAACATGGCTCTGATTGGTAAGCCAAAACCTGATCCAACTTTGGAATGGTTTTTATCACACTGTCACATTCATAAGTACCCTGCAAAGAGCACTCTTATCCATGCTGGTGAAGACTCAGATACCCTTTATTACATAGTAAAAGGTTCTGTAGCGGTATTGATTAAAGATGAAGAAGGTAAGGAGATGATCCTTTCTTATCTGAATCAAGGTGACTTTATCGGTGAACTAGGTTTGTTTGAAGAACAAGCCGAACGTACCGCTTGGGTTCGTGCTAAGCAAGCTTGTGAAATCGCTGAGATTTCATATAAGAAATTCAGACAGTTAATTCAAGTTAACCCTGAAATTCTGATGAAGCTGTCTGCGCAAATGGCCTATCGCCTACAAAGTACCAGCCAGAAAGTGGGTAACCTTGCATTCTTAGACGTTGCAGGCCGTATTGCTCAAACTCTATTACATCTGGCTAAACAACCTGATGCTATGACACACCCTGATGGCATGCAGATTAAGATCACTCGTCAAGAGATAGGCCAAATCGTTGGCTGTTCACGGGAAACTGTGGGTCGTATCTTGAAGATGTTAGAAGAACAGAATTTGATCCAAGCTCATGGTAAGACAATCGTGGTATACGGTACCCGTTAAGTTAGTCTTCAGCTTGATTTAAGCCTGCCTTATTAAAGTGGCCTAGAATAAATTCTAGGCCATTTTTTATTGGGGAGCTCAAATGAAACGGCTGTTTTTAATCTGTTTTTTCAGCCTATTCACGCTGGTGCATCCAATAATCTTGCATGCCGAACCTATTGAATTAGAACATTATCAAGCCAAGGCGTTAGTTAACTCTGGGCAAATATTGTCCTTAAACGGTACACTCGCCGTAGTGAACCAATTTTGCCAAGGTGAACTAATTGATGCTCATCTCTATCAAGAAGATCATAAATGGCGCTATGATTTGCAAATCAAAGTTCAGCGTGGCCAAATCGTTAATCTCAGTATTGATGCAACTAATGGTCAAGCCGATCAATCAATAGCACTACCGAGCGAATGTCGAAAACATGAAACTGTTACTCGTTGAAGATAACCCAATGCTAGTCACCGAGCTGGAGAAACAACTCAAACTCGCTGGCTATGTAACCGATATTACAGACAAAGCGCTTGAAGCCGATTATCTGATCAAAGAAACCCAATACGATTGCGTAATCTTAGACATAGGTTTGCCCGATGGCAACGGCCTCGAACTGCTCGAAGGCTGGCGAAATCAAGGGATCAGCACTCCAGTCATCATGCTGACGGCCCGCAGCCAATGGCATGAAAAAGTAGAAGGTTTTAATGCTGGCGCCGACGATTACTTAGGTAAACCTTTCCACGCCCAGGAATTATTGGCCCGAATCCAAGCTTTAATCCACCGTGCACATGGTCGTCTAAACACCTCAAGTAAACAATTGAGTTATGGTGGCGTGGTTTTAGATGAAGCAGAGCAAACAGTAAAAGTGGCCGAGCAGCTGTATGAACTCACAGCAATGGAATTTAGGCTGTTAAAAATCTTCCTCATGTCACCTAAGAAGCTGTTATCTAAGACGCAGCTAACCGATAAGCTCTATCAGTTTGACGATGAAAAAGAGAGTAATGTGGTCGAGGTTTATGTCACCCATCTACGCAAGAAACTGGGTAAAACCACGATCGAAACCCGTCGCGGCCAAGGTTACATCTTCCACGGCATTATTGAATGATCTCGATCCGCACTAAGCTCAGTTTATGGTTAACTGGCTTACTCGTGTTAGGTACTGTGATTGGACTGATACTGTTTGAGTCCATGCTACGTCAGGCCTTCCACGACTCTATTATCAATCGCTTAGAAGAAGATCTCGAACATATCATGCTGGCAACCCATATCCATGATGGGGAGATCAGCATAGATCAAAGCCAGCTTTCCAGTTTCTACAAGCCCGCCTATTCAGGCCGTTATTTTCAGCTTAACCTACCAAATGAAGTGATTCGCTCACGCTCCCTGTGGGATATGCAGTTAGATATTGAGCCACTGGCACCAAATCAAACCCGCGTCTGGCAAGCTAAAGGGCCAAAAAATAACGATATGCAGTTGTTATCATTAGGGTTAAATTCCAGCAGTGCCAATGTCAGCGCCACCTTAACCGTTGCGCAAGATTTGAGTATCGGTAGACGTGTGTTTAGCGAGGTTTATGGCACTAAGCTTGGTGTCAATCTGGCGATGTTAGTTGCTATGATCGCGGGGATATTCTTGATCCTACGTCAATCCTTTAAGCCAGTTAAGCACATACAGCACGCACTTTCTCGGCTAAGACAAGGGGAAATTAACGCGCTGGAGCTCAATAATATTCCCCCTGAAGTACAACCATTAGCAAAAACCTATAATGAACTACTTGAGTACACTGCCAAGCAAATTGAACGTAGCCGCAATAACTTAGGTAATTTGAGCCATGGGCTCAAAACGCCACTTGCCGTGATGCAGCAACAGGTTGAAGCTCTTGGCCTCAAAGATCCTGAAACTGCCATTGCCCTGCAGCAGCAACTTGATTCGATTCACAAGATGGTCGAGCGTAAACTGGCTGCCGCGAGGATCACTGGCGACATGCTCCCCGCTGCGCAATTGGTGATCCCTAGGGATTTACATAGCCTAGCCAACACGCTAAATAAGGTTCACCGCAACAAATCCATTGAATGCGATTTCGAACTCGATCCCAACATTCTCAGACTGCCGATTCACAGGGAAGATGGCATGGAGCTATTAGGCAACCTGCTAGACAACGCCTTTAAATGGGCCCAGAGCCGAGTCAGCATTCAGCTATCGCGTCAACAAGAGCGTCTCTGCCTTTGTATTGATGATGATGGTCCAGGGGTTGCTGATGATGAGCTAGATAAGCTCACACAAAGAGGAACAAGGCTTGATGAGTCTGTGATGGGTCACGGTTTAGGATTATCAATAGTAAAAGAAATTGCCGAGCAATACGAGATTGAACTGCAGTTTAATCACAGCACTCGCTTAGGTGGATTGAGGATCGAGCTGACCTTTAGCTAGCCCCGGGTTATGCCAATCGTATTAAATGCCTTGTTTGAAATATCCATAAAAAACGCCATCGAATTGATGGCGTTTTTTTATGCAGAAAGCAATTTGAGGACGTTAGACTTTATTCACATTGGTGCTTTCAAAAATCTTGTCGGCAGACGCCGCCACAAAGCCGGTGTAGAGCTCGCCATTAGCCATAGGATAACGTAGCGCAAACTCATAGAAACAGCTTGGGATTTCCACTGTCGCGTCAGTAAATTCAACACCAATCTTATCGGCCATAGTCGACGATTGTTCTAACAAGACTTCTGGCGAACCTTTGATCTCGCCACCTGAACTATTGAGCACAAAGCCCGCTTGCTTCAGAGCATCATTCACTGACTCTAAAGTCTCAAAACCGTCGAGGTGATTGATAGACACAGTGAAATGGTTAGCGCGATAACCAAAAGCCGCTACCCAAGCTGCATATTCACTCTCAGTTAATAAGTCCTGATAGGTTTTAGCATCTAAAGACCAATGACGGCCTGAGTAAATAAAGTTGTCAGCGGTCGTCGCTGCAGCATCCACTTGGGCGATTAAGCCTCGAATGGTGTCTTGCAGCGCAGGGCTAAATTCTTCAACTAACAGCTCAGAGATAAACACTTTAGGCTGAGTCGAGTCTGGATGTTCAAAATGCTTAGCGATCAGTTTTTTCTGTTCAAACTTATAATCACCGCAAGGTACATAACCTAATGAAGTGAAATGCTTAGCCAGTACGTCCAAATTCACCTTAGCGATATTGAAAGTACGCAGGGCAATATGGTCGTTGATGATCGGCTTACCATGACCCAACAAAGCGTGCACTTTTGCCGCTGAAGGGGTCATTTGAATATAGTCTTGCCACAGAGCGGCAAATAACGCGTTGATGTCGGTATGCATAAAAACTCCTTTTATTGTGCTGCGGTTATTGCTGTTATTTTGCCGCAAACACTAAATGTAACGACCTAAATGCCACTGTTGCAGCGTCACACATACCCACAGTAGAAACTTAAGTAACGTCACTGCTTGTTATTAAAAAGGAAGAACATTAGTCCTTCCTCCTCTTTCCCACATATTCTTTACCGCATAAAAGTCAAATCCCTACCCGCTTACAAGCTCAAACCTGGGCTTAATGTCGCGGGTAAACTCACGGCATCAGCCTCGACCGAAGCGACCGGATAAGCACAGTAATCGGCGGCATAGAAAGCACTCGCTCTGTGGTTACCCGAAGCCCCAACACCACCAAAAGGTGCCGCGCCCGATGCGCCAGTGATTTGTTTGTTCCAGTTAACAATGCCAGCACGAATACGCGCGAGGAAATAATCATAATCTTCACGGCTATCGGCAAGTAATCCCGCAGACAAGCCGTAACGCGTTTGGTTAGCCAATTTGATCGCTTGATCAAAATCACTGTAACGCACCAGCTGCAGTAGAGGTCCGAAGTATTCTTCATCCGGCAATGCATCGATCGCTGTCACATCGATAAGGCCAGGAGACACTAAGCCTGTACCCGCTTCTAGATGGGTCAACTCGACCAAAGACACGCCGCCTAAGTTCAACAGATTCGCCTGCGCCGCAACCATACCCTTAGCGGCAGTTTCAGAAATCATTGAGCCCATAAAAGGTTGTGGCTGCGCATTCCAAGGACCGACTTTAATCTGTTTAACCGCATCGACTAACATGGCAATCAGCGCATCGCCCTGCTCGCCTTGCTCGACGTATAAACGGCGCGCACAAGTGCAACGTTGGCCAGATGAAATATAAGCCGACTGCAAAATATCGTGCACTGCGGCCTTAATATCCTGCACACCTTTGATGATCAGTGGGTTATTACCCCCCATCTCAAGTGCTAAAATCTTGCCCGGATGACCGGCATATTGTTGATGTAAAAAATGACCTGTGCGTGAGCTGCCAGTAAAGAACAGACCATCGAGCTGCGGGTGAGAAGCCAGTGCCTTACCCGTATCCACCTCACCTTGAACTAAGTTAAGCACGCCAGCAGGCAGACCCGCTTTATCCCATAGGCTAACCATCAGCTCAGCGACTTTAGGCGTGAGCTCTGAAGGTTTGAAAATCACGGTATTCCCCGCCAGCAGCGCAGGGACTATGTGGCCGTTCGGCAAATGACCAGGGAAGTTGTAAGGACCGAACACCGCCACAACACCGTGGGGCTTATGGCGGATAACCGCACGTCCTGCTGGCGTATCGTTGGCTTCTGTGCCCGTACGTTTATTGTAAGCCGCAGCCGATAAAGCAATTTTGCCTATCATGGCACCGACTTCAGTCGCGGTTTCCCACTGAGGTTTACCAGTTTCTTGGGCAATCGTTTCTGCTAGTTCCGCTTTATTGGCTTCGAGTTGGCTGCGATACGCTTCAACTATGGCTAAACGCGCATCAAAACCTAACATAAACCAATCAAACTGTGCGGCGCGCGCAGCATCAACGGCGGCATTAACTTGTTCTGCAGTGGCCGTTTTACCAGTCCAAATAGATTGTGCATTGGCAGGGTTAATTGAGGTCACGTCATGACCTTTGCCAGCATGCCACTGACCTTGAATATAATGTGTCATTTGTTATTCCTACATTGCCAAAATACGGATTTGATCGCCTTTTGCGAGTAACAAACCCGCTGCCAGCTCAGGGCTGATAATGATGTGTTCGGATTTGTCGTCCACGGCCAGTGCAGCAGACGTCGCTCGGTAATTGGCTAATTGGGTATTTGAGATAATAAATTGAGTGTCGGCTTCGACCATGTCACCAATATCGACGGTCAATAAACGACTTTCACGCACGCCGCGAATGTCCGATAAACGACACTCTACCGTTGGACCACCATCAAAAATATCCACGTAACCGCGGCATCTAAAACCTTCGGCCTGCAGCAGACTTAATGCCGGACGGGTATTGGTATGCACTTCGCCAATCACTTTCTGCGCTTCTTCCGGCAACAGACAAACATAGACAGGATTTCGTGGCATCATTTCGGCCATAAATGCCTTTTTACCTAAGCCAGAAAGATAATCCGCCTGAATAAAATCTATGCCCAAAAAGTGTTTTTGCAACCAACCATAAAAAGGTGAATGCCCCTCGGCGTCGCTTACACCGCGCATTTCGGCAATCACAGTTTCGCCAAAACGCTTTGCATGTTGCGCCAAAAACAGAAAGCGACTGCGGGATAACATGCGGCCATTGTTGCCCTTGCGATACGCTTCACGCAAAAACAGGGTGCACATTTCGGCGGCGCCAGTGTAATCATGGCAAAGGGTGAGTGTTTCGACCTCGTTACGCACATCAATTTGTTCAGAATGATAGACTTCGGTACCGAGTCGATAATGGTAGAACGCATCTTCCATTCCCACCGCCGCTTCGATGGCGCACGTTCCCACCACTTCACGGGTATCGGTATCTTCCAACACCATTAGATAACCTTCATCGAAGGGAGTCTCTACGGCTTTGACGAATGAGGCTTCTGCTCGAGCAATTTTATGTCTGAGCAGATCCGCATTCACAGGTAATGACGTAAAGCCATGACCAGACTCTTCGGCAATTTGATATAAGGCCTCAAAATCACCAGCCTGAATAGGACGTATGATTAACATCTTAGTGTCTCCTCACTTTGGCTTACCGTGCATCAAGGCACCTCTCTTCAAAAAGACAGGCAGTGATGCACGTAAGTATTCCCTGACAAAAAAGGAGTGCGAATAAATTCAGCACTCCTTTGGTCATTTAGGCGGCAGCTATGCTCGCCACAGCACGTTCAAAACGAGCTAGACCTTCAGCAATATCTGCCTCAGGGATCACCAGAGAAGGAGCAAAACGTACCACATTAGCACCCGCCATCAGGCTCATTAAGCCTTCAGCGACAGAGGCCACCAAGAAGTCGCGTGAACGGCCTTGGTATTGTTCATTAAGAACGGCACCTAAGAGCAAACCTTTACCGCGGACTTCTGAAAATACATGATATTTTTCATTGATTTTGTTCAAACCATCGCGCAATAACTGCTCGCGATGTTTAACGCCGTCTAACACTTCAGGCGTGTTCACTACGTCTAACACAGCATTACCGATAGCGCAGGCTAATGGGTTACCACCGTAGGTAGAACCGTGAGTGCCCACTTTTAGATGTTCAGCAATCTCAGCGGTTGTCAGCATAGCTGCGATAGGGAAACCACCGCCGAGTGCTTTAGCTGTGGTTAAAATGTCAGGCACGATTTCAGTACCCATGTAAGCGTAAAGTTCACCAGTACGGCCCACACCCGTTTGCACTTCATCAAAAATCACTAGCGCATTGTGCTTGTTAGCCAGTTCACGCACAGCTTTCAAGAATGCAGGATCGGCATCAATAATACCGCCCTCGCCTTGCAGCGGCTCAAGCATGATGGCGCAGGTTTTGTCCGTCACTGCGGCTTCTAAGGCGGCAACATCGTTAAATGGCAGGTGAGTAATGCTCTGCGGCTTAGGACCAAAACCATCAGAATAGGCAGCTTGTCCACCGACACTGACGGTGAAGAATGTACGGCCGTGGAAAGCTTTATCGAACGCTATGATTTCATCTTTCTCAACGCCATGTTTTTCTAAGGCATAACGACGGGCAAGTTTTAATGCGGCTTCGTTGGCTTCGGCGCCAGAGTTGGCAAAATACACTTTGTCGGCAAACGTGCTATTAACTAATTTAGTCGCTAATGCTAAGGCTGGCTCATTCGTCATTACGTTTGACAGATGCCATAATTTTTCACCTTGTGTCTTAAGGGCATTCACAAGGGCTGGATGACAGTGACCTAAGCAATTTACCGCAATACCGCCAGCAAAATCGATAAACTCGTTGCCCTCTTGGTCCCAAACTCGGCTTCCTTCGCCACGAACAGGGATCACGGCAGCAGGCGCATAATTAGGCACCATCACTGCGTCAAACTGGGCACGGTCCAACTTCATATCAACGCTCATTCTTCTTCGTCCTTTGTGTTTGTGTAACGGCGCCTTGCACCGTCAGAGTCCCATAGGTATCTTTATCTAGAGTTAGTGATACTGGGATTGCTTGTGTCTATTAATAACCATTATTAGCGAAAATGTGATCAAAATACCAGTTTTTCACAAACATCAATCCACGCACTTCCACCCAAAGTGCATAAAGATTGCAGTTTAAGAACTATACAAGCGGTTAAGCCCGTGGCTTGCAGCATAATTAGTCAGAAAAAAGTTATTTACCCCTCATTTTGCTAGCTATTCACTGAATGTGAATAACTACACCATTTTAACGAATCAAGTGTGAAAGCACAAAATGGCCAATTTTCGACCTCACTTCAAGGGCTTCGGGTAATAAATTGAACAGAGGAAACACATGGGGCATGTTAGGGTAAAAGCAGCCCGTTATCTCACCACCACAGGCTTTTATTTGGGCGACTAAACGTTCAGAATCCTGTAATAATAACTCCCGCGTACCCGCAATCACTAAGATAGGCGGCAGGTCTGCCAAGTTTCCCTGTAAGGGGGACACTTTTGCCGACATAGGATCGGCCCCCGCAAGATAAGCGCCACGTAAGCGCAGCAATGCCTCTATGGTAAAGAAGGGATCGTCGGCTGCGAGTATCAACTCAGTATCCCCCGTAAGTGCTAAGTCTAACGCGGGCGATAGCAAGATACAGGCGGTCGGTAAAGGCAGGGCTAAACGCTTTAATTCCAGCAACAAGCTCAGGGCTAAATTGCCGCCCGCCGAGTCACCCATGAGGATCAAATTCCCCGTGCCTTTCAGCTCAATTAACCGCCTATAGGCTTCAAGCACATCATCAAATGGCGCGGGGAAAGGATGCTCAGGAGAGAGACGATAATCAGGAATATAAGCATCTAATTGACAACGCTGGCAGATATCTGCGACCAATCTTGCATGGGCATGGGGCGTTTTAAAACAGAAGCCTCCGCCACGGATATAAAACAGACTTCCAAGGCGAGAAGGTTCGTTGAGAAGCACATAATGTAACAAGTTTGAGTGTTGTAAGGGGATGGTAGCGCTGACTAACTTATCCGGCCAAGGGAGCCAACGTCTATCAAGCTCAAGCAACTTTTCACGCACTTGCGCTAAGGGCATTTTGGCCTGTCCACGACTGATGGATGGCCTAGCGACATAGGATAAAATGGTATTTAGTACAGATGCTTGCCAGCTTGGCATATCCCTTCCTCTACTTAAACGCCGCAATCATGGCGCTACGTAGCAGACCGAGGATTACAGCAGATCTAACTTCCTATAATTTTGTGCTTTTAAGCGCAGTACTTCTTGCTCATTTAACTCATAATAATCAAACATTAAGCGCTTTTCTTGGGGATCGATTTGACGCATTTCTTCGAGCAATACCACCTTAGCATAACAGTTTGCCCGCGCGACTAATGCCGACTGAGGCGACAATTCTCGATAGCTTAAGGTTTGGTCTAACTCCTTTAACAACCGAGTTAAGGGACTCGCTTCAAACTTAAGTAACTCTAATAATTGCCAATTAAGTTTAAGACCATGGCTTAGCACTTGTTCAAATACGGCCTTAGCAGGAAACTCAGTGGCAATCACCGCATCATACACTTCCTTATCACGGCTGCTACTGGCTTCTCTTATCCAAGATCCCCATGTTTGGTCGAATAAACGGGCACTTAAACTCAATACAACGGATGTGCCTAACTGATTAAGTAAGGCACTACTATAAACCAAGGCTGAGTCAGTATTATGAAGCTGAGCTAAAGCATTTGCCGCTATGCCACTGACTATGCTGTAGCGCCATAATTTACGGGTAGTCCATAACAACTTAGCATTGCCACTAGGAAGCCAATTTCGCAAACAAAAGTAAGGGATAATAGTGCGAAGGTTTTCGATACCGATGTAATTCATCACTAATTTGATATCAGTGACCCGCACATCTGAGCTCTGAGACCGGCGAGCGCGAAAAGATGGGCTGTTGACCATGTTGGTTAAGTCGCGGCACAACCAACTTAAGTTACTGATCAGTGGCCTTAATCGCGTTGCATCGAGATTTTTTGCCAGCAATAATTCCAGCAAGAGGATTTGCGACTCATTGATATCTGACTTAGCCAGAACAGATTCAGGGGACGCGAGTTGATGCTCGATGGCGTTAATGACAGTTTCATGCAACTGGCTCGATACGGCTTCAAACACTTCTTTAGCTTTAATTTGTTTCATCAAACGCACCAAAATGGCTTCGCGTTCAACATCTAACTTATTTGCATCGGCCTCTAATTCAAGGTCGAGTTCATCCAAAAGAGTCGGGCTCGCTTTTTGCTTTCCGAGGATCAATTGTTGATAGAGTCTATGTTCTATCTCTATAATTTTGCCGGGTCTTACACCGCCCGCAACCGAAATCGCCACTATAAATCTTTCCTATATCGCTAATGCCCGAGTGACGTCAACACAATCAAACTCTCAAAATCATTACAATTTCAGCACATACACTTAATCTTAGCAATAATGCAAAGTCGCAGAACGCAAACAAAGAGTTATATCGGATATTTCCTAATCAGTTACCCAATAAAAAGGCCTCGACTAGGAGACCTTTAAAAGAAATCGAACTGAATTATTTGAGTTCTTGTTCAAATAACTTATAGATGCGGCGGTATTCATCTAACCAGCTAGAAGGTTGACGGAAACCATGGGGCTCAACAGGATAAATCGCCATTTCAAAGGTTGGTTTTTCCAGTTCAATGAGGCGCTGTACCATACGCACACTGTCTTGGAAGAAAACGTTGTCATCCATTACGCCACTCATGATAAGCAGTGGTTTAGTTAATCCTTGAGCATGCTCAATAGGAGAGCTGCGCTCATAGGCGATAGGATCGACATCAGGCGTATTTAAGATATTAGAGGTATAAGGCGCATTATAATGTGCCCAGTCCGCCACAGGACGCAATGCAGCTCCAGCTTGGAACAAGTCCGGCGCGGTAAACAAAGACATAAACGTTAAGAATCCACCGTAAGAGCCACCATAAGTACCGACACGCTTAGTATCGACATGGGTATGAGTCGCCATCCACGTTACGCCATCCTTTAAGTCTTCCACTTCTGGATGACCCATATTGCGATAAATAGCGGTGCGCCAATCTCGGCCGTAACCTTTAGAGCCACGGTAATCCATGTCCATCACAACATAACCTTGTTGAGTCAGCAGGTTGTGGAACATAAACTCGCGAAAATAACCGCTAAAACCATAATCGGCATTCTGCAGATAACCTGCGCCGTGATTGAAAATAACCGCAGGATATTTCTCAGCGCGGGACTTATCATAGCCTTGCGGCAGATAAACTCGAGCGTACACATTGCCAGCACCATGATTTGAAGGTACAGCTACCACTTCTGGCGCTTGCCATGGGTAATTTTTGAAGGCATCACTGGTATAAGACGTCAGCTGCTTTAACTCGCCGCCAATGGGTTGAACATAAAGTTCATTAGGCTGTGTGCGGCGTGAGGCATTGAGTAATAGCTGAGTGCCATCGGGGCTTAAGCTGTAATCTAAGTTGCCATCCAACTGAGTTAATTGCTCATTTTTGCCTGTGGCAAGATTCACGCGGTGAACATTATAAATGCCGGGGTGACTCTGATTCGCTTTGTAATAGATGTAATTGGCATCCGGTGACAGCGTAATATCACTCACCACAAACTTGCCTTGGGTTAACGCACTCGGCTTTTCGCCTTGAGCTTTAATATAAAGCTGCGAATAACCGGACTCTTCTGACAAGTAATACAAGGTATCCGTATCCGGTAACCAACCGAATTGGTTGTAGTCGTAATTCACCCATGCATCATCATGTAAACGATGTTCGGTAATAAATTTACCCTTAGCAAGATCGACACTAGCGATCCAGCGATCTTTGTTATCAGTTGCTTCTAGCATCAGGGCTAATTTATTTTCCGACTCATGCCATTGAATCGCACTCTGAGTCCAGCCCCAATCCTGCATCAACTGAATTTTACGTGGCGATTTAGTGCTTTGATAAGTTTCGCCTTTCGCTTTAGCATTTTCAGCTTTCACTTTGGCTAGCACATCTTCATCAAAACCAGTAAGGCCCTCGATTGTGATATCGACTTTTTTATGTTGGTTTAAATCAAGCACAACAAAACGTTGCCCTGGTGGCGTATCTTCAGCCACGCGCGCGCGCACTGGCACTGGGTCGATATAACCTTCACTACCTAAGTAATTAGGCATGATGTCGTGTTCGCTGCTACCTGTGTAATTTTTATCTGTAAGCGCGACTAAAATATAGCGGCCATCAGGTGATAAACTCAGCTCTGACACCACTTCGCTATCGCCTAAATACCAAGTGCTGGCGGCGAGCGTTGGATCGTTTTTTTGTAATTCATCTTGGTACTGCGCTTTAGCTTTAGCATTTTCTTGCTGCAGCGCTACATACTGAATCAATCTGTGCTGTTGTTTCGCAATATAAGACGTCGACTCTTTTACCGCTTCTGGTGCTTTCGCCATTTTAATTTCAGCAAGTTGCTCGACTAAGCCTGAATCTTGATGAATTTGGAAAACATTGTCGCCCTGCCAATAGGCAATATCGCCATTATTGAGATAACGCACACCATCGATGGCGGTGCGCTGGCGAGTCAGTTGGCTGATTTTACCCGTGCTTAATTGCTTAACAAAAATGTTGCCTTGATATAGGTAAGCCTTGTGGGACTTAGTGCGATCAAACACACCAAAATGCTGATCTGCGGCATGTAACTTATCGAGAGCTAGCTCTACGGCGCGACTGTCATTGATGCCTTGCTGATAATAGCTACGCAGAGGTGAAGCACTCGCTTGGCGGGCAAACAGCACGCTTTGGCTATCGTCGCTCCAGTAAGCCTCTTTGGCAAAGATCCCCATCCAATCAGGATTTGCCATAATTTGATTAAGCGTAAGCGCCTGTGAAACTTGTGGCGGTTGGGCTAAGGGAACTTGGAATGCTGGCGGAGCTATTACGGGAGTTGCAGTTTCAGTCGATGTCGCTGCGCACCCTGCCAATACGGCAACCGCTAACGCACTAAAACCCAAATTTCGCATTACGCTTCTCATTTATCCTTCCTTTTATTGTTATCGCAATGGCTAAATGACTCAGTCTACTTATCTGCTGGTTTCGCCTATTCGCGTAGTTTTGCGGCAGTTATAGCATAGTTAATCGCTAAACTTGCTTAAAAGAAGGATAAATCTTGTAACAGAAATTGATAGTGTGGAGAGTTTTTAAGGCGAGGAAATTATACGGGCACAGCCGGTTGCGCTAAAAAATTGGCTAACAGTTCGAGACCTTGCTCGGTGAGAATTGATTCGGGATGAAATTGCACCCCATAAAGCGGTAAGTCTTGATGGCTCATGGCCATGATTTCTCGGCCGTGAATTGCATCGTCAAACCAAGCATCGAGTACAAAACCTTCAGGCACAGCATCAACCAGTAACGAGTGATAACGTGTCACGGTTAAAGGCTGATTTAATCCCTTAAATAACCGCTGTCCAGTGTGCGTAATGGCACTGACCTTGCCATGCATTACCCGTTCGGCACGCACGACATTGGCGCCAAAAACCTGTGCCATCGCCTGATGCCCTAAACAGACACCTAAGATTGGCATGCGCGCAGCAAAATGTTCAATCGCCGCGAGGGAGATCCCCGCCTCATTAGGTGTGCAAGGTCCGGGCGAAATCACCAGATGACTAGGCGCAAGCGCCTCGATGTCGGCTAGGCTAATTTCGTCATTACGCTTAACCACTATCTCTTGCCCTAGCTGCTGAAAATACTGCACTAAGTTAAAGGTGAAAGAGTCGTAATTATCGATCATTAGCAACATACAAGATCCATTGGTCTAAATGGGTAAAGGTAACGCATATCTAACGGATGAATGCGGGCGCAAATGCTATCACACCTTGTACTTAAGGTTTAACCAATTACGGCGATAAAATACAGCGACAAAAAAGCCAGTCATTAGACTGGCTTAGTTTTTTAACGACTTGGGCATTTCACCACAGTTATTTAACCACAGTTAAATGACTGCGGCGCTTAGGGGGCTCATCTGTCGGTTCAAACGCTTTATCTGTTGTTTCAACAACGGATAAAGATGAATCGACTTCATCGTCCATCAGATAAGCATCTTCGATATCGAAGACTGTGCCAGCACCGTTTTCACGGGCATAAATAGCAACAATCGACGCCATTGGCAACATCACCTGCTGAGGAACACCACCAAAACGCGCATTGAACTCCACACACTCATTGCTAATTTGCAAATTGCCCACTGCGCCAGCAGCAATATTCAACACTATCTGGCCATCCTTCACGTATTGCTGCGGTACTTGAGTGCCTTCAACAAAGGCATCAACCACAACGTGAGGAGTCAATTGGTTGTCCATCAACCAATCATAGTAAGCCCTTAGTAAATAAGGACGATTTGGAGTCAAAGGTTTCATTACATACCCATGCGCATTTCGCGTTCGGCTTCAGTTAAAGAAGCTTTAAACGATTCACGCTCAAAAATACGTGTCATATACGCTTTGATATCTTTAGCTACACGGCTATCTAGCTCAATACCTAATACAGGTAAACGCCACAACAATGGGCCAAGGTAGCAATCCGCTAGACCAAATTCTTCGCTCATGAAGTAAGGCACTTCACCGAAGATAGGCGCAATTGCGATCAGGCTTTCAGTCAACTCTTTACGAGCCGCTTCAACACGATCACCTTTACGGATACGGTCAACGAGCGAATACCAGTCAGTATCGATGCGATGCATCATCAAACGGCTTTGGCCGCGAGACACTGGATAAACTGGCATCAAAGGCGGATGAGGAAAACGCTCATCCAAATATTCCATGATAATGCGTGATTCGTATAAAACGAGTTCACGGTCCACCAAAGTTGGCACTGAGTTATATGGATTTACTTCGAGCAAATCCTCAGGCATTTCGTTAGGGTCGACCTGTAAAACATCAACAGTAACCCCTTTCTCAGCTAACACGATACGTACTTGATGGCTATACAGATCATCAGCACCTGAAAACAGTGTCATGATAGAGCGTTTGTTGGCAGCAACAGCCATTGATACCCTCCAGAATCGAAATAAAACAAAAGTAAACGAGGGGCAAAGCCCCCCGTTTACACTATGCGGATATTACATTTTACCCGTTATTGGTGCCTAGTGTACATCTTTCCAATACTCTTTCTTCAAGAGGTAGGCCACAATAAAGAATATAAATAGGAATCCGAGTACCCACCAGCCCATAGCTTGACGCTCTAGCTTAACAGGTTCAGCCGAATAAACTAAGAAGCCAGTGATATCACGTACTGCTTGGTCGTATTCTTCCGCATTCAATTTACCGCCAGTCACCACAATAGTGCCATCTTCTTGTTTAACTGGTGTGCCTTGTAACTCTTCGAGTACATGTGGCATGCCAACAGATGGGAATACTGTGTTATTCACACCAAATGGGCGACTTGGATCTTTATAGAAGCCTTTCAGATAGGAATAAACCCAATCTTCACCACGCACGCGAGCAACTAAAGTTAAGTCTGGCGGTGTAGCACCAAACCATTTAGCAGCATCTTTAGGTGGAATAGCGTTTTGCATCAATTCACCAATTTTAGCATCGGTGAACATATACTTATTACGCATATCATCCGCAGAGATACCGATATCGGTCGCTACACGTTCATAACGTTGATACTGAGTGCTGTGGCAACCAGAACAGTAATGTTGGAACAGGTCCACACCACGCTCTAAAGAAGCTTTATCATGCAGATCAACATTGGCATCTTCTAAATGAATTTTATGTCCGCTCGCGGCCATAGCCAACGTCGGCAACAAGGTAACTAATGCAATCAATAATTTTTTCATTAGTGTGTCAACCTCGCTGGAACAGGTTTAGTTTTTTCATTCTTGCTGTATACCCACAGCGCCACAAAGAAACCAAAGTAAGTGAAAGTAAACACCTGTGCAACTATCGTCAGCGTCGGCGTGGCAGGCACTACCCCTAAATAACCCAATACTATGAAAGATATAGCAAATTGAGCAATATTCAGCTTATGTAGCGTACTACGGTAGCGAACTGACTTCACTTTACAGCGATCTAACCAAGGCAATACGAACAGTACTGCAATCGACAGACCCATCATTATCACGCCACCCAATTTATCAGGCACAGCACGTAAAATGGCGTAAAAAGGAGTGAAGTACCAAACGGGTGCAATGTGTTCAGGAGTCTTCATCGAGTTAGCCGCTTCAAAGTTTGGCTTTTCAAGGAAGTAACCACCACCTTCAGGAATAAAGAACAACACATAGCAGAACACTATCAGGAAGCCCGCGACGCCCATAATGTCTTTTACAGTGTAATATGGGTGGAATGGAATACCGTCAACTGGCCAGCCATTTTCGTCTTTGTTCTTCTTGATTTCGATACCGTCAGGGTTGTTAGAACCCACTTCATGCAGCGCAATTAAGTGTAAAAACACGAGTACGACTAATACTAGCGGCAGAGCAATAACGTGCAGCGCAAAGAAACGGTTCAGCGTTGCGCCAGAGATCACGTAGTCACCACGGATCCACAGGGTTAAGTCGTCACCAATAACTGGAATCGCACCGAACAGAGAGATAATTACCTGCGCACCCCAATATGACATTTGACCCCATGGCAGCAAATAACCCATAAAGGCTTCGGCCATCAACACGAGGAAAATTAACATACCGAACAGCCACAGTAGTTCTCTAGGCTTCTGATATGAACCGTAAATTAAACCACGGAACATGTGCAGATAGATCACAACGAAGAAGGCTGATGCACCCGTTGAGTGCATATAACGCAGCAACCAACCGTATTCAACATCACGCATTATGTATTCAACAGAGGCAAATGCGCCTTCTGCTGTTGGTACATAGTTCATCGTCAACCAGATACCTGTCAGTAATTGGTTAACCAATACCAACATCGCTAGCGAACCGAAAAAATACCAAAAGTTAAAGTTAGTTGGCGTAGCGTATTGGCCCACGTGACGGTTATAAGTCGCCGTCATTGGGATACGCGCATCAATCCAATTAATTAAATTCTTAACCATTACGCCACTCCTTTATCTACACCGATAATCACGGTGCCATCATCAACGTATTGATGTGGAGGGATAACTAGGTTCAATGGAGCTGGTACGCCTTGGAAAACGCGACCAGCCATATCGAACTTAGAGCCATGACATGGACAGAAGAAACCAGAAGTGACACCTTCAACTTGCTCACCAAATGAATCTGGCAAATAAGTAGGTGAACATCCGAGGTGGGTACAAATACCGACAGCAATAAAATACTCTGGCTTAATTGAGCGCAAAGGATTTGTTGCATAATCAGGCTGCTGCATCTCAGCAGAAGCAGGATCTCTTAACTTATCATCATGTGTTGGCAGTTCATTGATCACAGCATCTGTGCGACGGACAACCCATACAGGTTTTCCACGCCACTCAACACGGATCAGCTGACCTGGCTCTACTTTACTGATATTTACTTCGACCGGTGCACCTGCAGCTTTCGCTTTGGCACTCGGATTCCATGACTTGATGAAAGGAACCGCTACAGCGACGGCACCAGCACCACCTACTACGGCGGTTGCGGCTGTCAGGAATCTGCGACGTCCGGTATCGACTGGCGCATTGCTCATCCACTTATCTCCCAGAGGGTGTTGGAATTTTTATATTTCAAAGACTTTCAGCCCTTAGTCATCACTAGGGTCAAAAATCGAAGTTTGAAGCGGGGCTCATTATAGCTAAAAATTAGAAGCAGATCATAGTGAAAACACGCAAGTAAGTTAGGGAGATTGCGTGTTTTTTAAAAAAAGCCTAAAAAAGACCCAACTATTAACCCATTTTAATTCATTTGGATCATATTTTAAGCTTCTTGTCTGTGATATCGGCATAAAGCATGCATCGCTAATATAAATTAGCCCAGACTTTTCAAACTAAGTTAACAATCGTCAGATAAAAAAATAGGCCCTGAGTAACAGGACCTATTAAATGAATACTTTTAATGTATTACTTCTTAGGTGCAGTGTTCTTCATATACTTGAAGAACTCGCTATCAGGCTCTAACACCATAATATCGGACTTGCCTGAGAAGCTGGCTCGATAAGCCTCTAAGCTACGAACAAAACCGAAGAACTCAGCATCTTTGTTGTAAGCATCAGAATATATCTTCGCTGCTAACGCATCTCCTTCACCTCGAATGGTTAAGGCTTTACGTTCAGCTTCGGCAATCTTCACCGTCACATTGGCATCTATCGTTGCACGAATAATTTCAGACTGTTCTTTACCTTGCGCTCTATGCTCTTTTGCAACAGCTTGACGCTCTGCACGCATACGCTGGTAAATACTGTTACTGACGTTAGCCGGTAGATTGATTTGCTTTACACGCACATCAACAACTTCAATACCTAAGTCTTTTGCACTTTCTGAGGCATTGGATAACGCATCATTTTGCAGTTCATCACGCTTACCAGAAACAATCTCTCTGATAGTGCGACGACCAAACTCTGTGCGTAAATCGTTGTTGATCTTACGTTGTAATAGCGATTCTGCATTCGACTTAATACCACCGTTTGTAGACAGGTAATATTTTTCGAAATCCATAATGCGCCACTTCACATAGGAATCGACCATAAGGTCTTTCTTCTCTGAAGTCACAAAACGATCAGCTGCACCATCGAGTGTCTGAATACGGGCATCGAGTAATTTTACTTTATCGATCACAGGCACTTTCATGTGCAGGCCTGGGCCGTAGACGCGGGTGACTTGCTTACCGTCAACGTCGTCTTTTAAAATTTCACCGAAACGCGCCACAATAGCGCGCTCGCCTTCATTCACCACCATTAAAGATGACAAACCAATACCTAAGAGCACGGCGATAAGAATAACGCTTAATCTACCCATGGATTACTCCCTCCCTTGGCGAGTACGATCATCGCGGGATGGACGTCCACTCAAAGGCTCATTCGCGCGAGTCGTTGATACAGATGAAGAATTAACATTTTGCTGTGGCTTAGCTTCCAGCTCATTTGTCGCAGGCTTCTGCTGAATTAACTTATCTAGCGGTAGGTACATTAAGTTGCCGTTGTTCTTAGCATCAATCAGCACTTTATTCGTATCTGTCATCACTTGCTGCATTGTATCAAGATACAAACGCTTACGAGTCACTTCAGGCGCAGCTTGATACTCTGGTAATAACAACTCAAAACGAGCCACTTTACCGCGAGCTTCTAAGACTTCACGCTCTTTATAAGCATTCGCTTGTTGCGCCATACGTTCAACTTCACCACGAGCTTTTGGTTCAATTTCACGGGCATAAGCTTCAGCTTCACGAATAAAACGTTGTTCATCTTCTTGGGCAGAAATCGCATCATCGAAGGCGTCTTTCACTTCTTCTGGCGGACGTGCCGGTAAGAAGTTAACGTCAACAACAGCAAGACCCAATTTGTACGGTTCAAGAATGCGCTCTAACTCTTTCCACGTATCGCGACGAATAGCATCACGGCCCGTAGTCAGAATATCATCCATCTTGTTATGTCCAATGACATAACGCAGTGCACTGTCAGTCGCTTCACGCAAACTGGCGTTCGCATCGACGGCACTAAATAGATATGAGTAAGCATCTAAAATACGATACTGAACATCAAGCTCAACTTTCACGACGTTTTCATCGGATGTCAGCATGCTACCAGACGCAGGAATAGAGCGAACCGATTGAATGTCGACGGGATAAATTTGGTCGATAAATGTGGCTTTCCAATGAAGTCCAGGGCCAATTTCGCCAGCGTGTTTACCAAATCGCAGTGCCACACCACGCTCAGCTTCTTTAATTGTATAAAAACCCGAAAGTCCCCAAACAACTACAGCAACAGCAAGAATGATGATTAGGCTAAACGAACTAAAAGACTGGCCTGAGCCATTTCCTTTGCCGCCAAAGCGCTTTGAAAGATTACGAAAAACCTCGTCAAGGTCCGGTGGTCCTTTGTCGTTACCACCTTTATTTCCCCAAGGATCATTACCCTTGTTACCGGGCTCGTTCCAAGCCATTTAGCACTCCATAAGTGGATGAAATAAATTAGATTATTAACAAACAGCTTCATCTATCGAATCTTCGAAGACGAAGGTTTCTAACTCACCCTGACTCTGTTTTGTTAATCGGCGCCAATCGGCGTCCGATAAACGAACAGACAAAATACAGTTCCCCAGATCGTCGTACTCTTTCTGCTGTATCGCATCCAGTCGATAAAACTGGCCAAGATAATGTCCAGCAGTTGCCGGAATTCTAAGTGTTAGCTCTTTAATCACCTCACCAATAAGCTCAGTGATGGCTTTCAATAGCAAATCAAATCCTAAACGCTTCTGTGCTGAAACCCAAACTCGAACGGGTTTGCCTATGTCGTTATATTCAATTCTTGGCGTCACATCTTCGAGTAAATCGATTTTGTTACAGACCACGAGTTGCATGACTTCATCGGCTTGGATGTCTTTCAGTACAGATTGAACCTGATCAAAATTATCCGCCATGTTTTCATCTGCACAATCAACTATGTGTAGTAATAACTCAGCTTGCCTTGTCTCTTGTAAGGTTGCCTTAAATGCAGCAACGAGATCATGGGGCAAATGACGAATGAACCCGACAGTATCCGCTAATATCACGGCACCATCAGGTAAATCTAACTTTCTTAGCGTAGGATCGAGTGTGGCAAATAGCTGATCTGCAGCATAAACATCAGATGATGTTAGGGCATTAAACAGCGTTGATTTACCCGCGTTTGTGTAGCCGACTAATGAAACTGTCGACAAATCACTACGCTTACGTGCACGTCGACTCTGTTCACGTTGCTTATCAACTCGCTCTAAGCGTTTGTTGATATTTTTAATCCGTCCTCTGAGCAAACGTCTATCGGTTTCGAGCTGGGTTTCCCCTGGACCACGTAAACCAATACCGCCCTTTTGCCTTTCAAGATGCGTCCAACCACGGATCAGGCGAGTCGACATATGGCGCAATTGCGCTAGCTCCACCTGTAACTTACCTTCGTGAGTTCGCGCTCTTTGGGCAAAAATATCGAGAATAAGTGTCGTACGGTCGAGCACTCGACACTGACACACTTGCTCAAGATTACGCTCTTGGGCTGGACTCAATGCATGATTAAAAATCACCACATTGGCTTCAGTCGCCGCCACTAATGCAGCTAACTCTTCGGCTTTACCAGAACCCACAAAAAATTTGCGATCCGGTGAACGTCGACTTCCAGTAATCACCCCGACTGATCTTGCCCCAGCTGATTCTACTAATAGCTGCAGCTCGACTAAATCTTCTCGGCGTTCCTCATCGGAAAAGTCGATATGGACAAGAACCGCAGTTTCTCCCGCCTCATAACGATCAAACAAGAAGCAAACTCCTCAGATAATACTTATTCGCCACTAGGCGCATCATCTTGAGCACCATATCCGCCTTGGGCATTTTGGTGACCAGTAACGTTGAATGGGCGTGCTGGCACGACAGTAGAAATAGCGTGTTTATAAACCATTTGGCTCACTGTATTTTTCAACAGAATGACAAATTGATCAAACGACTCTACCTGTCCTTGGAGTTTAATGCCGTTAACCAAGTAAATTGATACAGGAACGCGCTCGCGACGCAATGCGTTCAAAAATGGGTCTTGTAAAGATTGCCCCTTAGCCATTTTATTATTTCCTTTTTAATTTATATAAAATAAATCGATATCAGTGATAGTTTTTTGTTTAGTTTTAGTATTATACAGCAAGGGCTAATAAGCTAGCGGCATTGACGCATAAGTATAACTAAATTCCCCTCAGCACCACTTTCAAGCCAATTCAACTCTGGCCAACTCCGCAACCATGTTAATTGACGCTTAGCCAATTGCCTAGTAGCAGCAACCGCTTTTTCGACCATAGTATCATAGTCAAACTCACCATCTAGGTATTGCCAGCACTGTCGATAACCGACACAACGCATTGAAGGCAAGTCTAAATGCAAGTCTCCACGGGCTTTTAGCTCTGTGACTTCCTCAATAAAGCCCTGTTTGAGCATAATCGCAAAACGTTGCGCTATTAAGTCATGTAACACTTTGCGTTCGCGCGGTGCAATAGCAAACTGCACTACGTCATAAGGCAAGGGAGCTGACTTGGTCTGAGTCAACTCAGTCATGCTCTTGCCGCTTATTCTATAGACTTCCAGCGCTCTTGAAAGTCTTTGTGGATCATTAGGATGAATTCTTTCTGCCGACACGGGATCTATCTCCCTTAATTGGTCATGCAGTGCTTCCCATCCCTTTTCATCCGCCTCCGCTTGGATCTCGGCTCTAATGGCCTCATTCGCACTCGGCAAAGGTGACAAACCTTCGAGTAACGCTTTGAAATACATCATGGTTCCGCCAACTAATACTGGCGTTTTCCCCATGCTGACAATCTCTTCTATCTGGGCTATTGCATCGGCTCTAAAGTCGGCTGCCGAATAACTTTCACTGGGATCACGAATATCAATTAATCTGTGCGGCCCGCGAGCCAGTTCGTCTGTTGAAGGTTTGGCACTGCCAATGTCCATACCACGATAAATTAATGCCGAATCGACCGAAATAATTTCACAGTTATGCTTTTCGGCCAATTCTAATGCTAAAGCTGTCTTACCTGAGGCCGTTGGCCCCATCAAAAATAACACTTTAGGCTGTAATTCTTTATTCACTTGCTTGCTCTTCTAGCCACGATTGCCAAGGTAAGAATATCGCTTTGTTGGCAATAAGCTGTTTTTTCTCTTCAGCTAACTGCGAAAATGCTGCCCAGACTTCTGGTGCCGAAACGAATCCCGTTAAACTGTGTTTTGCCAACCAAAACGCCAATGCGCTCGGCGCAGGTGTTTCAAAACGTAGCGATTGTAGCCATTCAGGGATCACTTTGGCTAACTGGCTCTCTCTGATATATGGGGGCACTTTTTTAATAATCAACTGCTGGTAACGAATTGTTAGTTCTAAACCTAATTGGCGGATCAGCGTGTCATGTTCAGTGAGCACAGCCTGCCAATCAGCATCAGCCGCGACAGACACTGGCATCAATAAAGGCTGACCAATTAACCCCGTCGCTAGCTTAGCTTCAATCTCTTGGCATCGCGTCGCCAATGCTACTGATTTTATTGATAATAGACTGAGTTTATCTTCCGACGTCATCACCCAATATTGCCCATCTAATATCGATGGCATAGGTAACACAGACTGATAATCTTGATCTTTTACACTGTAAGAAGGGGTTTGCAGTAAAGCACCATAACTTGCTATTGCCGCCTTTGACGGTAATTCAGTACGTTGTCGAGATTCACCTGCAGAATAACTGCCACGGCTGCTGTCCCTTGGCGTTGTCATGCTGCCAAAAGCATTGGTTTGAGTGCCAAAACTGGCGCCTTCTCGTCCTGCGCCTAGAGACTTTATTTGAACGGCAGGGGCAACTGTATCTTGAGCAGACTCAAGTGTATCAGTTTGCGCATTAACTAGAGCTGAATAAGCGCCAAGTACAAAAGGGGCTGAGATTTCAGCGCTTATCGGGGCATCCACAAACACATCTTCAACCTCATCCAAAGAGCTAGAGTGAACAAAGTTGAGCTCTCCTGCTTCTTCCAGCGCCGATTGCAATGCTTGCAGAATATAATCATGCACATAGCGACTCTGATGGAATCGCACCTCATGCTTAGCAGGATGCACGTTAACATCCACTTGATGGGGATCGATATCCAACATCAGCACGTAGCTGGGTTGCTCAAGTTCTGCTTTTTGGGCAAAGGCTTGACGCACTGCATGATTGACTAAGCGATCACGGATAAGGCGTCCATTGACATAAAAGTAATGGGTATCGCTGATAACCGGTGACCAAGGTGACTGCAAATAACCACTGAGACGCAAGTCAGCGTGTTGACATTCAATCTTAAGCGCTTGCTCGGCAAATGGACGGCCACACACTTGCGTCAAACGTTGCAAATACTGGGCTTCATTCATGGCGGGACGATAATTACGTACTGTCTTGCCGTTATACGTCAACGTGAAATGAATATCGCCACGCACTAATGCAATGCGCTTTAACCATTCATCTATATGGGTAAATTCGGTTTTGTCACTCTTTAAAAAGCGTCTGCGAGCCGGTGTATTAAAGAATAAATCCACCACTTCAATCGTCGAACCTACTGGATGCGCGGCGGGCATCACTTTAACTGCCATGTCGGCACCTTCAGCATGGGCTTGCCACGCTTCAGTTTGCTCAGCCGTGCGTGACGTTAAAGTTAAACGTGAGACTGAGCTGATACTGGCTAGCGCTTCACCACGGAAACCAAAACTAAGGATCGCTTCAAGATCGTCTAAAGTGTGCAGCTTTGAGGTCGCATGACGCGATAAGGCCAGCGCGAGTTCATCTTTAGGTATGCCAGAGCCGTTATCGCGAATTTTAATCAGCTTGCTGCCGCCTTTATCGATTTCAATATCGACTCGGCTCGCGCCTGCGTCGAGGCTATTCTCGACCAATTCTTTGACTACGGAAGCGGGTCTCTCAACCACTTCCCCCGCCGCAATTTGGTTGGCTAATTGCGGAGGCAGGATCTGAATGCCCATCATGCTTTCCTATTTAACTCTGGGGTATGACTAGCGTTTGCCCTAACTGCACCACATCGGATTTCATTCCATTCGCTTGTTTGATGCTGGACATAGGCACACTGTAACGTTGCGCGATTGCAGATAAAGATTCTCCACGACGGACCTTATGTTTAACCTTTGTCGATACCGCATCACCAACATAGGCTGTAGGCGTTCTTTCAGTTGACGTTCTTTCTGCTGATGCTTTTGCTGTGGTTTTGGCCGGCTTAGCACTGCTAGAACTTCCTCCCCTTCTTTGGGCAAGCAAAGTATCCGCTGGCGGATTGTTATGATAGTAACGGCTCACCCCCTTATAAATAGCATTGGCAATGCTCTCTTGATGGCGACTACTCGACAGTAAACGCTCTTCTTTAGGGTTTGAAATAAAGCCCGTTTCAACCAAGATTGAAGGAATATCCGGTGACTTCAGCACGGCTAAACTCGCGGACTCAGGGCGACTTTTATGCAATTGAGTCACGCCACCTAAATCTTTTAAAATATCCCCCGCTACAGAATGGCCAATTGCCATCGAACTGTTCATTGACATATCGAGCAGCGTCATAGCCAAATACTGTTCATTATCCGTGTTTTGGATAATCTCACCCGCGCCGCCCAGTAACTCAGAATGCTTCTCTTTTTGCTCTAACCAACGTCCAATTTCACTATTAGCACGACGCATTGATAGCACCCATACGGAGGCGCCACGTGGATTGGGCGAGGTAAAGGCATCCGCATGGATAGAAATCAGCAGATCAGCCTTACTGTTGCGCGCCAGTTCAGAGCGTTTATTTAAATTCACAAAATAATCACCAGTACGGATCATCACAGCACGCATGCCTGGCGTGTCATTGATTTTGCTGGAAACACGTCTGGCGATTTCTAGGGCGACCTTTTTTTCATAAACACCAGAAGGACCAATGGAGCCAGGATCGTCGCCACCATGACCCGCATCAATAGCAATGACAATATCGCGGGATGATTGCGCCGCTTGGGTGACAGTTTTAACGGGTGTAGATGACACGATAGCCGTTGCAGTAGTTAACGTTTTATCTTCTAAATCAACCACTAGACGATTGCCATAGGGCGCAGTAACAGGCAAAGAAAACAAGCTTGCATTCAGTGGCTTTACGAGATCGATCACTAAGCGCAAATCACCTTTAGTGGGTGACTTACTGATCCGCACGCCCTTAACTAACTTACTGTTGTTTTCAAGATTTTTAAGCACAACTTTAGCAGTAGTCTTTTTTAAATCCACCACTAAACGATTAGGGCCATCTAAAGAGAAATAGGTGTAATCAGGCACTCCACTCAAGTCAAACACGATTCGAGTTGACTCAGGCGCGGCCCAAATACGTACGCTTTCTAACTGATTAGCAGCATGGGCCACCACAGAAAAAAAAGAACATAAAGAAAGAATAATAATTTGAAAATACGGGTTATTTTTTATCATTTTAGTTTTTATTTTATCGCTTTTAATAACTTTTCACCTGGCTCAGACAAGGCCTCTATGCGTATTTCTCGCCCACTATTTTGATAACTTAAATGCATATGGACATCGGCAGCGGGCAATAAACCCTCTCCCTTATCTGGCCATTCAACAATGCACAGACTTTTATCCGTAAAGTAATCACGGATCCCCATAAACTCGAGTTCTTCTGGATCGTTTAAACGATACAAATCAAAATGATAAACTTCGACACCTTCTAACTCATAAGGTTCAACTAAAGTGTAAGTCGGGCTTTTAACGGCACCTTTATGGCCCAATCCCTGAATTAAGCCACGACTCAGCGTCGTTTTACCGGCTCCTAAATCACCCGTAAGATACAGAGTCAAAGGCGCTTGGACATGGCGGGCTAATTTTTGCCCAACCGCAATAGTGTCGTCTTCGTTGTCTAAGAAAAAAGTTAACTCTGTCATATCCGCTTATATCACTGCTATTATTGATGGAGAAGCGACTCAATCCTAAAAAGGCACAGGGCACATAACAAAGTCCAGCCCCGCTTGAGTCTCACATTCCGCCTAGAGTAAATCACTATTCACTAATTGGCGAATAAAAGGCATTAAATCGCTCGCTAACATGCCACGTTCTCCCTGTATTGCCGCAAGATCGGCAGCGCAACCATGTACGACTACGCCAAGCACAGTTGCCTGCATATTATCCATTCCCTGAGCCATGAGCGCGCCTATAATACCAGATAACACATCGCCACACCCACCACTGGCAAGCCCAGGGTTACCGACTGGTGCCACTACCATTTGCTGACCATCAAAAATGACCGTTCCTGCGCCCTTTAGTAATACAACACCGCCGTACTTTTGCTGTATAGCGCGAACAGCGGCAAATCTGTCCTGTTCAATATCGACCACGGTACAACCAAGTAAACGCGCCGCCTCACCCGGATGTGGTGTTAATACCCAATTCGTTTGGCGCCTTGGTTCGTTACTGAGCAGATTCAATGCATCGGCATCTAAAACACAAGGCTTATCGCTCAAGCCCACGGCTTTAAACAAATTATACCCCCAGTCATGCTTACCTAAACCAGGGCCAAGCACGATAACCTGCGCCCAACCAAGGCGCAGATACACTTCCATATCGACTAAATCACAACCCCAAAACATCAATTCAGGACGGGAGACATTCACCGTCAGTTGATGCTCAGGTCGACTGATCACAGTGACTAATCCCGCGCCTGCACGTAGGCAAGCTTCACTTGCCAGTCTCACAGCCCCAGCCATGCCCATATCACCGCCGATGACAGTGACTTTCCCCGATTGGCCTTTATGGCTATCCCGTGCTCGGGCGGCAAAATAGTCCTTAAGAGTCTCTCTTCCTACTCTTTGTGCGCTCGCTTCAGCAAAGAAAGGCGTTAATCCTAAATCTGCAAATTCAAGCTCGCCACTGTAATGCCGCGCCTTACCCGTTAACACACCTTGCTTTACACCACCAAAACATAAGGTGATATCCGCCATCACAGCAACACCTGTTACAGCGCCTGTATCGGCAATGACTCCAGAGGGTAAATCAAGACTCAATACCCAAGCCGAATTGTCATTAATGGCACGGATATATTTAGCCATATCGTCGCGTACAGCATCACGTACCCCCGTACCTAACAGACCATCGACTATGATTTTCGCTGCGAGAATAGGTTCAACCTCTAACGGCAGTAATTTTCCACCTTCAGCAAGATAATGGGTCAATGCTTGCTGACACTCAGGCGTGCCTGCCGCTGACGTCATCATCACAGAAACGTCCATACCACTGGCACGGGCTAGACGGGCGCACACTAAAGCATCGGCACCATTGTTACCGCTGCCAGCAAGGATTAACACAGGTAAGACTTTGGAGCTATGTTTCGCTAAACACTCAAAAGCCGCCGCGCCAGCACGCTCGACCAATTCATAGAGACTAGATACTCCCTGAGACACTGCACTCAGTTCCGCTTCGCGAACTTGTGTTTGGGTGTATAGAGCTTTGGGAAATTGCGATAGATCTTGTGCCATGAAGGATCTCCTTAGACACCAATGACTCCATTTCACAATGAGTAATCTCACCATAGAAGTCTTGGCAGAATTGAGCAAGGCCAATAAAAATCAGCCAATAGATCAAGAAAGTAGCAAAAAAAGCAGCGAGAAATTATGACGTAAATCAGTTCAGGCGCAGAAACCCGCCCAAATGGAGCAAAGTAGAGTAAAAGTTGCCGATACAAAGTCGACATAAAAACCAAAGCCAGCACTGGGCTGGCTTTGAGAATCGATAAGAAAGGACGGTTTAGATATCATCCATCCGAATCGTACTATGGACTAAACGTTGCTGCTGAGTTTTCTCTACTCGGATCAAATTGGCTAACGCATTGCGCGCATCTTCCGCCGTGGTCGAGTTAACTGTTTTTTCTAACAAACCAATCAGACGATTCTCTAGGTCTAAATGTAAGTTGAGCACATCATCTTCATTCATGTTTGCGGGCAACATAGTATCTTGGCAACGCTTAGTAAAGTCTTCAAAAGTGAAGTCTTTATACCAAGTATCAAGAATACGATGTGGTGCTTCATCCATATAATCACGCAGTTTTTCTGCCATGGTTTTTTGGTGTGATTCAAAATACTCCAACATCATTTTCACACGAGCCGAGTCAGCTTGATTGTTGAGTCGGCCATAGAGTTGCGCCATATCTAAGCGGCAATTTGCCACATACTCGAGTAGATCACGTAATTGTTGAATACGCATATAATGCACTCCATTGTCAGGCCAACTACTTGGCGCTATTAATTTTGTCTAATTCCATTATGTGAGTAAAAGCGTTACGAATATTTGAACAAGGTCATAATTTAACTTTCACGCAGCTATCTAATTTAGGAAAACTTGAAGAAACACGCTATAGATCACGCATCTAAATCCTATCACACTGTTTTGTATAAAAGAGAAAAGCCAAAAGAGATCTCAACGCACTTTTCCCAAAGGGTATTAGTAAGTCTTTGGTTGTGCATGGTGAATCTGAGATAGAGTGCTTGAAGTAGATGGCAGTGAATCAAGACAAATATAGATGAGCCAATTGAGGGAATGACACGAAAAAGTCGCTGTTGGGGGGGGGGGGTTAACGGAAGTACAGCGAAATGATTTTAATCACAACAATTTGAGCCTATGTTCTAGCTAACTGTTTAAGCATTAAGAAAGTTATAGCGATATTAGGAACTGAACTAATTGAAAGTTAAAGCAATAATGAGGAAATAGAACGAAATTGGAGCGACATGATTTTGATCAAGAACGGTTCTAACCGATGACCTATACCTTGGCAAAAAAAGAAGGTATCGCCATATCAAGTCCGCAACTGATCTAATGTCAATTGAGTAATCTGATAGTGGAATATTTAGGAAATTGGAGCGACATATCGGGTTCGAACCGATGACCTATACCTTGGCAAGGTATCGCTCTACCAACTGAGCTAATGTCGCATAATCTGTACTAATGATTTGGTAAATCACTAAGTTTTAATTTGGAGCGACATATCGGGTTCGAACCGATGACCTATACCTTGGCAAGGTATCGCTCTACCAACTGAGCTAATGTCGCATAATCTGTAYTAATGATTTGGYAAATCACTAARTTTTAATTTGGAGCGACATATCGGGTTCGAACCGATGACCTATACCTTGGCAAGGTATCGCTCTACCAACTGAGCTAATGTCGCTTTTTGCATCGCTGCTACATTTGCCTTCAACATTAACAAAGGTATCGCCTTTAACCTTTATCAACTGAGCTAATGTCGCATTCAATCTAAATGACCGTACATCTCTGTTCGCATCAAAAAGTTGAGGCCGCATTATATGAAAAATTCATGCGGCTGCAACCCCTTCTTGCATATTTATCTACTGATCGGTCAAATTTTAAATACTTTGCTGCGATAATACTGTAATTCAGCGATCGACTCTTGGATATCCTGCAGGGCTTGGTGGGTATTTTGCTTCTTAAAACCATCCATCGTTTCTGGACTCCAACGCTTCACTAGCTCCTTAATCGTACTGACATCCACGTTGCGGTAGTGGAAATAATCTTCCAACTCGCGCATATAACGATTTAAGAAGCGTCTATCTTGCCCAATACTGTTACCACACATTGGAGAAGCACCCTTAGGAACATACTGTTCTAAGAAGGCAATAGTCTTAGCCACGGCTTGCGCTTCGGTTTCTTGGCTAGCACGAACGCGATCAATCAACCCAGACTCACCATGATGCTTTTGATTCCAATCGTCCATGGCGGCCAGCACATCATCTGACTGATGAATCGCGATAACCGGACCTTGACCGATAATATTGAGTTCTTGATCTGTCACTAAAGTGGCAATTTCAATGATCCTGTCGACGTCGGGCTCTAACCCTGTCATTTCCAAATCGATCCAAATGAGATTATTTACATCTGCCGTCATAAATCAGCCTTATCGTGTCAGTTAGCCTAAATTCAGGCTTTTTTATTCAAGAGCGTGTATCATACTGCTTTTTTCCAACACAAAAAATCACCTAATTGACGAAGACGAATCAGTGAGTAAAAAGAAACCCCTAAGCCAAGGTCAATTACGCCGTATGCGCGCTAATCACGAGAAGCGACTCAATCGTGATAGTGGCGATAAAAATACGCCAGAGTTACAGGATAGTTCATTGGGGCAAGAACAGCCCGGTACTGTGATTTCACGTTTTGGCCAACATGCCGACATAGAAACTGAAAGCGGCCAAATTGTGCGCTGTAATATTCGCCGTGCCGTCACAAGTTTAGTGACTGGCGATAAAGTGATCGTACGCTTAGCCATTGAGAGCCAAGCCAATAGCGGCATCGCAGGTATTGTTGAAGCCGTTCATCCACGTCGCTCATCACTTACACGCCCAGATTTATACGATGGCGTGAAAATCATCGCCTCGAATATCGACCAGATTTTGATTGTCTCCTCGGTATTACCCAGCTTTACCACCCAGATCATCGACCGTTATTTAGTGGCTGCCGAAGATACCGATATTCCGCCTATCATCATTTTGAATAAAATTGACTTGCTCAATCCCGATGAAGCGCAGGCAATCGATGAAGCGCTACAGCGCTACAAAGACATTGGCTATCCGGTTTATAAGGTCAGCAGCAAGCTCGGTGATGGTATCGATACCATCAAAGGTATACTCAAAGATAAAGTCAGCGTGTTTGCTGGCCAATCTGGTGTGGGTAAATCATCAATAATCAATGCATTACTACCCGATGCAGAGCTTATTATCGGTGATGTTTCCGATAACTCAGGTTTAGGTCAACACACCACCACCACAGCCAAACTGTTGCACTTGCCTAGTGGCGGCGATTTGATTGACTCCCCAGGCGTGCGCGAGTTTGCCCTATGGCATCTTCCTGCACAACGTGTCGGCTGGTGCTTTATCGAGTTTCGCGAGTATCTTGGCGCATGTAAATTCCGCGATTGTAAACACGGTGACGATCCCGGCTGTGCACTTCAAGAAGCCCTGAGCCAAGGTAAGATCAGCGCAGATCGCTTTAATAATTACCATAAAATTATCGCCAGCTTAGATGAACAACGTCATGCCCGCCATTTCCGCGCGGCCACTGACGAATAACGACTTATTGATAAATAACAACAGTCTCAGCAAAGATTGAGCAGTAAGAAAAGGAATTGAAATTGGATAAAGTCAAAATAGCGCTGCAGTACATGCTGCCAAAACACTTGTTATCTCGTTTAGTGGGTAAACTCGCTGCAGCCGAAGCTGGCGCCTTGACCACTGCCGCTATCAAGTGGTTTATCAAACAATATAAAATCGACATGAGCGAAGCGGCGCAGAGTGAGCCTGAAGCCTATAAAAGCTTTAATGCCTTTTTTACCCGCGCCCTTAAACCCGGTATTCGTCCGTTAGATATGGACGCCGATATCATGGTGCATCCCGTCGATGGTGCGGTAAGTCAGTTAGGCCCCATCAAAAACGGTCGCATCTTCCAAGCTAAGGGTCATCACTATTCCTCGTTAACCTTACTTGGCGATCAAGCCGAAGATGCTAAACGCTTCGAAGGCGGTGATTTTGCGACTATCTATCTGGCGCCTAAAGACTATCACCGTATCCACATGCCGATTAAAGGCACGTTATCAAAAATGACCTATGTACCTGGCGAACTGTTTTCGGTGAATCCGTTAACGGCGAGACACGTACCCGGTCTGTTTGCCCGAAACGAACGCGTTGTGGCGATTTTTGAAACCGAATTAGGTCCATTGGCCATGGTATTGGTTGGCGCAACGATTGTTGCCAGTATTGAAACCGTCTGGGCTGGCACAGTCACGCCGCCGACAGGTAAGCAAGTCTTCACTTGGGAATATCCAACCCAAGGCCCAGATGCCATCACCTTAGACAAAGGTGAGGAAATGGGTCGCTTCAAGTTAGGCAGTACTGTGGTGATGTTGTTTGCTAAAAATGCTATCGCGACATTTGCTGAAGGTGTTGAAGCCGAAGCAGTGACTCGTATGGGACAAGCCTTCGCTAACCTGAAAGACGTTAAGCAAGCGGATTAAGCTTTCTTGAGTTCTGCTAAACCTTCGGGATTAATTGAATTGCATCTGGCTGTGCTGCTATTTGGCGGCACAGCTTTGTTTTCTAAATTAATCCCGCTCAGTGCCCTCGACATCACCTTTCTACGCTGTATCGTCGCAGCCACAGTGTTAGGTTTGCTAGTCAAATTCAGCCGCAAACGTTTAACGCTGGCAAGCAAACAAGATTATCTAGTCGCAATCGGGCTTGGGGTTATCGTCAGCCTGCATTGGGTGACTTATTTTGCGGCCATGCAATTATCGTCGGTCGCCATTGGCATGATTGCGTTTTTCACCTATCCGGTGATGACAGTGATTGCCGAGCCGTTGCTGACAGGTAATAAGATAAAATTACACGATATGATCAGCGGTGTATTAGTGCTGATTGGGGTGATATTACTGATCCCTGAGGCCAATTTAGGTAACGACACTACGCTGGGCATTGCCATCGGCATAGTGTCCGCCATCTTGTTCACCACCCGTAACTTATTGCACAAACGCTACTTTTCCCAGTACAGCGGCCCCCATGCCATGTTCTATCAAACCTTGGTCGCCGTGGTGTTCTTGATGCCGTGGCACCAAACGGAACTGGGCAGTATCTCATTAGAAGTGTGGGGATTAATTATTTTACTCGGCGTCGTCTTTACCGCAGCGCCACATGCGCTATTTACTTCTGCGCTGAGGCAACTCAGCGCCAAAACGGTTGGGCTAGTCTCTTGCTTACAACCCTTTTATGGCGCCATGTTAGCGCTGATCATTTTAGGTGAAGAGCTCAATCTCAACACCTTAATTGGTGGCACTATCATAGTCGCTACCGCCATCTTCGAAACCCATCAATCGCACCAATCACAGCGGCGAAAAAAGAACGCCTGAAACATACCAATCTCAACGCAATTTGGCTAATATGGAGCGTCTTTCGCCCCTAAATGTCTTTAGCCTATATGCCACGTATTTTATTGTTCATTATTGCTTTTTTCACATTTTCCGCACTTGCCAATTCGCCTTTGCAGTTGGACAAACGTCTTGGCATGAACAAGCAAGATCAGCAACAAAATCTCAGCATTGACGAACAAATTAACGAACTAAAAATTAACATAGAAAAACTCGCCGCCAACGCAGCCAGTTTCCAACAAGCGCAGATTGATTTTGAGCAACATAAGAAGCGCACTAATCAAGCGCTGAAAGACGCCTATAAGCCTTTATCACTAGAAAAAGGTACTGACCTCAGCCAGCAGGCTTCCATGGCCTATATTCGCTTGTCTGAACTTAAAGAAAGCGAATCCACCCTTGGCCGGCAAGTTAACGATTTATTGCTACGTCACAATGACTTACCTACCGTTATCGCCAGCGCGAGGCAAACTGTCGCCCAAAACAAAAAAGCAGAACTCGCCCCGCTAGATACCCCTACGGGAGAGTTACAGCAAACTCAACGACTCTTCTTTGAACAAAGCCTTGCCACCGATGAAGCAGAACTTGCCAGCAGCCAAAAACGCATTGAACTGACGCAATTACAATTACAGCTAGTCCGCCAACAACTGGTGCAGCAAGAAGCCTTGATCGAAACCATCAACAAGGCAATCAATAAACAACGTCAGCAACAAACGGATGCCACCCTAGCCAAAAACTTAGTTAATACCGAAAAAGTCATCGATCCTATCACCCGTAATATTGCCGACACTAACCAGATTTACGGCCAAAAGCTGCAAACGTTAACTTTGCAGATCAATAATGTGGTCGAACAGCAGGAACAGGCTGAAACCCAATATCAATCCCAAGCCAAACAACTGGCAAACATCCAAGAGCAGATCACTTGGGTCAAAATGAACTCCGCCTTTGGTGAGCGCTTTTTGCAGATGTTGCAATCACTGCCTAAACCACCGAATCACGAAAAACTGCAAACGCTGATCGCCGATGCGCGCTTAGACAGATACCATTTAGAGCAGCAACAAGCCCTCAATGAGCAAGAATTAGAACAACCCGGCTTATACAATGAGCAGCAGATTAAGCTCTTACACTCGCAACAGAGTTTGATCTCGCAGTTGATGCAAAGCTATGACCAATACTTAAGTGAATTAGGCAAGCTGAAGGTCAATTACCAACAACTGAGCCAACAGAATCTCACCCTCAAAAATACCCTTAACGAACATTTATTCTGGGTGCCTAACGCTGCAAGTATCAGTAAGTTATGGCTTACGGATCTTGAGCGCAGCACGGTTTGGCTTGTGCAACAAGCACAGTGGGATGAACTGGGAAAAGCCTGGGATGAACAAAACGATTATTGGTCTTGGTGGATCATATTGCTGGTACTGTGTTTAGTCGTACAAGACTTGATCACTCCTAAATTCAATCGCTTGCTAAATCATTACACCACTTATGTGGGCAATGTGACCCAAGATAAATTCATTTACACTCTCAAAGCGCTCGCCTGCAGTATCTGCTATGCGTTGATAAAACCTTTCCCAGTGATCATGGCGGGATTGATTTTCTATCATTCCGATCGCAATTTTGTGCAAGCAGTGGGTATGGGCATACTGGCGATTGGTTTAGTGTATCTCTTATATCGCTTCATCTTTATTCTGACGCTCGACAAAGGCGTACTCGTGGGCCATTTCAAACGCCCCTCAAAACTCATCCAAGCGGGACAATCACGGCTCAGACACTTTGTGCTGATTGCTAGCCCATTATTGGGTCTGATGGGCTTTACCGAAGTACTCGACACATCACTGGTGCGTAATAGCATAGGCCGCGGCGCATTCATTATTTTCTGTATCGTTTTATTCTTGTTATACAAAGATATTTTAATCCTGAGCCGTAAAAACTCAGATGCAAAAAAAGACGGTAAAAACAAAAAACTCATTCAGAAAATGCTCTGGACCTTGCTGATTTCTGTGCCGCTTTTAAGCGCAGTGTTAGCTTTTAGGGGTTACTACTTCACCGCTTTCCAAATGCTGTTACAACTGCAATTATCGATCGTGCTGGGTCTGGGTTTCTTGCTCTTATACCAATTGATCAAACGGTGGATGTTAATCGAACGCCGCCGTATCGCCTTCGATCGCGCTAAGGCAAAACGTGCAGAGCGCTTAGCACAAAGGGAAAAAGGCGAAACACATCACCCTTCCGTCGATGGACTCGATACCTACGAAGAACCCGTGGTCGATCTGGAAACCATTTCGAGCCAATCCCTTGGCCTAGTGCGTTCACTCTTGTTATTGGCCTTTTTAGCCAGCTTGATTGGTCTGTGGACTCAAACCCATACGGCGCTGTTTTCTTTCCTCGATGGCATTACGCTGTGGACAACCAATACCAGTGTGAATGGCTTAGAGCAACAATTGCCCATTACCATGAAATCACTGATGTTTGGGCTGATAGTGGTGGGTTTCTCGTTAATGATTGCCACCAATTTGCCCGGCCTACTTGAGCTAATGATCCTGCAAAGGCTTGATCTCTCGCCTGGAACGGGTTTTGCGATCACAACCGTCAGTCGTTATCTGGTGGTTTTCCTCGGACTATTAATCGGCTTCTCTAATCTCGGGATGGAGTGGTCTAAGTTACAATGGCTGATTGCCGCACTGTCGCTCGGTTTAGGTTTTGGTTTGCAAGAAATTTTCGCCAACTTTATCTCAGGTTTGATCATTTTGTTTGAGAAACCCGTGCGGATTGGCGACACAGTGACAATTCGTGATTTAACAGGGACAGTCAGTAAAATCCAAATTCGGGCGACCACCATTATTGACTGGGATAGAAAGGAAATTATCATCCCGAACAAGGCCTTTATCACAGAGCAGCTGATCAACTGGTCCTTGTCAGATCCTATTACTCGGGTCATTGTTTATGTGTCGGTGGCGCGGGATTCAGACCCTGCCAAAGTTGAAGCGACCCTGTATCAAGCGGTGCAAGAGTGTGAAGATGCACTTGCCAGCCCAGAACCTGAGGTCTGGTTTGCCGGCTTTGGTAAACATACCCAAGATTATGAAGTGCGCGCCTATGCAAAAGATATGTCGGCACGCTGGCCACTGCGCCATGATTTACATAAACGAGTGACTAAAAAACTCAAAGAAAACAATCTCGAACTCGCCTACCCGCAGATGGAAATCCATATTAAGAATGGTCAAAATCGCGAGCAACAAGGCATAATTAGAAGCTAATAGGATCGCAGACCATGCTTATTTTTGCTCACCGCGGCGCCAGCGGTTATCAGGCCGAAAATACCTTAGCCGCCATGGCTAAAGCGTTAGAATTGGATGCACAAGCCGTCGAACTCGATGTACATAATGTCGAAGGTGAGTTAGTCGTGTTTCACGACAGACGACTCGATAATAAAAGCTCGGGCACGGGCGTCATTCACTTAGTGAGCAAGGACTACCTAGCAAGCATCAATGTGAAAGGTGAATCCATTCCGACGCTATGGCAAGTACTTGAGCTGATTGCGGGGCGCTGCATAGTCAATATAGAGTTAAAAGGCATTAATACCGTCACGCCATTAATCGACTTATACCCAAAGGCTATGAGTCAGCTTGGGTTTACCAAGGAGCAGTTACTGATTTCCTCCTTTAACCACCCCTATCTGCATGAACTTAAACAGGCGTTGCCGGATGTGTTAGTCGCACCATTGCTTGCCAGTATTCCACTCGATGGGGCTGGCGTGGTAAGCGAACTGAATGCCTATTCATTGCATTTAGATGTGAGTTTTATCAGCCAAGCGCTAGTAGATGACGCCCATAACCGAGGTGCCAAGGTTTATGTTTATACTGTCGATCATATTGATGATATTCATGCGCTTAAGCAGATAGGCGTCGATGGCGTGTTCAGCAATTACCCCGATCGCGCCATGCAAGCCTTAACTCAAAAGGCAATGGCCGATTACTCTGGCTACTTTGAGTAACGGCAAAAATAATAACGCTATTAAGCTTGGCTATTTCGCTGAGCCCAATAACCGATAAAAATAAACATGGCCACAATTAACAGAAACATCCAATGGGATGGCATAGCCACTATATGTCTTGCCACCCAAGGCGTGGCTTTCACGATCAATAGTCCATAGCCAAAGGCATTCACAATAATAAAAACAAATGTTCGCAGCACAAAAGAATGCCCCAACAAATGACGCCTTAAGATACGATTTACATCCGCTGAAAAAACCAAAATAAGACACACCACCATAGCGGTAGCAATATCGAAGGCCCAAGGGCGAAGCATATTGCCTAACTGGGCAATAATGGCGACTAATTGATCAAACATAGACTTAACCTAAAAAGATGCAGCGCAATCCATCTGAGTGGCCGCGACAGCGTATTGAAAAATAACAATAACCAAGCATAAAGGGAGACGCCATGGGGCACAAGTTACTCTTGCTAACAAAGGCAAATCAACAGTACCGCGACTTGATTGAGGCGCAGAGTCTCCCAGATTTAAC
The DNA here is from genome assembly GCF_025654295.1 of Shewanella sp. SM23. NCBI lineage: Bacteria > Pseudomonadati > Pseudomonadota > Gammaproteobacteria > Alteromonadales > Shewanellaceae > Shewanella > Shewanella sp. SM23. The sequence goes on from NZ_JAKKRM010000004.1 coordinate 307,578, forward strand.
GTTACTCGATGATAATCCAGCGAGCATAATTGATGCAGATATTTGGTTAGCCGAACCTAAACTCGCCGCGCCCCTATTACCCCATGCTAAAAATCTGCAATGGTTACAATCAAGCTTTGCTGGTATAGATGCTCTGATGAGTCCAAGGGGCAGAAAAGACTATCAACTCACCAATATTAAAGGCATTTTCGGCCCGCTGATGAGCGAGTATCTATTCGGCTATTTACTCGCGCATATCCGCGGCCATCGTTTTTATCGCCAGCAACAAGGACAAAAACAGTGGCTGATTCAACCCCTGCAGCGCCATTCAAGCCTACAGGGAATGCGATTACTCTTACTCGGTACTGGCTCAATTGCCCAGCATCTCGCGAAGACGGCAAAGCACTTTGGCATGCATGTCACAGGGATCAATCGAAGTGGTAATACCGTAGAAGGTTTTGATGCCATAGAAGCTATGTCCAATTTAGGCCAAGTGTTGACACAGGCCGATGTGGTTGCAAATCTACTGCCAAGCACTCCTGCAACGTACAATCTTCTCAATGCTGACATGTTAGCTATGTTAAAAGCTGATGCAGTGCTGTTTAATGTTGGCCGCGGTGATGCACTCGATCTCGATGTGCTAAATACCCAGCTTATCGCTAATCCTAGTCAGCAAGCGATCCTCGATGTATTTGCTCAGGAACCTTTGCCCAATAGCCATCCTATTTGGGAACGGGAAAATGCCGTGATAACGCCGCATATTTCGGCGCCAAGCCATCCTGCACAAATCGTCGATATCTTTAGCCAAAACTATCGCCGCTACATCATGGGTGAGCCACTGCAGAATCGAGTCGACTTTAGTAAAGGTTATTAGATCAGAGATAAGAAATTGAGTTAGAAATCAGTAAAAGAAAAGGCAATAGTCAGACTATTGCCTTTTTATCTTAAATTTTAGGCAGTTAAACCCTAAAGCTGCGCTTTAAGAATTGATCGACCAATACCGAGTGAGAATCCATCTCGCGGGTCACTTCGTCATTCAAGCCGACCATTTCACTGCCGAGTTGATGACTAGAATGGGTAAATTGCGACACATTCACCACGCTGCGATTCATCTCATTTGCCACACTCGATTGCTCTTCAACCGCGCTGGCAATATGGTGCGTCATATCGGTAATGGTCGAAATGGCCTCACGAATCGTACGTAATGCCGTACCCGCTAAATCCGCCGTTGAAATACATTCGGAAGCGGCAACCACTCCTTGCTGCATACTGATAACAGCTTTATTCGTCCCCTGCTGCAACAGATTAATCATACTGTGGATTTCTTTTGTGGCATCGTGAGTACGTTGTGCCAGCGCCCGTACTTCATCGGCAACGACAGCGAAGCCACGACCTTGCTCACCCGCTCGAGCCGCTTCAATTGCTGCATTCAATGCCAGCAAATTCGTCTGCCCCGCAATACTCTGAATCACATCGAGCACTGTGCCAATATCTTTACTGTGGGCTTCTAACTCAGTAATAACTTTTGACGTTTGTTGCAGTTGCTCCGCCATAGCTTGAATCGAGCGAATAGTACTCGACACCGTTTTATCGCCATTGATAGTTTCAGCGGATGCCATTTGCGAGGCACTGGCTGCATCAGCACAATTGGAGGACATATCGCCTAATGTGGCGGTCATTTCCTGCATCGCTGTAGCAACTTGTTCTATTTCAGATAGTTGAGCCTGACTGGTACTCTGGATTTGTTTGCCCTTGGCGGCAGATATTTTGGCCTGTTCTGACACGTTATAACAGGAATCCGATGCACGCCCAAGAATCGACTTAAGCTCTGAATTCTGCATTTGCAGTGCTAAATCAATCGCGCCAAGATCATCACTGCTTCCACTATAAATATGCGCCATCAAGGGGTTATCGTAGATATGCTTCGCCTTAGTCACTAAAGCATAGTAACGACTCAGCACCAGATTACCGCCCACCAGCAATACTAGGACACTTATCGCTAGGGCAATAAAGCCCATTAAGCCAATTTACAGAGCAAGGTAAAGCATAGGTAGCATGGCAACCAATGCGAGTAACAGCAATTTGACTGGCATATCCAAGGTACGTTTTAACGCGCTGACGCTGCCCTTTTTGTTCAACTCTGCATAGGCTATTTCTGCACGCTTAACCTGATCGCGTGTGGGTTTAGTGCGTACAGATTGAAACTCGACGACTTTACCATTAACTGAAATCGGTGAGACATAGGCATCGACCCAATAGTGATCGCCATTGGCGCAGCGGTTTTTCACTATCCCTTTCCAAGGCTCGCCTTTTTTGATACATCGCCACAGATCTTCAAACGCTTGCGGAGGCATATCTGGATGACGCACCATGTTGTGGGGCTTGCCTAGCATGGCATCGAGGTCGTAACCGGCAACGGTACAGAAAGATTGATTGGCGTAAGTGATATGACTTTGAGTATCCGTAGTCGACAATAAAATCCAATCCGCTGGATAATCATATTCTCGCTGTGTAACTGGTAGATTTGTTCTCATGAAACCTTATGGATCTTTGATTAATTCTTCGTTATTCATCCATGAGTTATCCATCCGTGAGGCATCATCACCCTGACTCTGTATTCCTAAACCTACTTCTAAAACTGCCTAGCTTTTTAGTGCTAAAACACACCTAGCATAGACGATAAAATGTGCGCCATGTAACAAAAGCATTAAAGTATGAAAATCACCCAAAAAACATGATTGCATTTGATAAGCGTTTTCATTTAGAATTAGCACAATTCGATTGGAGACTAATATATGTACGTTTGTCTTTGCCATGCGATCACTGATACGCAAATTAAAAACGCAGTAAGCCAGGGCGATAGCTCGCTTGCTGACGTAAAAAAGCGCTTAGGTGTTGCCGATCAATGTGGTAAATGCGCCAGAATGGCAGTGCAGATCATTCAAAACCAACTAGAGCTTGAGCCTAATTATTACGAAGTCGCATAGAGTTCATCGCGAATAGCGTGGTAAAGGGTAAGTCACTCACCAACAAACTTCCGACAAGTTAAATACACGCTGACTCAAGCAAACTTAATCCAGCTCAAGCAAACTCAATCCAAAAAAGTCCCGCGACAACAAAGCCTTCTATCCGCCACTTCGTCTTAAATAATCTTGCCAGTTTAGACTTTAGATATGATGTTTTAATGACAAGCCCACTGAACTCCAAGCTCGAAAGCCGCGAATAATTCAATGGGGTTACAGATCCAACTTCCGAGTCAAGCCTACTTACGTTTCAACAAATAGGCCGCTTCATTAAGCCAAGGCACTGCTTTCTTAATAAAACGTGGATTGTCGGCCAACACATCTTGCGACGCTAATACTTCAATATCAAAATCCTCACTTAGATGCTGCTCTACCCAAGTAGAGGATACCGCAAAAGGCGGGCCGATAAGGGATTCTTGCGGATAATCTAAAGTCACTAATAAACCGACACTGCCGCTAGGTAATAAGCTCGCTAACTGCTTGGCATATTGTGCACGCATACTTTCTGGCCATGCGATCAAAGCCGCGCGATCATAAAATGCCGTCACGTCTTGAGTGATAGCCTTAGGTAGGGTGAAAATATCACCCTGATACAAGCTGATCTGTTCGGTTTGATAATGCTGGTGTTCACCCACGGCCGTTTGCGTCATCTCGAGTTGGTTATCGCTAAAAAATTGCTGTACAGCCGATTCATTCAACTCACACCCTATGACCTGATGCCCCTGTTCTGCGAGGAAACACATGTCTAGCGACTTACCACATAAGGGCACAAAAACCTTGGTATCTGCGGGTAATGCAAGCTGCTGCCAATACTTAACGAGGAAAGGATTGATGTCTTGCTGATGAAAACCTATCTGTTGCTGCTGCCACTTTTCATGCCAAAAACCGGGTTCCATGGGTTTATCTCTATTCGCTAATGTTGTCCTTACTCTAATGACATTTTAAAGTGGATGCAAAGCCTCCTGCCATTCGGCAAACTCAGCAATGTAAAGACTCACTTACTGATCTAACGTGGCTTGCACTTTACGCAGCCAAACACAGTTATCGCATTGGCATTGACGGCGTGATAAATGATGTGGGCTTAAAGATGAGTCGATAAAGTCCACGGCGATCAACAACTGCTGTTTTAACTCGGCAATCGATTTTTCGTTCACGGCCACCAACTCGTCATTCTGGTTCATCCAGATACATTCCATGCCCTGATGACACGTTAAACATTGCTCGTCTCTATCATTAAAAAATACCGCATGCGGGCAATGGGTCACTTCCATTGACTGTAAAATACGCTTACGCGGATATTCCAAAAGTTCGATCAACAAGGCCTTATATTGGGTGGGCATACGCCCTCCTTAGCTGCACTTTGTCTGTGGGTTAATTAACAAAAATTGATTCCATCTAATGTCCCAAAGATTACCTATAGTCGCGAGGATTTAATTTGATGTAAGTCAAAGTCAGTGACGAAATGATCGTATAGGTAAGCCGCGCCTGACGCTGAACATCAATGCCATTCAAAATACTAAAATAAAGCCACCCGCTATTTGATTATCTCCCCCGCTTACTGGTTAAATGAACAAAACAAGGAGCACAATTTGCAAACACCTCAGCTGCAGCATTTTTATATTTCTGAAGAGCAATCCATTTACTTGCTCAAAGCCAATGATGCCCGTAAACACAAGGCGTGGATCCGCCTCTGTAAACAACAGCTGAGCAAATTAGGTTATACCGATATCGAATTGGTCGGCAAAGGCGCCTACGGTTTCGTGTTTGCGGGTATCAATCAAGCTGGCGATGCCCATGTGTTTAAGTTTTCACGGATTAATCTGCCACAACACATTCAAGATCGGCTCGAAGAAGAAGCCTTTATGCTCTCCTTACTCAAGCACCCTAATGTGCCGGGGGCGATCAAATTTGAGCGAGTAGGTAAGCAGGGAATACTCGTGATGGAACGGGCAAAAGGGGAAGATCTCGACCAACTTTGCCGCCGCATGGGCGCCTTACCTACCGCTATGGTCATGAGCATCGCCCGCCAACTCGCCGATATCTTGTATTACCTGCGCACGGGCAAGCCTTTAGTGCACGGCGATATCAAACCTTCTAATCTGGTTTACGATATTGAACAACAACACTTATCGTTAATCGATTGGGGCTCAGCGGTATTTGCGCAGCGGGATGAACATAACAAACCCGTCGAAGACAATGTGATGGCGTTAATGTCTAGCGATCAACAACATACCAACGCCCGCATGGGTGATGTGTACTTTATCGGCGAAGAGCAACTCAATGGAGCACTCTCCAGCCCGCGCTTTGACGAGCAAGGAGTTGCCGCGACTCTGTATGCCCTCGCCTCTGGGCAAGCAAGCCGCTTCGGTGCACAGGTGATCTCGCCCACCAGCATTGGCTTACCGATAGAATTAGCCCGTACCTTAGAAGGCATGCTCAGCACTGATCCGCAGCAGCGCAACATTGCCGGCGATTACTTTTTAAAAAGTATGCGCCACAGCCACAGACTACATTTACCTGAACTGCCCAAAGCTGATTTACAGGGGGAAATTCCTGTATGGGTACAATCCCGCGACAAAGATGTTGAAACCGTCAGCTACAGTTCGCGTAAATCCTTTTTAAAGGAGCACAACGCCCAAGATCCCATCGCTAAGATGGATGATATTCAGCTCGAAAAATATTATCGTAACTTCCTCGCTGGCATGGGCGATACCGAAAAAGGCTTTATCGCCGCAGTGGGTCGTTTAGCGCAATATCCGATCGTGGGTGGTCTGGCTATTCATTGGCAGGAAACCGGCGTGTTTATCGACTCCAATCTTGCGATTTACGATGCAAAACAAAAAAGTGCGTTAATCATTGCAGTCAACAATATGGTGGATCTCGCGCGGGGAATTAAACGTATAGGGGTATTTAAAGCCTGTTTCTTTAACGCCAAAGACACACTGCATATCGAACGAGCTGACACCAGCGAGCCTTTTGTCGCCAGTGCCGCACTGCAGTTGCCCTTCGAAGTCGGTGACGTACCCACCTTAGAAGATAAGTCGCGGTTACATTCTTATTTTGAAGACGGTAAAGATCCCGATGAGAACCTCGAATTGCCGGTGGAGATCATGGAGGAATTAGCCCGCATCAACCAAATTCACCACACAGGCTGCATCATTTTTGAGGCGCTGCCGAATCACTTAAAAATTCACAGTTACTTGAAGCTGCTCAATCCGCGTAAGCAAGCGGCGTTTCGCGCAAGTCTCGATCGCATCTTGCATCATGTCGGAAAAATCCAAGGTCACGGCGTATCGGGCTTTATGAAACTGCCCTACAAAAACACCCGCCGCTTTACTCATCTAGAGCGTAAAGCTGATCACTTTTATCCGAAAAATCCAAAAGAAATAGGCGCCTAATGGCACCTATGTTCATCGGGTTAAATCGGTGATCCCGGCGGTAAGGTTAACGGCTTAGGAATAAGCTTAACCTTAGCATCGGTCAAACCTGCAGCAAGACCCTGTTGCAACCAAGTATAGTGCGCCGCAAGACTCACATTCGCTCGATTCGACTTCGCTTTCAATTGCTTAATCACAAACTGAGCGCGATCGTTGATCGCAGCCCTCACTTCTGGTGAGGTTTGAGGATCGTGCAGCGTTGCCAGCACTTCATCAATCACCACAGCGTTCACTCGCATCCATACGCCTTCGACCAGCGCGAGCTTATCCTCTTGATACAAGGTCGCCGCAAATAACTTATCCAATAATGTCGTCACCGATAACTGCTCACTATCTGCCATGGATGCTTGGCTGACACGATTCAAGCGTTTAGGCATCAATAGCAAGCTCACAGTATGACGGCTAAACACTTCAGCCATACCGAGAGGGTCGTTAATTGCACCTAGACCTGAATCGAAGGATTCCCGCGTAACATGATAATTCCCCGCCTTTGGCACTAAACTGTCGAGCAAGGTTTGCGGCACAGTTAAACTCGCCGCATCGAGCGTGTTAAGTAACGCGTCTAAGCCTGTTAACTGCAACTGCGGCGCAATATAGCTCCAGCGGCTGCCTTCGCCGATAGATTGATAGTTATAGTCAGTGCCGCCAATAAACTTAGCGACCGCATCGATTTGATAACGCGTCAGCAAATAAATTGGCGCAAAGGCATCGGCTAGCTCGCCCAGTGGCTCATTGGGTAACAAGGCCGCACTGGAGAAATCCGCAATCGCCTTAGTGCGAATTTTATTTAACTTACCCAGCTGATCGATCGGATCGTCACCACTATCCCACAAACTGGCATAGGCCTGACTCGCATCCTTTTGGCGAGAATCGGCCTCACCGATATAACGTAAGCCACGTTTGGCTACATCGGCCAGTAAGTCGACTTGCAGCGCTTGTTGGGTACGGGCATCGCCTTGATCGCTATAACCATAGGCGATAGTAAAATCATCCCAAGGTCCAACACCTGTAGTGTAAGGTGCTGAAATATCAATATCATTGCCCTTTAGCTGGATTTTCGGATGGGGATAATCCATCACAGAGGCATCCTGATTAGTCGAAGCGGCAAAGTTATGATCGAGCCCTAACGTATGGCCAACTTCATGGGCAGCCAGTTGGCGAATACGTGCGAGCGACAAGGCAGTCGCCGCTTTCTCGGCCGCCACTCTATCCTGCCAGCCTGCGGTTAAGCCTTTAGCAATCAAGTAATCCTGACGCACACGCAAACTGCCGAGCGTGACTTGACCCTTGATGATTTCACCGGTGCGAGGATCGGTCAGTGCGGCGCCATAGGACCAACCCCGCGTCGCCCTGTGCACCCATTGGATCATGTTGTAGCGAATATCCTGCGGATCGGCATCTACAGGTAATAACTCAACTTTAAAGCCGTTGATAAATCCCGCCCGAGTAAAAGCCGTCTCCCACCAGCGCGCGCCATCGAGCAACGCCGACCGTATAGGTTCTGGCACGCCAGGATCGAGATAATAAGTAATAGGTTTAACGACTTCGCTTGGCGCTGGGCCTGGATGCACTTTCTGTAAACGGTGGCGCAGGATAAAACGCTGCACTAAAGGTTGGTTAAAGGGCGTGGCATAATCGCGATACTCATCGGACAAATAACCGCTCATAGGATGATAAGCCCGCGGCTGATAGTCGGTATCAGGCAGCTCAACAAAGGAATAACGCATCCGCACCGACATTAAGGTGCCATCGGGTGTTACCTGTGCGACCTGCGCGCCAGCAACATCGCCTTTGAACGTCAGTTGCACATCCACATCGGCGTTTTTCTCAAAGGATTTAATCCCTTTGGGTAAGATGACAGAACGGCTCAAATCGAGCTGATAATTGCCCTGCTCTGTTTGTTGCAATACGGAAGACACGCCGTGTAAATCATTGAGCACCAGATCGTTAATCGCTACCAAATCTGGCTTGCCCTCAATCACTTTGCCTTGCCATAACACAGAATCGGCAAAGGCTTCTTCAACCGCTCTTTGCTCGGCGGCATCAGAGGTATTCGCACGATATTGAGTATTGAGTTGCTTGAGTAAAACATAGGTACCTTGGCGCTCAAACTGCACCATACGGGTCTGACCCAGTTGGCCGCGATCGAGACCAATGTCGTTTGATCCTACGCCCTGTGGCAGGCTAGTAACTAAGATAAAAGGTTGATTTAAACGATTGACCTCAAGATATAACTCTCCCTCAGACTCCTCGTAATAGAGATTAAGAAACCCTTTCGCCTCTTGGCCCTGCTTAATGATCTTGGCGCTAGGCGCGGCTGCCGCGACCGTAACGGTGGGAAATCCTAACAGCGCTATAAATAAGGCTAAGGCTACACTTTGGGGTTTCATCTTTCCTCCTGATTCGGCTGGCTGCGTTATTTACCTTATTAAGTCATTTATGTCATATGCATCTTTGATGACTGCTTATCTCAAACGATTGATTTAAAGTAAATAATGCGAGGCCATCACTGGCCCCGAGCAAATAAATTAACGATTCTGATGCTGGTTCTTGTGTTTGATCCAGTGATTTAATGTTTCAAATAATTCGTTAAGCACTATGGGTTTAGTGATGTGGGCATTCATCCCCGCCGCTAAACTCTTTTCCCTGTCGCCCGACATGGCATGGGCTGTCATGGCAATGATAGGCAGTTCATCGGCACTAAAACGCTCACGCAATGCCCTTGCGGCCGTTAACCCGTCCATCACTGGCATTTGAATATCCATCAACACAGCATCAAACGGCCGCGAGTCGATAGTATCCAGCGCCACTTGACCATTGTCGGCCAGCACCACTTCGTAGCCAGCGCTCTTAAGAAGTTCAGTGGCCACTTGCTGGTTGATAAAGTTATCCTCCACCAGCAGCACTAAACCTGTGTGCTCCCCTTCCTCAACTTGAACTTCAACCATAGGCTGAACCACATTCAATCTCGGTTCATCGGCAAAGGCGGCAATGATCTCATCGAACAGACTCGATGCCTTAAACGGTTTTTGTAGTACGGCAAACACATTGGCACTATCGACTTCATGCTGCAAGGGCTCTGCCGCATAGGCCGTCATCATAATAATCACCGGCCGTTTCGCTAAGCGGCCTTCGGCGACCATAGTATCTATGGCACTGACCACATCGCTACCGTCCATTTCTGGCATCATCCAGTCGAGCAATAACAGATCGATTGGTGCCCGCGACAGTTTGTAAAGCGCTTCGGCGCCGCTGGCGGCAGTATCAACGTCGAAGTGGAAATCTCGCATCAAGGTCGAATAAATTTGCAGTGCCGTCGGGTTATCGTCAACGACTAAGGTACGTAGACTATTGAGTTTTTCCGGCACGACCAAAGGTTCAATCTTAGCGGCTTCGGCAATTTCAAAACTGATGGTGAAGCTAAAGGTACTACCGACCCCAAGCTCACTCTGCACTTGCATCTTGCCGCCCATCATAGACACCAGATGCTTACTGATCGACAAACCTAAGCCCGTGCCACCGTATTTACGGGTGGTCGAACCGTCGGCTTGGGCGAAGGCATCAAACAACTTATCCTGTTGATCTTTACCTATGCCGATCCCCGTATCGCGCACCCAGAACTTCAAGGTAATCCGATGATCCCGCTCGCCGACATCTTCACAGCCGAGCTCAATCTCGCCAGATTGGGTAAATTTCACCGCATTCGATAACAGGTTAATCAGCACTTGGCCTAAACGTAGCGGATCGCCCTTAAGAATGAGTCCCGCCGTCACTGGTGCATATAAGAGTAACTCGACGCCTTGTTCCTGTGCCTTAAGCGCATTGAGATCCAGAGCGTGCTCGAGCACTTTATCCAGCGGGAACGGCACCCGCTCAAGCTCCAACTTACCCGCCTCAATTTTAGAGAAGTCGAGAATATCGTTGATGATCCTCAGCAGCGATTGCGCCGAGAAACCGGCTTTTTCGAGGTAATCTTTCTGCTGCGCCGTTAACGAAGTGCGCTGTGCCAACTGCAACATACCGATAATGGCGTTCATCGGCGTGCGGATCTCATGGCTCATGTTGGCCAAGAATTCACTCTTGTAGAGGTTAGCGAGTTCGGCGTCTTGCTTGGCTTCAAGCAACGCCACTTCGTTACTCTTATGGCGGGTAATATCCTTATGGGTACCGAGCATACGCTTAGGCTGACCTTCGGCGGTGAACTCCACCACACGGCCACGGGATAACACCCAGTGATAGCCGCCATTTTTACCTAACATACGGAATTCAATTTCGAAAGCACCGACGGGATCAGCAAGATACTGAGCACGGTATTCCTCGACGCGAATACGATCGTCGGGGTGGGATAATTCATCAATTGTCGATACTAAAGCTGGGAATTCATTGGTTTTATAACCCAACATAGAATAATAGGCTGGGTTACAAATGATCTGTTCAGAGTCTAAATACCAGTCCCACAGGCCATCTTCCACCGCATCCATAGCTAAGTGATAACGCTCTTCGGACAGGCGTAATTGTTCGGCGGATTCGTATTCCCGCGTCACATCACGCCACACGGCAATCAATCCCTGCAGTTCGCCGCGGCGATTGTAGAAAGGCAGTTTGAGGGTATCGAGCAGCACAGGTTTACCCGCAAGCTCGACCTTTTCTTGGTAACGCAGCGGCGTGCGATCTTTTAAGACTTGTTCGTCTTCGGCGCGGATACGTATGCCCATTTCAGGCGAGGTCAAATCCTCAGATGATAAACCTATCATCTCGCTCTCTGTGTAACCCAGCATGCGTTCAGCCGCCTTGTTACAACCTAAATAGTTGCCTTCTTTATCTTTAAAGACAATCGCTTCAGGAATCGAGTCAAGCAGGGATCGCAGTAGCGCATATTCGCGCTCACGCCGCTCTGTGGTGTCTTTTAAGCGTTCAGTACGCCGCGCCACTAGCTTATCGAGCCGCTTATTCTGCTCCGCTAAATGGTGGGTATATTGTTTGTTTTCCTCAAAAATCCGACTCACCAGCAAGAACCAAGGTTCCCAGCCGCGGGTGATTTTCTCCGGTGGCTTACGCGGCTCTTGGGAGCAGCCCTCAAGGTGCGACAGTAGTCGCGAGGCTGGACTCACAAAAGATCGACGCGTTTGCCAATGCACTATGGTCACTAACACTGACAGGGCGATAACCACTAAAATAAAGGTCAGCTGCAGTTTTTCCCACGAGTCTTGGAATAGGTCGTCTTCATCCTGCAAATACAGTAAACGCCAAGGCGCGTTATGCAGGGCAACCGAATGGATGTAATAGCCGTTACGTATGATACCGTCGTGGGCATCGAACAATTCCGACTCAGGTAAAGAATGCAGCTCAGAGGGAATACGTTGGCTGATGTGATAGACCCGATTGATATCTGAGCTATCAAAATCGCTGTGGGATAAAATATTGTTCTGTTGGTCGAGCAAAATCACTGTGCCCGGCATCTTAAAGTAAACCCGAATTTGCCGCGCTAACGAGGCAAGCGTCATGTCTAAGTTGATTGAGCCAATGAACTCATCATCCAAATAAACGGGCACGCCTAAAGTGGTCAATAAGCCTTTGCCCGTGGAGTCAACATAGGCTTCACTCCAAAATACACTGCGCTGCGGGTTCATTGCTGGGGTGGCGTATTGGAACTGTTTCTTGTTGAGTAATTCGTCCCTAAAACGTTGATCGTCATTCGACCAAGGGAAATAGGACATGATCCTACGTTTCGACAGGTAATAAATCGCCGAGGCTTTCGGGGCGGCTTCTTTGGCGACGGGGAATGACAGTGACAGCTCAAACAACATCTCAAGCTCTTGATAGAACTTGTCATCGCGGCCGTCGAGAGAACCCGCACCAGTAATCCTACCCATGTTGGTAAAGGGCTCACCGCTCTGGGCGTAGCTAGGTTCTAAGGTAAAATACTGGCCGCTTTCGTTGAATTTACCGTATTGGGGTAAGCGTTCTTTACGCACGAGTTCGCCCAAACGTAAATGATCCACAGCAACGTTGCGTAAGCTTTTTACCGCTCTAATGCTCGACTCAAGTAGCAGATCGATTTGCAATACATGGCGCTGAACCTGCTCTTCACGCTGCTCCATCTGCTGTGCTTTTTGGCGGTCGAAAAACATCCATGCGGTCAACAAAGACATGACGATAACGCCGATGTACGTATAAAAAACGGCACGGTTGTAGTTCTTCTGGATCGGCGATTTTAGTTGGAGATCCGGCTCACTCGATTTCATCCACTACCCTTGATTGCAGCGCTTAATTTCAGCCTACGGCGGCAAAAACTATGAGCTCCATATAGTAGCAGGAAGGAACTGCCAATCACATAAAATAATTGTCAGATAAAGCCTACTCATACCACTGATAAGTCGATTAAAAATCTACTACTCCATAAAATTAAGGCCTCTATATCAGAGGCCTTAGTCATTACCCAAAATTAAACCGACCTGCTTTACAGATGCTCTTCAGCGTATTCCGCTAAGCGTGAACGCACCACGCCATTCAGATACACGTTGGCACTGCCTTCAAAGTCTTTAAAACGTTCGACAATATAGGTTAAACCTGAGGTAACAGCAGTTAAGTAGTTAGAGTCGATTTGCGCTAAGTTACCGCAACAAATCAGTTTTGTGCCTTCGCCCATACGGGTGATCATAGTTTTGATCTGCGAGGCAGTGAGGTTTTGGCATTCATCTAATAGCACTATGGAGTTTTGGATCGACCGCCCGCGCATAAAGTTTATCGACTTAAACTGAATGTTAGCCTTCTCCATGATGTAATTCATGCTGCCCGTGGGATTCACATCATTCTTATGCAGTACTTCGAGCGTATCAGTAATGGCGGCCAGCCACGGCATCATCTTCTCCTCTTCCGTGCCGGGCAAGAAGCCGATAGATTCGGCTATTTCTGGGGTGTTACGGGTGACAATCACTTTGTCGTAGCGATTACGCTCGACCACCAGTTCCAACGCCGCAGCCATGGCGAGCAAAGTTTTACCGCAACCCGCTGGACCGGTTAAGATCACCAGATCGATATCGGGATCGAGCAGCGCCTGCAATGCCATGCCTTGATAGACGTTTTTAGGTTTAACACCCCATGCCTCGAGGTTTTTCACCCGCTCACGGCCTAAATCTAAAATATGTAAATGGGTGTCTGTGCGCTCGATAACACGACCGCAAAAATCAGACTCTGTGTCGATAAGATATTGGTTGATATAAAAATTATCATTTTCGAGGTCTTTGAGCGGTACTTCATGCACTGTATGTCTACCGTGGCGCTCGGTGGAGACCTTGTTCAAGTGCTCCCAAAAATTACCTTCAAACTGGTAAAAGCCTTTACTGAGGAAGCGGATATCATCAATCAACTGGTCAGTTCGATAATCCTCAACCAATTGAATACCCGCACCTTTGGCTTTAAGGCGCATATTGATATCTTTGGTGACTAAGACAACGGTACGGGGATGATGTAGGTTTTGTAGATGTAGCGCGGTATTGATAATGCGATTGTCGTTTCCATCTCCTGGCAGTGCGCCTAAGGTAAAATCGACAAGGTGATCAGGGAAAATTGAGAGCGAACCGACGGCATCGGCATGACCCTCTCGGCTGGGTAAAGGGACGCCATTGATAATCTGCTCAGGGGTAGTTTCACCGCCTAGGGTATCTTCCAATGCCCTGATAGCAACCCGAGCATCACGACTCACATCACTCTTTCGATCTTTAATCTGGTCCAACTCTTCTAGCACTGTCATCGGAATGACCACATCGTGCTCTTTAAACGAATAGATCGCCAAAGGTTCATGTAGTAACACATTGGTATCCAGTACAAACAACTTTCTGTCGTCTTGTTCCATGGCGCCTCCAGAGTGCTTCATTAAAGTTTAAACACACTTTTGAGTCTCAATAAAAGTTACACGGCTCCTATTACTGGCAAAGCTTATGGCAAAGAATGATCATAAGGTTCAAGTTGATAGCACTTTACTCGCACTTAAACCTTAAGTTGATATTGGCACCAAACTCACGAGATAACAATACAGCAACCATTGTTTACCTTACAGACTCGAAGCAGTGTATAACCGCGGATGTGACATTAGCGTGACAGTTTCATGTACTGGCATGACAATTTTGTCGCTTGTACAATTTGTAATCTAGCACTCTGGGAATTAGGCTCTAACGGGTGAGAGGGCGATTTAAATATCACGAGTATTGGTATAACATACGCGCCCTTTGTTAGAGTCCGCCTAGAAATGAGAATTTAAGATGCCGTTCGCCTTAGGTCAACGTTGGATAAGTGATACCGAGTCAGAGCTTGGTTTAGGAACTGTGGTTCAAGTAGAAGGCCGTATGGTCACTGTATTATTCCCTGCCACGGGTGAGAACCGTATGTTCTCCCGAGCAGAAGCCCCTCTGACACGCGTTATATACAATCCCGGCGATTCGGTTGAAAGCCATGAAGGCTGGAGCCTTGCGGTCAGTGAATTGACCGAGAAAGACGGGATAGTGATCTATCACGGCATTCACAGTGAGACAGGCGAGCAAGCTACACTGCGTGAAACCCTGCTGAACCACAATATTCGTTTCAACAAACCCCAAGACCGTTTATTTGCTGGCCAAATCGATCGCCTCGACCGTTTTGGTGTGCGTTATCAATGCCAAATGTTGCGCCACAAACTGGCCTCATCGGATTTGCTGGGTCTGCAAGGTCCACGCGTTGGACTTATTCCGCATCAAATGTGGATTGCCCATGAAGTCGGCCGTCGCTATGCACCGCGTGTACTGTTAGCCGATGAAGTGGGTTTAGGTAAAACCATTGAAGCAGGTCTGATTATTCACCAACAACTGCTGACCGGCCGCGCCGAACGCATTCTGATTATCGTGCCCGATACTCTGCGCCATCAGTGGTTAGTGGAAATGCTGCGCCGCTTTAATCTGCGCTTTTCGGTATTCGATGAAGACCGTTGTGTAGAAGCCTATGCCGATCACGACAATCCTTTCTACACAGAACAGTTAGTGATTTGTTCACTCGAATTACTGCGTAAGAAAAAACGTCTTGATCAAGCCCTAGATGCCGATTGGGATCTGTTAGTGGTTGACGAAGCGCACCACTTAGAATGGACCGAAGAAGCGCCAAGCCGCGCCTATCAAGTGGTTGAAGCATTAAGCGAAGTCATCCCAGGCGTTTTACTGTTAACCGCAACGCCGGATCAACTCGGCCATGAGAGTCACTTCGCCCGTTTGCGTCTGCTCGATCCGGATCGTTTCTACGATTACGATGCCTTCCTAGCCGAAGAAGACAGCTATAAAGACGTCGCCATTGCCGCCGAAGCCTTGGCTGGTAACGCTAAATTACCCGATGCCGCCATCAACAGCTTGACCGAATTACTGGGCGAGAAAGACATCAGCCCAAGTATTCGTTTAATCCAAGCAGACGGTATTGATGCCGAAGTACAGCAAACTGCTCGCAGCGAATTACTGCAAGAATTACTCGACCGTCACGGTACTGGCCGCGTCTTATACCGCAACAGCCGCGCCTCGGTAAAAGGCTTTCCAAAGCGTTTCTTTAACGCTTATCCCCATGCCATGCCAGATCAATATCAAACTGCCGCACGTGTCAGCGGCATGATGGGCGGACACAAGTCATTAGAGGCGAAAGCGGCGCAAGCCCTAAGCCCTGAAAAACTGTATCAAGAATTTGAAGATAACAGCGCCAGTTGGTGGAAGTTCGATCCCCGTGTGGATTGGTTAATCGAGTTCTTAAAATCCCACCGTAGCAAAAAAGTGCTGATCATCGCCAGCCAAGCGGAAACCGCCCTGAGCTTAGAAGAAGCCCTGCGTACCCGCGAAGGGATTCAAGCAACGGTATTCCACGAAGGTATGTCGATTATCGAGCGCGATAAAGCCGGCGCTTACTTTGCCCAAGAGGAAGGCGGCGCACAGGCGCTGATCTGTTCTGAAATTGGCTCTGAAGGCCGTAACTTCCAGTTTGCCAGCCACTTAGTGCTGTTCGATCTACCACTAAACCCCGATCTATTGGAACAGCGAATCGGTCGTTTAGACCGTATCGGCCAGAAAAATGATATTCAAATTCACTTGCCATACCTTGAAGATACTGCCCAAGAACGTTTGATGCAGTGGTATCACCAAGGGCTGAACGCCTTTGAACTCACTTGTCCGAGTGGTCATGTGCTTTACAGTGAATTTGCCGAGGATCTATTAAACGTGCTTGTGGGTGATGACAGCGATGAGCTGACAAACCTGCTCAATCACACCCAGAGCCGTTATAAAGAACTCAAGCACGCCATGGAGCAAGGCCGCGATAAGCTGCTGGAAATCAACTCACACGGCGGCGAGAAGGCACTGGCAATCGTCAACCGCCTTGCCCAAAGTGACGGTGATACTCATTTAATCGGCTCAGTGATCCGTCTGTGGGATATTATCGGTGTTGATCAAGAAGATAAGGGTGAAAACTCGATTATTCTGCGCCCGAGTGAGCACATGATGTTCCCAACTTACCCTGGCTTGCCAGAAGATGGCGTAACAGTGACCTTTGATCGTGACACAGCGTTATCACGCGATGATATTGCGCTGATCACCCAAGAGCATCCGCTGGTGCAAACGGGACTCGATCTGATCACTGGTTCTGAAACTGGCACCACCAGCGTCGCGATTCTGAAGAATAAAGCCCTGCCAGCAGGTACCTTATTCTTAGAACTCATCTACATGGCCGATGCTTCAGCACCTAAGTCGAGCCAGTTGTACCGTTATTTACCGCCCACACCGATCCGCGTGTTACTGGATAAAAACGGTAATGACTTGTCATCTAAGGTCGACTACGCCAGTTTCGATAAACAACTGAGCGCGGTGAATCGCCACATCGGCGGCAAGTTAGTCACTGCATCTCAGCCTATTTTGCATCCGCTATTTGCCAAAGGTGAAGAATATGCTCAAGTGGTTGTGGATGAAATGGTCGCCCAAGCCAGAGAGAAAATGACTCAGCAACTGAGCACAGAGCTTGATCGTTTAGAGTCACTCAAGGCTGTGAACCCCAATATCCGTGAGGAAGAATTGGAATACCTGCGTAATCAGATGCAAGAGTTAAACACTTATCTGGATGCCAGCCAGTTACAACTCGATGCGATCCGTATGGTCCTCGTTAGCCACGTATAGACCCAAGCGGAACAGCAGGTTTCCATCAATTAGCCCAGCCTCAGCGTTGGGCTTTTTTATGCCCTGTGGCTTTCGATTCAAAGTGGCCTTTTATTACAAGTGACTTTTTATACTAAATGACAGGTGCAATTCTTTGGCGAGGAAAATTCACTTTTTGGTAATTGTTCAGGTTATACTCAAACACTGATGAATTTATGAGACTACACAGGTGGTTATCAATTCTATGCCGCGCATTCTTTCACTCCTCTTTTGCCTCATTCTCGGCATCACAACCATCGCTACTTACGCGGCAGACACGACAACAACTCCGCCAACATCTGCGCCAGCCGAAATCAGTGCCAAAAAGTCGAATAACAGCTATCTACCCACAAATGAAATTAAACAAATCACGATTGATAATCAGCCCTACGATTTGTTAGTGCGACCATGGGAAGGTAAAAAGAAACTCGGTGCGGCGATAATCCTGCCCGCCACCAATGGTACCGCAGACGCGCCTGGATTGATGGCGTTTGTACGCCGCAATATCAATCCTGCCGGTTGGGCCAGCTTAAGTTTAACTCCGCCAACTGAAATGCCCGCAGCTAACTTTGCTACCGCCGCCACTGAAGTGACCTCGCCTGGCGCCGCGCAATTAAGCTCACCGTCCAACAAACCAAGCCCTAAAATCAAGCCCGAAGATAACAGCAAGCACCAGCAAGAGCAGGAAGATTTTCTCGTCAAAAGCATGTCACAGTTAGATGCCGTCGGTGCAGATTATGCGGGAAAACGTATTTTGATCACCGCCGACCAAAGTGCAGGATTATTGATTAGCCTATTAAGCCAGAAGAAGATTGCAGACCCTGATGTGCTGATTGTCATCAATCCCTATCGAGAAGACGAACAGCGTAATCAAGCACTCGCGGAGCAACTGGCAAAACTTACGCTGCCCATTTTAGATATTCAATCGCCAGACGGTCACCCAGCCTCATTGGAGACGGCCGACAATCGCAAAAAACTCGCGGTGACCTTAGAAAGCCCTAACTATCGCCAAACTACCCTAGCGCTCAATTTAGATAACGAGAGCGCATGGCAGAATTGCTTAAATGCGATTAAAGGCTTTTCTGCCCGAATGAGCGGCGCGCAGTAAAAACGGCGATTCAAGCTAATTCAGACAAAATAGCATTACCAACCCGATTGGCGATCCCGATAGGGTTTCTGCGGATCTTTCAGCTGACGCGTCGCCGCTATCTTGCTATTTTTGCCTAACAATAACCGAATCTGACTAATAGACTCGCGGCACAGCAGGCTACGGATAGAAGCAGTCCAACTGCGATTAATGCTAAGTTTGATGGCCGCAGCTGCATCCGGTGAGGTTTGCATCAGTTGCCGCGCCAATTGCTCAGCGGCTTCCATGGGCGTCTCACTCACTTGTGTCACGAGTCCTAAGGCCAGCGCTTCATGACTCTCAAGCACTTTTGCCGTCAGGCTAAGTAACATGGCTTGATCCTTAGGCATAATTTGCCTTAATGCGACTAAACCCGCCATATCTGGCACGAGTCCCCATTTCGCTTCCATGATAGATAACTTACTGTCGTGGCTAGCAATACGCACATCTGCGCCTAAAGCGATCTGCATACCGCCGCCATAGCAACAGCCCTCAAGCACGGCAATCACTGGCACAGGCAAGGTTTGCCAACCTAGTGACACCCGCTGTGCCAAATTCGCATTCCCCGGTAAGCCCTTAAACAGTAACTTAACTGCCTGCATCGGTGCCGACATGACGCTTTTAACATCGAGCCCAGAGCTAAAATGCCCACCCGCTCCCGAGAGGATCACGGCTCGCACCGCACGATTGGATTTAATACTTTTAATCGCACAGTCAAGCTCACTAAACATTAAATAGTTAATAGCATTCATTTTTTCAGGACGATTAAGCAACACGTAGGCGATGCCATCATCGATTTTAACTTGTACACTTTGGCCACTCATGAAATATTCCGTTACTGGTCAGTCCAGAATAAATGTTAACACGTTTGGCATGATTCACTAAAAGATATAACATAAGCCTGTTTTTTGACTTAAGTCAAAATATTGCCAATTCCATCATGGATTGAAGGCAACTTATGTTAGGCTGTCATCACTACGTGCAGTAATCCTAATGTATTTTTCGATTAGATAGCCTTAGCAAGCTCAATAATTAAGCGTATTTAACCGCTAGCTATTTAACTGCTAGCTATTTAACTGCTAATAATCGACACCAGTATCGCAATGCTACCTACTGCGAAGGATGATTGGGCAGCAATATATGGATTCTATAGTCCTTTTTTAGTCACTATATCCTTGTTATTTACTAAACATTAGCCAGTTCGATTTAAGATTCTGCATGATTTGATTCAACAATGATTCAAATTTTAATGCCATCAGAAAATATAAATTTATCAATGAGATCTATAAGTTACATATAAAAGATATTAATCAGACTTGCCCGAAGAACGCAATTCATCAGTCAGACCTAAAAAATAAGTGTTATCTTCAATAAATGGGCAAATAAGGATCACTAGTCAGCATGTCAATATCTGTACTCATCTGTGACGATTCCGCCATGGCACGTAAGCAAATGGCCCGCACACTCCCCAAAGAGTGGGATGTGGAAATAACTTATGCGACCAATGGTGCCGAAGGCCTTGATGCCATCCGCGCTGGAAAAGGCGAAGTGGTGTTTCTCGATCTCAACATGCCTGTCATGGACGGTTATGAAGTACTGCAAACCGTGCAGCAACAGGACTTACCCGCGCTGATTATTGTGGTATCCGGCGATATTCAAATCAAAGCTCACGAGCGGGTTAAAGCCTTGGGTGCGTTAGATTTTATTCAAAAACCGGTGAGCGCCGATGCCATCAGCAACATTTTACAAGATTACGGCATCTTAACACTGACGCAGAAAGATCTCACCGACGAAGTCCCGATGATCAAAGTCGACATGCGCGACGCTTGCCAAGAAATAGCCAACGTTGCCATGGGACGCGCCGCCGATCTGTTAGCTAAGTTACTCGATGTATTCGTGTTACTACCTATTCCTAATGTGAACGTGCTTGAAGTCAGTGAGTTAACCATGGCGCTCAAAGCCACGGAAGAAAGCTCAACGGTATCCGCGCTCTGCCAAGGTTTTATCGGTGCGGGTATTGCGGGAGAAGCCCTGCTTTTGTTCCATGATTCCAGCTTTAAAGACATGGCCAAGTTGATGGGATTAGCTAATCCAGAAGACAAAAATACTGAGATAGAAGTCCTAATTGATACTGGAAACGTACTGATAGGCGCTTTCCTTAACGGCATTTCTGAACAGCTCGATATGAAATTTAGTCAGGCTCACCCTGTCGTGCTGGGACGGCACTGCACGGTTAACGATCTGATCCATGATAATTCAGAGAAATGGCACCGAACTTTGGCAATGGAGATCAACTATCGGATTGAAGATCATAATATTCAATGCGATTTGCTACTGCTCTTCACCGAGGATTCTATCCCCACACTTAGCTATAAACTCGGCTATTTACTCGATTAACCAGTTGGATTTTATCCTATGTCAAATGACCAAAGCGCAATGAACGAACTACACTGGCTCATCGATATGGTACAAACCATAGAGGTGGGATTAGTGGTATTAGATCGCCATTACAATATCCAGCTGTGGAACGGTTTTATGGAGAATCACAGCGGTGTTTCCCCTAATTCAATCAAAGGTCAAAACCTATTTACCCGCTTCCCCGATCTGCCTGCCACTTGGTTAAAGCAGAAAATGGAATCGGTTTTCATGCTTAAAAACCGTGCTTTTATCAGCTGGGAACAACGTCCGTACGTTTTCCAATTTAAAAACTATCGCCCGATTACAGGCCGTGCAGACTATATGTACCAGAACGTGACCCTGCTGCCGCTGGCATCGCTCACGGGACAAGTGACCCATATCAGTGTGATTATTTATGACGTGACAGATATCGCCATCAACAAATTGCAACTTAAAGCTGCCAACGAACAACTCGAACGCCTTAGCCAAACCGATGGTCTAACTCAGTTGCACAACCGTCGTCATTGGCAAGAGTGTTTAGACCACGAGTACGACTTGTATGCCCGCTACTCAGGTATAGCAAGTTTAGTCATGATAGATATCGATAACTTTAAACATATCAACGACAGCTATGGTCATGTGGCGGGTGATAAAGTCATTCAGCATATCGCCCACTTACTCAGCCAATCCTTACGTGATACTGACTGTGCAGGGCGTTATGGCGGCGAAGAATTTGCGGTTGTATTGCCTAAAACCAGCGGCGCAGATGCGATGAACTTTACCGAGCGACTCAGGGAGAAAATCGCCGCATCCGTCATAGTGTATGAAAGCCTTAAGATTACTGTGACGGTAAGTTTAGGCGTATGTGAAATTGGCTCCCATATTACCAGCAGTTCTAGCTGGATCTCCTGCTCCGATAAAGCCCTGTACGAAGCGAAACAAAAAGGCCGTAACTGCAGTGTTTTACATACGAGTAAAACAAGTAAATCCTAAGTATACCCAATAAAAATGCCCATCAATGATGGGCATTTTTATTTAAAACGAGTGGAGACTAAACTCGAGATCCACCAACGAATTAATGAGGGAAACCATCATCTTCTTCGTCTTCATCTTCTTCGTCATCCATTTCATCGCCGACGAAATAGGTGCCCCAACCGTCATATTCCACTTTCTGCTTTACCGCTAATTGCAGCAATTGCTCGGCCGCTTTGTCCAGTAGTTCAACATCCAGTTTGTGGTGTGCGACAGCATCGAAACAGAAGATAATCGAACCATCCTCCAGTTCCATTTCTTCGGCATCATTCACCTCAAAACCTAATTTGAAGGCATCCACAGCCGCTTTTTCAAGACGGTCAAAATTGGTCGATGAAAAGTGATGCTCAATAACATATTCCGCATCAGGCTCTGAGCCATCGTCAAGCAGGGCTTGCACTATGTCACGATTCTCTGCAAGTTGGGCTTTTAACTGACTTTCAATAGACATGGATTTGTCTCCGTTAAGGTAAATCTGGCTCAAATTGGCATTATACGTCATCACTCGCGAGAGTTTTACCCATAAGTGCTGCCGCTTCTTGATTTATCTCAGCAAATCTCACCGACATGCTGGCATGGATTTGCGCAGAGAAGTTTTTCACATCGGCTTTATCTAAACCTGCGGTCGGCACAGGTGCCATCATATCGATGATGACGACACCGTTATTCCAGCGATTTAACTTAATATGGCTCTGACACGAAGCAACCACTGGCACCACTGGCACTCCCGCCGCGATTGCAGTATGGAAAGCTCCCGCTTTAAAAGGTAACAGACCACGACCACGCGAACGTGTACCTTCAGGAAAAATCCATACGGATAGATTCTTCTGCTTAATTTTTTCAACCGTTTTAGCCATAGTATCAAAGGCACTGTGACGGTTTTTACGGTCGATAAGAATATTACCTGACAACCAATAGATTTGACCGAATAGCGGCATCCACGCCAAACTCTTCTTGCCTAAACTCACTGTACCTTTAGGAACTGCTGTCGTATGAGTAAAGAGATCAAAGTTATTCTGATGATTTGCTAAGAAAATATACGGGCCATCCTGCACATCTTCGTGCCGGCGAACAATCACTTTAATCCCAAGGATTGGCGCAACCGATGAGAAGATCTTGGCGAACATATGTACATTGTCGCGATGGCGAGGCCTTAATAAACACACTAAGCCACCAAAAATAAAGGCAAGCAACAAGGATACCGCCAACAACATTGATCTGACGATTAAAAGCACGATTTACTCCGACTGTAAAAGTGGCGACAGTATAGCCACCATGGCTTTGGGACTCAATATATTGTTTACATCTGTAAGCTGACTTGCTAACAAGCAAGCAAAAAAAGCCCATCGATATACTGAACCTCCAGTGTATCGATGGGCTTTAAGATTAATATCGAACTAAGCGTGGTGCTTGGGTAAGATTTCAGGCTCAGTTGCCTGAGGTGAGACTTTACTTAACACAAAGCGGATAACTAAGGCACTCACGGCCAAAGTCGCGACAATTGCCGCACCACTAGGGAGATCTAAGGTCGCCGACAGAACTAAGCCCAAAACATAGCCCAGTAAACCGACGAGGTAAGCGTAAAATAGCCGACCTTTACCACGGTACTTGTTCAACGCTAAAGCTGGCAATATCAAGGTACTGAACACCAGATAAACGCCTACTAATTCAACCGATAAGGTAATCACTAGCGCAAATAGCAGATAAAATCCTGCCCCGTCCAACATCTGGGGGCGCAGGAATATCGCTAATAACACCAGTGAATACACTACGGCCGGCAAAATCAGTTGTGACCAACTCACCCACAGGATCTGACCTGACATCAATTGCTTTAACAACTCGGCGCCATGTGGGTCGTTTGCCAGCAACAGCATTGCGGCCACCGCAGACAAGACGTAAAAGCAGCCAATCATAGCCTCCAACTCACCCGCCATACGCTTAGCTAACCAAGCGATAAACCCTGCACCCGCAAGGGCAAACAGCGCTGGCATCCACACATTAGCAAACGGCATGTCTTCTAATCTGTGGTCCATGTGAGCGACGATGGCACCTAAGGCTGCTACTTGCGCTATCGCTAAATCTATAAAGATGATGCCACGCTTAAGCACTTGTCTCCCAAGTACAATATGCGTCGACAACACTAAGATCCCCGCTGCCAATGCAGGTAACAGAATCGACATTAGCTCAAGATCAAACATAGGTTTATTTCACTCCATTTAAGAGGGAAATCACGCTGTCATACAGGCTAAATAAATCTTGGCTCTTATCATTCCCCCCCACAGACATAGGCAGCATTACCACGGGCAAGTTCGCTTTTTCACCCAGCCATTTTGCACCGCGCTCATCCTGATAAGAGGCCACAACTACGGCCAGAATATCCCCCTGCTCGGCGCGCGTCAGCAGACTCGCTAAGTGGCCGCTAGTGGGGGCTAAACCCGGTTTTGGCTCTAAATCTGCCACTTGCTCGATACCAATCCAGTTGAATAAGTATCTGAAGCTTGAGTGGTAAGCGATCACTTTTTTACCTTGTAATCCCTTAGCTTGCGCTTCCCAACGCGGGACTGCGGCTTGCCAGCGAGTAGTAAAATCTGCCAGTGACTGTTGATAATCTGCCGCGCCAGCAGGATCTAACTGAACCAGCTTCGCACTCAATGCCGTGGCGACTTTTAACAGTCGCGTCGGGTCAAAATGAATATGTGGATTGCCTTGAGCATGCACATCCCCCATGCTGCGATCGACACTGGCCAGTTTATCTAAGGTCTCGATTTGATCGGCAGCGAAAAATAAGCCTTGCTCGGTCGAGCGCACTTTTGCGTTTGCCGACTTCATCTGCAGCATAGGCAACCAACCTACTTCAAGATCGGCACCTGCGCACACCACAAGATCCGCCTGACGCATTTTAGCGATCAAACTCGGACGCGCCTGCACTTGGTGAGGGTCTTGTAATGCCGTCGTTGCCGAATAGATGCTAGCCGTTGGAGCAAGCTCCTTGGTCAATGCCGCGTATTCAGGTTCACAGGCAAACACATTCAGCTCGGCATGGGCCAAACCAGTATAAGTGACAGATAAGGCCACTGCGGCCAATTTAGCTAAATTAGAATTGATGCGCACCGTGAGCCCCCAGAGACATAATGTATTGAATAGTGAAGATGTTATCGTCTTCTATTCCATCGAAGTTAGTACCCTTTTGATTGGTATACTGGAAACGAACCGTTGAAAAATGGCTAGAATGCCAAGCCAAACTCACCTCAGATTCCTTCAACTTTTGCCCATGAAAATGATCGCCATGGAGCTCTTGCGTATCAGCTTCACCGTAACGCACTCCCGCTGACCAGCTAGGCGTGAATTGATACACACTGCTCAAATACCAACCCTGATGGTAATCTTGGCTCGGAGCATCCTCAGGATGTAAATCGATAGGTGTAAAATCGCTCACGCGATAGTACTCACCGCTCACAGTGAGATTTTGATATTTGTAGTTACCGTTAGGCGCCCACTTATAAACAAAATCAGCACCATAGGTATTTTTACCTGTGTAAGATGCGGCATGGCTATGACCTTCGTGCTCATCACCATGGGCATGCTCATCTTCATGTTCCCCTTCTTCATGGGCAGTCACTTGGCCATTTTCGTTGCGCAAGTAACTCAACCCCGCTTGCCATGAGCTGTTATCGCCTATGTCGCCACCAATTTTTGAGTACAAGGTATAAACGCCGACCTTCTTAAACTCACGCTCACCATGCTCATCGGCAGCATGTAAACTATCGCCCTTAAAGGCTTCAACGCCCATTGTCCAATACAAGTCCGTCGGCGCTA
Organism: Shewanella sp. SM23; assembly: GCF_025654295.1. Taxonomy (NCBI): domain Bacteria; kingdom Pseudomonadati; phylum Pseudomonadota; class Gammaproteobacteria; order Alteromonadales; family Shewanellaceae; genus Shewanella; species Shewanella sp. SM23. The sequence continues at coordinate 333,574 of NZ_JAKKRM010000004.1, forward strand.
CGTAGTTAAAACGTATACCGTCATCAAAATAATGTCCCCCTAAGAATGCACGGTAAACCACAGGACGGTCGGTGAAGGAATCAGTATGTAAGTGTTGGTTATTGAGGTAACCAATGTCCGATAAGAAACGGCCACCACGGATAGAAAACCCCGCTGGCATCGCCATGGTTTGAATAAAGGCTTCTTCCAGATTCAGTTCCGTCTCACCGTCATGCATTTCAACTACTGCGGTGATTTTACCGTAAAACATATCATCGATATTGGCACTCATCGCCAGTTCAGTTTCACCTAAACCAAAGCCATCTGGACTCTCGGCTAATGGGCGTTCTCCCGTCTGATAATATCCATTTAGCACACCACTGATATTAGGGTTGGTCAAGCTCGAGTCTTCTGCAAATAAGCTAGGCGAAACGAGCGCACACGCCAAAGCCACCAAAGAAATTCGGGTATTTAAAACAGTCATGATATCTCCAAAATACAACTAGCACTCGACGACCGATGTTAAGTCATCAAGAAATACAATAAGTTAAAATTTTAAGTTGATTTAGAGAGCGAAGGGAGGCGCACGACTGCGATAAACACTGACGTGTTCAAAAATAGAGGAAGGTAAAATAAATTCGACCACATCGAAATGCTGTATAGCTAAATTCAGCGTCAGCGGATGGGTCAATAAAATCTTGTTGAGTTGGTGCTGATGGAAGCACAGGGTACAGTGAGTCTTAGCGCCATCATCAAGATGGGTCACACTATGGGCTGAGGCAGCAAGAGACAGCAATATCAGTACGGCAGCAAGCCATATCGAAATTGTGCGTCTAATGTGACTTTTAAGTCTCACTCAGTCGTCCCCATAGTTAAAAAGTTGCATAAGTCTATGTCAGTGCCATAGCAAGTTGCAATAAGGTAATCGCTTTGCAAAAGGTTACAAGATATTTGAGGTACCCAGTCTTACCAATAACGTCTTGTTTCAATGGCGGTAGGATCTTGCCAGGACACAGGTAAAAAAACGCATTTAAGATTAGCTTAAGTGAGTGTAACTATAGTGTATTTAGTTTTTATGTCTGCGAGCACAATGACGAAATCAAGCTCGATATGGCTCCGTTTTATCCACCTAAAGGCAACTATTATGCTAGCATTTTTTCGTGAAAACTTAGGGCTTATCTTAGGGATAGTCATCTTCAGCGCGGTGATATTTGGTGGTATTTATTACGTTGAGCACTCCTTAACGAGCCAAGAACAAGTCGTGCAGTAAACAAAGACTCATTAAGCGCGGCTGAAGTTCACCCCTTAAACCCTCTTAGTTGCATTTTGAGCGCCGACTAAAGGCGCTCAAATGATGTTCGTCTCTGGAAAATTATACCGCCGATTTTCCTATCCATAACGAATCCACTTATTAGCCTAACGATACTTCTGTCTTTGATCGCTATCATCGACTTGCTCGGGCGCTTCAATGGTAATGACTTGATCCATAAAATGGCTCACAAACAACAACATCAACGAAAAAATCATTACAGGGATCGCAAAATACCGCACAGAGGCATCAAAGTAACTGTATCCCGCCGTAAACACACTCAAATAAAATCCTAATAACTTGAGTTTAGCCAATGTTGGGCTGCGGCCTAACCAAGCCGCACAATGGGGGCAACGCACTTGAGCGTCGAAACCTTTGCCTCTTTGCTGGCTAATGTCACTGACCTTGATGTACTGATTACAATGGGAACACAACATGAAAACACGATTCCTAAATAACGATGCGCAAGTTTACCAGATACCGACTAGAGTTCGGCCTGTAAATACCCAAAATGTCGGAAAAAGCAGATAAAGCACCGCACTCAAGGTTAAGCTCAAATCAACCCTTCCCAAAAAGTTTAATTCCAAGGGCTATTTCACTCGCAGATATTTTACAGTAAATCCGGCAACATCTATCATACTCAGACATATTTCTACTTAAGATCACTCCTATGCACCGCTACCTCGCTCTCGTGTTTGCCCTGCTAATACCACTACTGAGCCTTTCATCCCAAGCGCAAACTGAACCTGTCGCTGCAACCGAAAGCCCATCCAGCACTCCTGTAACGCTCAAGACAGAACTGGCAATGCTGCAACAGGCTATCGATACGGATATACGTAAACTAAAAAATGCCAAAGGCGAATTGAAGACAATTGTTGAATATCGAATTCAAAACAAAACCTTACAGTTACGTAATAAGATTAAAGATCTGCTCGAAGCAACACCAATCGACAACGCTTTTCTGCAACCATTAATCCAAGGACAACTTAACTACATCCAACAAATTGATGCTTATATCGATGACAACATTAGTAAATTGGAACAGCAATTAGGTTCGAGCACAGATGATGCGACTCTGCTGGAAATATCAAAGCGCGAATTAGAAAAAGACACCTATTACAAGCAACAACTCGAGACGCTCACTTGGCTCGAACAAGTTGGCCAAGATATTAGCGAAGCACAAAAATCACTGATGCAAATTTTAGTAGCTCGTGCCGATACGCTAGAAAGTTTAGTGACTTATACCCAGCAGCAACTACAAGCAGCAATCGATACCGCAACCAATGCAGGTAAAGATGTCACTTCGGCGCAAACCAGCCACGTAATGATGCTAAAGGAACGCTTAGCACAAAATAGTCAGAGCTTAAATATCGACATCAGCCTACTCGACGCCTTAGGCCATGATACCGCCGCGCTGAAAAAGACACTCTTTAGTGTTTCAGGTGATATCACTCAAGATGTGTTGAACTTTGATGTGGCATCAAGTCTCGTTGAGCAGTGGCTAAATACGGCACAAGAACAAGCGATTAATCACGGCCCAACCGTCGTGTTTAAGTTATTTGTTTTCTGTTTGATCTTGTTTATTGCGGGTCTCGCTGGCAAGTTAGCCAAACAGATAGTGAAAAATACCGTTAGCAATTCTAAGTTGAATTTAAGTAAGTTATTACAAGACTTCTTCACCTCGCTATCAGGTAAAGCCGTCTTTACTATCGGGCTGTTAATCGCCCTTTCACAGCTTGGGATCGAACTTGGTCCCCTGCTCGCAGGCTTTGGTATCGCGGGTGTTATTATTGGTTTTGCCCTGCAAGATACCCTGTCGAATTTCGCCTCAGGCATGATGATCTTAATTTACCGTCCCTATGATGTGGGCGATTTGATCAACGCCGCAGGCGTCACCGGACGCGTCAGTCACATGAGCCTTGTCTCCACCACGATTAAAACCATGGATAACCAACGTCTTATTATTCCTAATAATAAGATTTGGGGTGACACAATTAACAACATCACAGCTGAGCATCAACGTCGAGTCGATATGACCTTTGGGATCAGTTATAGCGACAGCATCGAACAGGCTGAAGCGATTCTCAAGTCTATCGTCGAAGCGCATCCTAAGGTACAACCATTGCCAGAACCGACGATTAAACTACATCTATTGAGCGAATCTTCGGTCGACTTTATCGTTCGCCCTTGGGCAAAACCGGAAGATTACTGGGAAGTGTATTGGGACATTACCCGCGAAGTGAAAATGCGCTTTGACGCCGAAGGGATCAGTATTCCCTTCCCACAGCGTGATGTGCATATCTATCAAACTACGAAATCACCGCTTTAAACCAGCGTTAAACGAGAGAAGAAGGGCGTTGCAATGAGCTCGCCCTTATTTTTATTTCTGGCCTATAAATCTCTGCATCAAGTGTTAGCCTAAGCCGACTATCTCACCTTGCGCATCAATATCAATTTTTAAGTAACCCGGTTTTAGCCCAAGTCCTGGCATAGTCATCACATTCCCCACCAAGACGGTAATAAACCCCGCACCAGCATGCAAGACTAAACCCCGCACTGGGATCTCAAAGTCCTGAGGAACGCCCTTTAAGCTAGGATCGTGACTAATTGATAACGGCGTTTTGGCCATACACAGGGGCAAATATTCATAACCTAATACGGTCAGCTGCTGCGCCTGTTGTTTGGCCTCGATAGAAAGGCTAACGCCCGCTGCGCCATACCCCACTTCGGCTAAGGTGGATAACTTAGCCTCCAATGAGGCTTCATCTGAATATAACAGCTTGAACTGACTCTCGGTTTCAGCGGCGCGAACCACAGTCTGCGCTAAGGCGACAGCGCCCGCCTCCCCTTGGCTAAAAGCATCGCTGACCTCACAGCCAAAGGCGCTGCTCGCGTTAACAGCCGCAGTTAGCCATTGCAACTCGGCATCAGTGTCAGTGGCGAAACGGTTAATGGCAACCACCACCGGAATGCCATAGCGAGCCACATTGTTGATATGCCAGTTTAAATTTGCAAAGCCCGCTGCGAGTCGAGCCTGATCTGGGGTATTGATATCTGACTCAGACACCAAACCACTATTGGCCTTCAGCGCTTTTAAAGTAGTGACAAGCACAGCGGCAGCGGGCACCTGACCCGATTGACGCACTTTGATATTACAGAACTTTTCAAAGCCCATATCTGATCCAAAACCAGCTTCAGTCACCACAAAATCCGCCAGTCTGAGGGCAATATCATCTGCAATAATGGATGAATTACCGTGGGCAATATTGGCAAAGGGTCCCGCATGGATCAGGCAAGGTGAACCATTTAAAGTCTGCATTAACGTCGGCTTTATCGCATCCGCCATGATGGCCGTCATCGCACCAGCGACACCGAAGTCTTCGGCGGTAATCACTTGCCCTTGGGTATTTAACGCCAGCACTAAACGACCGATCCGCGCCCGCATATCCGCCAAATTATGACTTAAGGCTAAAATCGCCATTAACTCTGAGGCGGCGGTGATATCAAAACTGGAGGCGTACTCTGGGCCATTATTATCGCCTAAGCCCACCTGGATTTGCCTAAGACAGCGATCGTTGTGATCGACCACTCGGTGCCAACGAATCTCATTGGGATCGATATCTAAAAACGCTTGCCCAGATTGCGCCTCAAATTCCGCCTTACCTAAGCGCGCTTCATGAAATAGCCGCGCCGCAATCGCCGCAGCCCCTAAATTGTGGGCACTGCTCACAGCATGAATATCACCCGTGAGATGCAAATTCATCTCCTGCATGGGTACCACTTGCGCATAACCGCCACCCGCAGCGCCACCTTTTACCCCAAATACAGGCCCCATGCTGGGCTGGCGAATACAGGCACAGGCCTTTTTGCCTATGGCATTTAACGATTGCGTTAAGCCAATGCTCGTCACTGTTTTACCTTCACCGTGGGGCGTAGGCGTGACTGCGGTGACGATAATCAATTTGCCTTTGCGCTGCCCAGCCAAACGCTGCAACACACTGAGCTCGACCTTGGCTTTAGTGTGACCAAATTGCATCATCTCTTCGGGTAATAGACCTAAGTCGACGCCCAGTTCATTAATGTCTTTTAGGCTAGCGCGATTCGAAATATCCATATCTGTCAGCATGCGTCGGTTTCTCCCTTTCAGATACACTCTGGTTTAGTATGAGAGTTCAACTAACAACACTCATTGAATAGGGCGGATATTAGGTGATTGGCTTTAAGATATATAGCCGTCGAAAGGGTTAATGAGCAATTCCTTAATCTGCATCAAATAATCTGTCCTGCGTCCGAGCGGATAAAGAGTGCCGTTGCCTCAAATGAGATCCAGCTCGATCGCCAGCAATGGTTCAGTATCTGGCAGGCATCTATGGGTCACAGCGTACCTTGATTTTTGTTTCTCAAAAGCAACAACCATAAACAACAACGGCGCCAGAAGGCGCCGTTGTTGTATGTATTATTGAGTGCGGCTTAAAACTGCACATCGCCACTTAAATGAGGTCGACGGCCTTTGCTGTCACGTAATTCAAATACTATATTATTAGCATTCTGCTCATAGCCAAATCCAACATCGGCAGGCATCAAGAGTGGCAGCTTAAAGGTCACGTCCACTGTGAATGGACGATCGCCAATACTTGGCATCAGTTCGGCTAAACAACGGGCCTTAGACCACATGCCATGGGCGAGCACTCGATCAAAGCCAAAACGCTTTGAAAGCACGGGATGCAGATGGATCAAGTTATAGTCGCCAGACGCCTTAGCATAACGACGACCTAAATCTTCACTCAAACTCCAGCTTTGTGGTGTTTCCCATGCCATATCAATGGCTTTAGGTGGGCGAACGCGACGCCCAGCAACATCGATACGATATAAATAGGTGGATAACGATTCCCAGACGAGTTCTTCACCGACAAACGCCTTAGACACAAATTCAAACTCTAAGCCAGAATCCGTCTCGCGGCTCGTGGTCAAGGCGCACTCGAGGGAGAAAGTCTCGTCCACCGTCACAGGCCGATACACTTGAATGCGGTTCTTAAGGTGGATCATCCCAAGCAGTGGGAAAGTGATCCCATCGTGGGTAAAGATCACCGCATGCAGGCGAAACGCCATCACGTAGAGATAGGTTGGCGGTAAAACTTTACCGTCAAATTGAAAACCACACACCTGCGCATATTGGCTTACTTTAGCTTCAGACACAGTCACATGCGGCGCGGTCACCTTGATTTGGGGCAACGGCTGTTGATCCCAACCAGGCTTACGGCCAAAGAAGATCTTGCGATAAAGAGAAAACAGCGACGGCATCGCGTTCAATTCAACACAATATGCATTATTCAAGTCTGAGTACCTTTTAATTAACTATCCCTTGGCACAAAAATACATTGCCATAAATTACCCCGCACAGACGAGTAACGTCTGATCCATCAAGCTGATAACGAGTGTAAAACAGGCAGTGCTGCGTCTTAATAAGGGCTGATGCTGACTCTCCGAATGGACAACTATACCCAAACAACCTGAAAATGCAGGATTCAGCGGGAATTTAACGCACTTTAGGCAAGGCCCTTTATTGCTCCTGCATAAATGGCATTCACGCCATCCATGGCGATTGCGGTTATTTGCGGACCTAGTGGACTAAGTTCAAAATAACCAACACAGCATAAAGTGCGTTAAAACCCGCCGGGACGGAGCGCCTAGGGCACTTCACTTCCGTGTTGCATCAATTCAAAAGGTGGCCGACATTCTGTCATTGATGCGCCTTGAATTGAAGCACCCTAGGCGCTCTGAAACTCGTATCTTCAGGTCGCTTGGGTATATAGAGTCAGGTTTGGCGAAAACGGCGTGATTATAACCCAGAGCACTGAGTTCTGTGTATCCCTAAGTTTAGTAGGAATAATTACTACTAATAAAATCAATAGATTAAAAATTAACGATGCAAATTTATCCATCTCAACTCGGCAATAACATCTCCAGAGTGCGAAAAATTTACGACTGTGCCACACTATCGTTCCACTCTCTTTAACCTAGTTATCACGTGCAAGATAAGAATTTTGATAAGCTCGCGCAAAAATTTGCGAAAAACATCTATGGTACGCCCAAGGGCGAAATTCGTGCCGCTGTGCTATGGCGCGACCTCGTCCCCGCGCTGGCAAAACTGGGGGATAAAAAACTCAGAGTATTAGATGCGGGCGGTGGTTTTGGTTACTTTAGCCAAAGATTAGCGCGCCTCGGCCACGAAGTTGTACTCTGCGATATCTCTGCTGAGATGCTGGCTCAAGCCAAAGAACAAATTGATGCCTCACCTGAACCATTAGCTATCCAGCTTATCCATGCGCCTATCCAAGCATTATCGGTCGATAACCATGGCTATTTCGATATCATACTGTGTCATGCAGTCGTCGAATGGTTAACGGATGCTAAGCCAACTGTAGCGGATTTACTTACTATGCTAAAACCCGGCGGATTATTCTCTTTGATGTTTTACAACAAAGAAGCCATGCGCTTTCATGCTTTAGTGTCGGGCAATTTCGATTACGTCGCCGCTGATTTAAAAGTGAAGAAGAAAGTGCGACTAACTCCCACTCATCCGCTTTATATTCAAGAAGTTAAAGATTGGTTTAGCGAGTGGCGAATGTCGCTCATCAGCCAGTCTGGCGTGCGTGTAATCCACGACTATTTGAAAAAGAGTCAGCCCGCGGATTTCGACTATCACAAGCTGCTACAAATGGAGCTGGAGTACTCGCAACGCGAACCCTATATTTCCCTCGGCCGATATGTGCACTTTTTAGGGCAAAGCTTTGCAGTGTGAACGCGCGTCGTTACAAACGCGCTGCCTAAACGATTACTGACAAGTCTGTTTCCAGCAGGCGCTCACTTTGGCGCCTGCTTGCTCTAGCAATTGCACCACGCTTTTATCCCCCACCACATGGCCAGCACCAACCACCACAAACAAAGGTGAAGTCACGTCAGTCGAGCCCATTAATTTTATAATGCCATCGGCCATCACATGGTTTCGCTGCCAGAGGATTTTCTCTAGCATTTTAGTGTCGCCCTCGCCGCCCATTTGCTCCTGCATTATGGCATCAAGCTCAGTTTCATTACCTGAACGCCAAGCCGTTATTAACGATAAAAGCTCCGCATCCGATGCGCTAATCGCCTCACGCACCATAGACCACTGCTCTTGGCTATTAAAAGACGCTAACAATTGAAATTGTGACTCGGCGGTTTCCAACGGATACACAGGCAAAGTCGCATATCGAGCCATCAACTGCATATCAACGCCATAATCCGTGCTGTAACCTAAGTCGTTATAACGCAATAAGTTAACTTGAGTAGCCTGCAGCCAAGGTGCAAAAGATTGTATCGACTGACAAACATTTGCCGTGGCCGCGCAATAGGGCGTCATGCTCTCGACCGTTTGCTTATCTCGGCTCTGCCAATCTAAACCTTTAGTTTTATCGGCGCGGCCGTATTGTTGCAGTAAGGCTGTGCTATCGACTTTATTGATATCGACTTCTACGACTAAGCCCTTAGCTTTACCCAACGCGGTTTCAATTTGGGTGGGTAAAGGATAAAAGTCGGCACGTCCAATATGAATCGAACCCAGTAAATACGCGCTCTTGCCTTGCCATTGCACTTCATAAAATGGTGGTTTATCGGTTTCTGCACCCACCACTTTTGTGCTCAAACCCGCTAACGCCAGAAAACTGATTGATGCAATTAGTCGCCATTGGCTTGTTGCCATATCCTTTGCCCCTTATAATTCCTGCAAATTTTGCAATGAGACGCTGTTATGCCACATACCAAGGTTATAGAGCAACTGAAAGAAAATCTTCAAATCGCCTATCGCCAAGCCATAGACGCCGACGCTAAGTTAGATGAGCTAAAGAAAGCTGGCCATGGAAACTTCACCAGCATATTCACGGCAGAACAAGGTTTTATCGCTTCGAGTAATCGCTTTCTGCCCTATGTGCAAGAGTTGGTCGATGACTTAACTCGCATGGAAGAACATCAAACGCTCGATCCTAAAGAACTCGAAACCTATGTGCGTCAGTTAGGCGCATTACTGCAAACATTGCAGGCCTTTAAGAAGCAAAGCTAAACCGAGATTAGGAGCTGAAACTCACCTTAGATTTCAGCTCTTTCCATGGTATATCTAATCAAGCCCACCAACACGGATAGATAGCACTAAGCTTCCCCAAAACTGTCATCATTTTGTCATTTCTAAGTCATAGACTCCGCTCACATAGACGAAGGGGCTGACGTAATGACAAGTTTAGATCTGGCTAAAGAGCTCGATAAAATAATCTCTAAAGCGGCAATCAGTCCCTTATTTCAGCCAATTTTCAATATATTAGAACATAAAATTCATGGTTTTGAGGCGTTAAGCCGTGGCCCTGAACACAGCCCGTTATACTCCCCAGTCCCGCTATTTCAGACCGCCGAACATCAAGGTAAATTAAGCGAGCTAGAAACCCTTTGTCGCCGTATTTCACTCGAGCAATTTAAGTTGCGTCAGTTTCAAGGCAAGCTGTTTATCAATATCTCGCCCAAGGCATTATTAGATCCCGCCCACCCCAAGGGCATGACCTTACAACTGTTGCAACAACTTGGCATAGCGCCATCACAGGTTGTGATTGAACTGTCAGAGCAATATCCCGCCGATGATATCGATTTACTCAAATCCTGCTTGAATCACTATCGTAGCCAAGGTTTTTTAACGGCGATCGATGACTTAGGTGCAGGTTATTCGGGTCTGAGACTCTGGTCAGAATTGTCACCCGACTATGTCAAAATCGACCGTCACTTTATCCATCAGATTGATTCGACTCCCGTCAAACAGGAATTTGTCCGCTCGATTGTGGAGTTATGCCAAAGCTTAACCTGCAAAGTGATAGCCGAAGGAATTGAAACGCAAGAGGAATTAGCCGTACTCAAACAACTGGGTATCGTCTATTGCCAAGGCTACTTACTCGGTCGTCCAGAAGTACTCCCCTGCCGCGCGATGAAAGCAACCTTAGTGCCGAGCAATACTCAAATTCAACCTAGATACAGCGAATCGGCCGAGAGCCTGTGCACGAGCGCCATTACCGTAGCGCCCACGCTTAAACTCAAATTTTTAAGTGACACCTTTATCTCGCAACCTGCATTACAGGCGGTTGTAGTGGTAGATAACCTGTTGCCACTCGGTATTATCAGCCGCGCGACCTTACTTGAACTCTTCAGCACACCCTATGGTCGCGCCTTACATGAAAATCATGCTGTGAGTGAAGTGATGGACCCGCAAGTTATCCAGATTGAGGCCAACGAACCGTTATCCACCGTAAGTCAATTACTGACCTCAGAGAGTGCTAATACGGTAGCACAACAGTTCATTATCCTTCGCCGTGGTAAACTACTCGGCATAGGCCATACCAAGGATTTGCTACAAAGGATCACAGAGCACAGAATTAAGATGGCGCGCCATGCGAATCCTCTTACAGACTTGCCGGGTAATGTGCCCATTCAAGAGGAATTAAAACGCCTTAAGATCCAAAAGAAACATTTTTATCTAGCCTATTTTGATCTGTGTAACTTTAAGCCCTATAACGATATTTATGGATTTTGCCGTGGCGATGAAGTGATTTGTGAAGTGGCGAATCTGTTACTGAAGTATAAAAGCGACAATTGCTTTGTTGGCCATGTCGGCGGCGATGACTTTGTCATTATCAGCACCTGTGAGCATATGATCAGCCGTTGCCAGCGAATTCTAGCGGATTTTGAAACCCATAAGCATTTGTTTTATAGCGCCGAGCACTGGCTGGCCCAAGAAATGCTCGCCGACGATAGAAAAGGTGAAGCCTGTTACCATCAATTGATCAGTCTGTGTGTAGGCATTTTACCACCAGCACTCACCTTTAACGCCCATGAACATAGTCTATCGACCTTAAGTGCTAGGGCAAAAAAACAGGCAAAATCCGCAAATAACGGATTTTACCTGTTAGAAAATCATCTAATTATTGACACTCAGGCACTAACGGCATAGCTAAACAGCTTAAATCCTCAGCATTAGCGACCGATATGAGTCATTAAAGTTGTGGTGCAATCGTCTTCTTTAACCACTCGGTTAACATTTTGGTTTCATACATAAAAGGCTTATCATTTAAAGATTGGATCCCATCCATGAACCCCATATTCGACAGTTTTTCATCACCCGCGATAATCACTTTATCGTTTTCCATGACTTGATAAGAAAAAGTCATACGCGGCGGATAAATGTCCTTGATAATGCGTAAATCATTGGCGGTCGCACCAAATGTTGGACGCATATCACCCGCAAGATCAACATCGGTAATGGTCATTTCAAGCTTTTGATTTGGTTTTAAAATCTTCGCGGCTTCTTTATTGATGTTTTCAGTTAAGGTCTCAAATAAGCGCTTCTCATAACGGGATTGGAGCTCCCCTGATGATTTTATATCGCGATAATCTTTAGGACTTTGCCAAACAATTTTAACCACACCATCTTCGGTGACGGGATCCACAGGCGCTTCATCGGCCGCCCAAGCCGCACTGCAACTTAATACACCTGCGAGTAAAAGGGACTGAATTTTCATGTTTGCCTCCAAGGCCTAGATAACTTTCTGAGAACCACAGTACAAAATCTAACCTGAACTAGAGCTTAACGCAAAACGGATATAAGTACAGCAAATGTTCCGTAAGCTTTTGTATAATTAAGTAAATATTATTTAACCACCACAACCAATACGTATCTTTTTGTATCGGAATTGCACCAAGTAAGTGCATGGTTATCAATTTGTGAACATTTCACGCGCATAACGACAAAAAAAGCGTTATCCTTCCGCTATTGTTTACATTGCCCACTTAATAAAAAATGAAATTCCCTGTTGTACCTGTGTTCATTCTTATCCTGTTTACCTGCGTCGTAAGTGCGATTTGGTTTATCTCCCCGAGTGACAAAAATACTGGCCCTAAAACTTGGTCAGCCTTTATCTACAACCATGGCTATGATTCAGGAAAATATAAAAAAACCGATAACTTTGACAGCTATAATACCTGCCGCGATTTTGCACGCGAACAATCTGCCTTCTACGACAATGTGCCTTGGGAATGTGGATCTATGTGCCAGTTCGATACTCGTAAGCAAGGATTTCAATGCGAAGAAATGAAGAATGAGCACTAACTAACCATTCAGCATAGGTTCAATATTTATACAATAAACTCAGCTCCTCACAGTACAACTCGTTTTCTTTACCGTCTAAGGATGCACGATTTAGAACTAACGTGTTAAACGTAATTTTTAACTTGGAGCTTACCTATGAACCTAAAAACGGCTTATCTATTCAATCCATATTCACGAAAACTCGCTTTATTGGCACTGCTGACAATTGGAACGAGTATCAGCCTTTCAAGCCAAGCTGCACCATTGACCATCAGCCAGCAACAAGCTGTTACTGTTCATTTGAGTAAATTGGCTCAGGCGCAAAATGCGGCTGAACATCAAATGACAGAGCAGCTTAAGCAAGATTTTAGTCAACAATTAACCACGCAAGAACATGAGTTTATGAGCGACATCTGCCCTAAATATGGCATGACCTTCGATGTCACTACCAACGCTTGCTTACGCTCGTAAGGTATTGCCAAGATTAAAATGGAAAACGGGCACTCAGTTCAGGGTATTGCAGCTTTAAATCCTTGGGCTTAGTGCTAAATTTTTTACCCACGGGCGTCGCCTTGCCCGATGGCATAAAGGGCAGTTCCTCACCGGTTCTATCTTCGTATAATTGCCCTGCGATAAGGTCGTATTCATCTACAAAAGGGTAAGCATAGGCATCTCGCTCTGGCCAAGCGACTAAACGTGCTAGGGCGTCAGGCTGATTAACCACACCTTCGAAAATTTCTTTACCAAGTGAAATCAAAAAACACCTAAACTCGGCAAAAGCATATTCAGAATCACAGCCCGTAATAATGTAGGCCGCCCCCCAAACAGACCACAAATAACTACGGCGCATCTGCTGACCAAAGATTTTATCGAAAGCTTTTAACTCTTCATTACTCAATTCGGCAAGTTTCTGCTTCAGTGCTTGAGTCAAAGACTCCTGTGATTGCGCCGCTTCCGTTCGCGTGACTAAACCCCAAAACTCAACTTCTGTCATAAACGTCACCTATTTAGAGCCTCTAGTAAAAAGGCATATTCTACACGATATTACGGTTATACTGGACTCGGATTAGGGCATTTCCTACACTTGCTCATCTTCTTTGCTACTGGTGTGCACTTCAATCTATGCCTAAACGTCTTATACTACTGATCACGTTATATTGCCTCTTCAGCATTGCTGCACTTTGGCGTACTGTGATGACTCAATCCCTTGATGTATTCACCCTAGGTGTCCTCCCCGTGCTCGTTGGCATACTCATACGGGCGCCGTGGTCTAGCTTAGTGTTGAAGATTTATATTGGCATGCAAACCTTAGGATTCTCGGCACTGGGGATTACAGCAATTATTGCCTATCGCATTACCCCTGAGGATGTAAAAGTAGTTGTTTCTGGCCACAACATTCCTATGTTGCCACTCACAGTGAGCATTATTGTTATTTTACTCGTGCAGTATTGGATCGCATTTTCTAAGGTCACGAGACACTATTTGACCCGCCAAACTCAGTAATGGACTTTGTTGCTAAGCTGTTATCAACAGCGTAGCTTAGCGACCCAGTAAAATACTTACGACTTTTAACTTGAAGTAGACTATGAGCCATTTATCGCCCAGCGAACTTTCCATTCTTTTGGTAGAACCTTCAGAGACACAGCGTCGAATTATTATTCAGCGCTTACAACAAGAAGGCATTCTCAGCATTCAAACCGCAGAAAACATAGAAGCGGCTAAAGATATTATTGCTCGCCATAAACCTGACCTTATTGCGAGCGCCATGCATTTCGATGATGGCACTGCCATCGATCTCTTGGGCTACTTAAGGGCCAACGCTGACTGCAAAGATATCCAATTTATGCTGGTCTCGAGTGAGTGCCGCCGTGAGCAACTTGAAATATTCCGCCAATCGGGTGTAGTAGCGATTCTACCTAAACCCTTCAGTGCCGACCATTTAGGTACAGCATTGAATGCCACGATTGATTTACTCAGCCACGATGAACTCGACCTGAGTAATTTCGATGTACAAGATGTGCGTGTATTAGTGGTCGATGATAGCCGTATGGCAAGAAACGTCATTAAACGTACGATTGGTAACTTAGGGATGAAGCTAATTACCGAGGCCGAGGATGGCGCGCAAGCCATAGCGTTAATGAAACACAATATGTTCGACTTAGTGATCACTGATTACAATATGCCGAGTGTAGATGGGCTAGCTTTGACACAATTTATCCGCAATGAAAGCCAACAATCACACATTCCCATCTTGATGGTGTCTTCCGAAGCCAACGATACCCACCTCAGCAATGTATCCCAAGCGGGTGTAAATGCCTTATGTGACAAACCCTTTGAACCCAAACTTGTTAAAAAATTACTCTATCAACTGTTAGAAGAATAAAACCAGAATAAAACTTAAGTCACGAACTGAGTAAATATTCTGCGCTTTACTGAACATCTTGCTGCACGCTAGACGCAAAAGGCTTTCCAAGTGTTAAACCTTATGGCATGTTAGGCACGCTTATTTCAAATAAATCTACGGAAAGAAGAGACAATAAAAATGAACAAAACTGAACTAATCGCCAAAATTGCAGAAAATGCCGATCTAACGAAAGTAGAAGCAGCACGCGCATTGAAGTCTTTTGAAGCAGCTATTACCGAATCAATGAAAAATGGTGACAAAATCTCCATCGTAGGTTTCGGTTCTTTTGAAACAGCGACTCGTGCCGCTCGCACTGGCCGTAACCCACAAACGGGTAAAGAAATTCAAATTGCTGAAGCGACAGTGCCTAAGTTTAAAGCGGGTAAAACCCTACGTGACAGCGTAAACTAAGTTATAAAATTCAATACAACGCCTCCATTGTGAGGCGTTTTTTTTGCCCAATCCCAGTGAAGCACTGAATATTTTTTGCACAACAAAAGTGCGCCTCTGCCCCACAAACTGGCAAATAAAAACATTTAATTAACATTGCGAGTTCTAATACCTTGTTTTACATGGCATTGTAATAGTGGCATGTGATTAGCAAATCCTTCCTTAGAAAAAACCAAGATGCACTAATGAACACAGCTGACTTTGAGTGTGCCAATGGTGAATCGATAAATAAGTCAATCGAGGGGATGAGCATGAAGAAATCACTGTACAGCGTTTTGGCCTTATCGACGGGAATGTTACTGGCAGGCAACGCCTTTGCAGCCGTATCAGGCAACATTGGCGGTACCTCTAATTACCTATGGCGCGGTGCGACCCAAACTAAAGATGCAGTCGCAATCCAAGGTGGCCTTGACTACAGCCACGATTCTGGATTTTATGCGGGAACTTGGGCATCGAATGTGGATTTTGGTGATGATACTAGCTACGAGCTTGATCTATATGCGGGTTATGGCGGCAGTATTACCGAAGACATCAGCTACGACTTTGGCTATCTCTACTACGCCTATCCAGACGCACCAGGCAGTATTGATTTTGGTGAGCTCCATGCTGCTGTCACGTGGAAATGGCTCGAACTTGCTTACTCCCAAGTCATCAATGCCGGTGACGATCTGGCCGCCGATCCTTTAGATAATAAAGATCTCAGTTATCTTGCCGCGACGGTATCCGTTCCTCTCACTGAAAAGCTGAGTTTATCAGTGCACTATGGTTACTCAAACGGTGATGTCGTCCAATCTTGGTTTGGCGAAGATAATTATGCCGACTATAACGTGACTCTCAGTGCAGATACCAGCATAGGCACAGTGTCATTTATGGTCTCAGATACCGATCTCACCGATGATGATGCCAAACTAGTACTCGGATATTCCTACAGTTTTGATCTATAGGCTCTAAGCATAACAAAACGCCACCTTAAAAAGTGGCGTCATTTTATCACTATCACCAATTAGGCAATAATTGACCGGTTTGTTTTACGGGCCGCAACCATTTTCTCGATATACTCAACAATGGGCTCAGTCACTGAAATCCCTGTTGTTTGCTCAATCCCTTCAATGCCTGGCGCCGAATTAACCTCAAGGATCAGTGGGCCACGGTTAGAACGTAAAATATCGACTCCCGCGACAACCAATCCCATCGCCTTCACAGCGGCAATAGCCATTTTACGCTCAACAGAGGTGATTTTTACCACCTCACCACAACCACCTAAATGCAGATTAGAGCGGAAATCGCCCTCGGGACCTTGACGCTTCATCGAAGCAACAACCTTGTCACCGACAACAAAACAACGAATATCACTACCATTGGATTCTTTAATGTATTCCTGTACTAAGATATTCGCTTTGAGCCCCAAGAATGCTTCAATCACGCTCTCAGCAGCCGTTTTAGTTTCAGCGAGTACGACACCAATCCCTTGAGTGCCTTCGAGTAATTTAATGACTAACGGAGCGCCGCCCACCATATTGATGAGATCTGGGATATCATTTGGCTTATTGGCAAAACCCGTCACTGGCATGCCAATCCCTTTGCGGGAAAGTAGTTGCAGTGCCCGCAATTTGTCCCGCGAACGCGCAATGGAGATTGAATCATTCGCGGCATATACACCCATCATTTCAAACTGACGTACAACGGCACAACCATAAAAAGTCACGCTAGCATGAATACGCGGAATGATGGCATCAAACCCAACTAATTCAGTACCTTCATAATGAATGCTAGGTTTAATAGAATTAATATTCATGTAGCAATTCAGCGTATTGATCACGACCGCTTCATGTCCACGACTTTGGCAAGCCGCGACTAAGCGTTGTGTTGAATACAACTGGGGGAATTGGGATAAAATACCTATTTTCATTGCTGAGTGACCAACTTAAGCATGAGTGAATAAACCGTTCTGCGGCACCAAAAGCACAGCGACAGAAAAAGGGGCTGATATTTGTCTATTGCTCAGTGTAAAGCAAGAAAATATTCCTCACCAGACGAAATCATTATGCTAATGAAATACTTCAAGACCTATCACACTCGGAACTCGGTTTAAGTTAACAGCGGCAGAATATACTTAGCCTCAAACTCCGTTGCATCTAAGGGACGAGAAAACAAATAACCTTGTAATACAGTACAATGGCGAGAAGTGCAAAACTCAGCCTGCTCAATCGTTTCAACGCCCTCAGCTACTGATATGACATTAAACCCATGGGCGAAGTTAAGTAATGCAGCGAGCAAACGAGTGTCTTTATCATCCTTATCATAGGAAGCGACAAAGCTTTTATCGATTTTCAGCACGCTAATGGGAAACAATTTGATATGTTCTAAGGACGAAAAACCCGTCCCAAAATCATCAAGGGCAAAACGCACCCCTAACTCTGCGATTCTATCGAGCATTTTGGCATGTTCATGGGGATCTTCAATAAGGCAATTCTCAGTAATTTCAAGCTCTAATGCTACAGCAGGAAGTCCTGTCTTAGTCAGCGTATTCGCTATTTTATCAAACAGGTTCTCATTTCCAATTTGCGATGCAGACAGGTTAACGGCAATGGTGAATTCTTTCCCTGTTGGCTGTAATTGGGTTAGCCAACTCAATGCCTGTGTACAGGCTTGCTCAAGTACCCAGTCATCAATGTCCTCCATTAATCCGATCTCTTCGGCTATGGGTAAAAATTGATCTGGGGTGATAATGCCGTCTACAGGATGCTGCCATCGGATAAGGGCTTCCATCCCCACCAGCTGATGGGTTTTCGCATTCACTTGCGCTTGATAATGAACCTTAAATTCATTTCTTTTTAAGGCAGTACGCAAACTCGACTCGATATGATTACGGTAACGCACCTCTTTATCTAAAGCTTCTGAGTAAAACTGAATCTGGTTTCGGCCCATTTTTTTAGCGCGATACATAGCGATATCGACACATTTCATCAGCTCAGAACTATTCGAAGCCGCTTCATTATAAAAAGCCACGCCGATACTGGCACCAATAAGCACATCGTTATCACCGAGACAAAACACGTCCTCAAACACTTTTAACAATCGATTAGCCACAATCATAGGGAAATATTTATAATCATTATCAGTGACTAGCACGACAAATTCGTCCCCACCTAAACGGGCAATAATGTCGCCATCTCGTAGTACTTCACTTAATCGAGCGGCTACTTTAACTAAAAGAATATCCCCCGTCTGATGGCCTAGAGTGTCATTGATCGCTTTAAAATCATCTAAATCGAGTAAGATAACGGCTAAATAGTCGTGACAACGTTTGGCCCTTGCTATCGCTCGATTAAGACAAAGTTCAAAACCATAGCGATTAACCAGCTTAGTCAACGAATCGTGTTCAGCTAGCTCTTTTAGTTTTTGGTGACTATTACGTAACGCCAACGCCATTGAAGATCTTTGTTTCGCATAACGAATTGCACGGGTTAGTATCCGCGAGTTGACCTCATCTTTAAGCAAGAAGTCCTGCGCGCCTAGTTCAATACAGCGCTGAGCCAGTTTCTCATCTTCATAGCGACTCAGCATAACGACTACAGTCTGGTCTTGCGTCATGGCATTGAGCTTGATCAACACTTCTAAGCCATTAGCATCGGGTAATAAATAATCCAATAGAATACCGTCAAAATGACGTTCTAATGCGAGATTTAAACCATCAAATGCACAATTTGCTTCGACCACATTAAAAGTCAACTTTGACTGTCTGAGTGCTCGGATGATCGCAGTTCTATCAACTTCATCATCATCGATCAGTAGTAAATCCATATACTCACCTTATGCGGATGGGAGCTCCACTATTCGCCAATAACCTTCAAGCATATTAAAAATATTGTTAAAACCGTCTTTCATATCAGTTTTAACCATGTAACCAGCCACATGATGGCTATAGGCTTTCATCCTATCTTCATCGGTACTCGACGTGGTGAGCATAAAAACGACAGACGAAGAAAGAGAAGGATCTGAACGTATTCGCTCAAGGAACTCAAACCCATTCATTCTTGGCATATTAAGATCGAGCAAAATAAGATACGGACCTTTGATCGTGTCTAAACTCGTTAGAATAGTTAATGCTTCGATCCCATCTCGAGCACGCACTAAGGGATTGAGTAACCTCAATTGTCTCATCGCCCGCTGCACGGCCATGTAATCCACGTCATCGTCATCAACCAATAAAATGGTGACCTGTTGATAGTGATTTGCTGCGCTCATAGAAGCTCCTTTTTCACTATTTGCTTAGGCCAACTAAAGCAAAAACAACAACCTCGGCCCTGCGATTTAAGCTGAATCTCTCCACCTAAACTTTCAACCGTTTTCCTCACAAGTGATAAGCCTAAACCACTGCCTTCAACTTCATCCCTTGGTTTAAGTGTTTGAAACATCTCGAAGACTTTTTCATGATATGAGCTTGATATCCCCGGACCATCATCTATCACACTGAATCGATACTGCTGATCAACCGCCTCACATGAAACCGTAATCACACCTGTACCTAAGTCATGGTGTTTTATGGCGTTACTGATTAAATTTCGTATAACTAATTCCAACAATGGCCTTACGGTATAAAAATTTGGAAATTCACCTTTTAGGACTAATTCAAATCCCTGTGGCGGCGCGACGAGCGCAAACATGTCTTCAACCAGTTGCCGACTTTTCACTTCAGTAGTTTCGGTATCGACACGACCAATCCGAGAAAACATCAATAGTCCATCGAGTAATAACACCATTCGATGAATACGACTTTGGATAAGCCCTAGGTATTTCTGTACATTTTCATTGGTGTTATCGACTAAATCCTCTGATAACCAAGAGGTTAGCTGCTCGATACCACGTAAGGGGGATTTCAAATCATGGGAAGCAATATAGGCGAACCTGTCTAATTCTTGATTGATACGCTCAAGCTCAAGCATATGTTCTGCACGCTGAACTTCAATGCGTTTACGTTCAGAGACATTGTTAATTGTCGCGAGAATAGAAATGCCATTACTAAAATGAATAGGCGTTAACCCCACTTCAATTGCGAGTCGACTACCATCTTTGCAACAGCCAAACAGGTCATCCCGCATCGACATATTTTTCGCAATAGGCTGCACTAAATAGTTACTCATGTGCTGCTGATGAGCATCCCTTAGGGTTTCGGGCAATAACATATTGATGGAACGACCGAGTAACTCGTCTCTGGTATAGCCGAACAAACGTTCAGCATGGGTATTCACTAAAGTAATAAATCCAGATTTATCCACCATAAATAGCGCACTTGGAGAGGCTTCAATTACTAATCTAAAGCGTTTTTCGTTAGCAATTAACTCTGAAGTCAGTAAAGACTCCTTATATCGATTACGCGCCATAATTAACACTGAGTAAAACAATGCCAAAATAAAACCACAACCGATAAATTGGAGCCACATACCTTGGGTCTGTTCCGCTCTCGAGATAAAACGCGATTGTGATGAAATGTCTAAGCGCCACAACTGCCCTCCAACTAAGTCAGTCTGTGAGTGATAAAACACATCCTGCTCATTCGGGGCCACTTTGCTGCTGGTAAACATTAGACTGTCAGCGCTTGCCTGCGGACTTTCATAAATGGCAAGTTTCAAGCCTGAGAATCGCTCCCCCATAATCCCTTGCATGAGGTCATCCATCCTAAACGCTGCATACACAAGTCCAAACACGTGCTGTTTACGCTCAGCCTCTGTTGTTGTGGTGCCTTGATAAAGCGGTAAATACATTAAAAAGCCCGCTTTCGCATCATCAGAAGTATCTTGAACTAATACGACTTTGCCAGAAACTGTCGGCAGTCCAGTGGTAATAGCGCGAGTGATGGCTTTATATCGATTAGACTCGGAGCACATGTCATAACCCAAGGCTCTTTGATTACGCCAATCAAAGGGTTCTAAGTACACAATCACGCAATACTGATCACGCGTTCCTTCTGGGTAAACTTTATAGTCTTTAAAACCTTCAGCTTGAACTTGTTGGATGTGCGCACTTAATGCTTCAGGTTGAAGTAACTGAGCATAGCCAAAACCTTGAAAACCTGGGTAATACTCAGATAAATGAGCATTGATGACATAAGTTTGCCATTCCTGACGTGTCACATTACTCGAGGATAATAATAAGCCAACGCCACCACGTAAGACTTGCTCATAGGCAAGCATTCTGCGATTCACGGCTTCTGTTAATTCTTGAACGCTATTTTCGAAACGCTCTTCACCTCTATCCCTAAGATATTGCTCAAGCACATACCAAGAGATCCCCATGAAAAGTAAGGCAGCCACTATCATCAGCCAGCTAGAGCTCAGCACGCTAAAGTAGATATTATTAGATGGGGGGAGTGATTTAGAAAACTGATCCTTGTCCATGTAAGCCAATTCCCTAGCAAACGATTAACAACAAACACAGGTACAAGTGTTGTTGTAATTATGACTAAATTCAAGTTTATCCTACTATTTAACTCGGAATTAACGCGAATATATCTATGACGATACCGTGCTCTTAATCACAAAATAAGCAAAAACTAAATTAATCAAATATTCAATTGCAGTCTAGTGCCTACGCAAAACAGCGGTAAGCTGAATCATCCGACTCACGGGAAGAATTTTTCACCCTAACTCACAAAATTATTTGCTTTTCTACCATACTCTTTTTAGTTAGAAAGTCGTTAGGAACAACAAGAGGAATTCGTTATGGCTCATATTACTGAAGTCGTGCCCAACGATACTGAACTTGAGGCAATGACCACACCAAGAAACAGCAAAGCCGCCGAGGCAATGCAGCATAGACGCGAAGTCAAAAAGCGTTTAGAAGACTACCTCGAGCGGGCGGAGTTAAAACGTGCATTAGGAGATGACGATTTTTTCTAGCCAATTCTATCTCGCTATCTAGTGGTCAAAATGATGGGATGATGATCTCAGTCGGTGATCATTTGTTTCGAACTCACTGAGTTTTGGCCCACTAAAATCGAATATCTCACCCAGCCAATAATGCTGGGTGTGACTCTGCTTTAGCTCACTAACCTCCAGATTTAAAATCGCGTCATCACAGTCATTTTTACCACTCTTGTCGGCTTGAGTTTTGATTAACAAGCATTCAGCCTTAACACACTCAAATAACTCATCGCTGTCATGCTTTGCTCCAATCAATCTATTTCTATATCAAGAACAAAGCAGCTTTAATGTCATATCAATAAAATATTATTAAACAGATGGTTACTTATTTATGTCCCATAGACATAGCGCTAGAATTGTAACAAGTGCACCAAAATGATTCACAAAATCGATAACAGCTAATTTATTTAATCGGTATATTTCTCAGCTAGCCTGCGAATCAATATGAATAAATGAGGTTTAAGGCTATGATTAGCCACATCTCTCTCGCTGAAATTACCTGCAGGATATACGGGAATGTCTGAGTCGTTAGCCCAATATCAACAAGATCTACGCCGTTTTTCCGATGAATTAATTCGCATTCAAACGCCAATAAAAATCTTAGATGCCATTAAATGGCCGCGGGAAATGGAAGAGCGTTTTCTATCCAATAAGGGCACGGTACTTCCGGCTATCAAGCAAGAGTTCTATCAAAACATTGCTTTACCTTTTGATCCTGTTAAAACCCAAGCTGAGCTAGCCTCCCTAAAGCAGGACATCCATAGACGTTTGGGTAAACGAGACAAACTCGGCAAAATATTAGTGGCAAACGTCGATCAGTATCGCCTTGTCATCGATATGTTGGGGAACAGAGGCACGCCAACCTTTGGTAAGCTCAGCCAAGAATTGTACGGCAGTGCTAGCCATAAACTGCATGGCGATCGCCATACCTTGCGCCAGTTAGGCGATAAACTCAGCTACATTTTCTCGCTGCCCGCGGCGAGGCACATGAATAAACACCACCCTAAAATTATTAGCGCGCCAGAAGCGGTTAACGTGCTCAGCCAACGTTTAGAAAAGTACTTTCATAGCGATGATATGCGTGTACGCCTTAGTGACGGTATCGTCTCTGACGCTGCAGTCGGTGGCGACACTGTTAAGCTCAATAGCAAAGCAATGTTCAGCGAATCGGATCTTAATGTATATGAAGTTCACGAAGGTTGGGTGCATGTCGGCACAACGCTAAACGGCCGAGCTCAACCCCACGCCACTTGGCTCAGTGTCGGTTCTCCGCGCGTAGCAGCAACCCAAGAAGGTCTAGCCGTTTTACTGGAAATGCTGACGCTAAGCTCAAATCCAGGACGGGCTCGGCGAATTAGTGACCGTGTTGCCGCGGTCGATATGGCTGAAAATGGTGCTGACTTTATAGAGGTATTCAATTATTTCAGAGGATTGAATCTAAGTGCGACAGACAGTTACCGTGTCACTCAAAGGGTTTTCCGTGGGGGCATGGTGGAAGGCGGCAGTTTCTTCACTAAGGATATTTCCTATGTGCGTGGTTATGTGGAAAACATTAACTTTATCCGCAGCGCCATCACCTCAGGCCTTCCTGAACTCATCCCTATGCTATTCCTCGGTAAATTGGCGATCGAAGATATCCCCGTGTTATACCAAGCTTGCCAAGAGGGCATTCTGACTACGCCTAAATATCTACCGCCTATGTTTGATAACTTTAGTGGCCTTTATGCTTGGTTTGGTTTTGCATCAGGTTTAGCAGGAATCGATTTGAAAGGTGTACAGCGCCATTTCACTCGCTTATTTAAAGACGTACCGAATGTCGTCCCGACCTTTGAGTTACTCGATGATACTGAATTTGACAACAACTCTGACTAATACAGTAACCTGCTTGATTTAAAATAAAAAAGCTCACAACTATGTGAGCTTTTTTATAAAACTAAACGCTAATCTTCGATAGAAAAACCTTCACCATTACATTCAAAATACAACTCATCGCGAGCTCGCTTTGCCACACGTGTAGAAGATAATGGCATTTCCACCCAACTTTTGAACTTGCACTTTCAAATCTTTTAAGGCTTCCACACTAACTGCGGCAGCGCATTTAAATCCAATCGGTCACCCTGAGTCGCGATTGCTATAGCCTTTGGTTGAGTCTGAGGATCTTGGTTAATCACATCGACTAATCCATGCTGCGCCTCGGGTTCTCCATGGACTAAAATTAACGGCGGCTGGCCTTCAAAATGGTGATACCAACGTAATAACTCTGCTTGATCCGCATGGGCTGAAAGTCCACCCACTGTGTGTAACTTAGCCGCGACTTTAATGCTGTTACCATGAATAGACAGTTCTTCAGCGCCATCGACGAGGGCGCGCCCTGGTGTTCCAAGCGCTTGATAACCACAAATAATCACATCACATTCTGGACGCCATAGATTATGCTCTAAGTGGCTACGAATACGACCACCGTTACACATGCCACTCCCCGCAATAATGATCAATCCTTTATGCACGTCGTTCAGCGCTATCGACTCTTCGGTCGTTTGGATAAATTCGACATTTGACAACAGCGGATGCTGCCCAGGATGTTGGCGGGTAAAGCGTTTAAAGTCCTCATCCATCAGCGGATAATTATTAACGTAAACGCGGGTCGCCTCAATTGCCATCGGACTGTCTAGGCAGATTTTCCAACGGCCGAGATCCCATTCTTTAGCATATAAATGAAATAGATATAATAACTCCTGTGCTCGTCCAACCGAAAAAGCGGGCAGCAATATATTGCCTTGGCTCTCGTTGACTGTCTTAGCAAAAATGGCTTTCAATTCGGCTAAGGTATCCGTCCAACTGCGGTGAAAACGATTGCCATAGGTGCTTTCCATTAAGACTAAATCTGCCGAATCCACTAAGGTAGGATTACGTAAAATCGGCATACCTGCACGGCCAAGATCGCCACTGAAGACTATTTTCTTCTGGGATTTGCCCTCACCTAACCACAACTCGACTAAGGCGGAACCTAAAATATGCCCTGCATCTGAGAGGCAAATATCCACATGGGGAATAACGCGAGTCACTTGACCATATTCCAATGGTACAAATTGGGTTATCGCGAGTTCAGCATCTTCAACGGTGAATAGCGGTTCTAGGGGTTCAAGATCATGTTTAGCACGCTTTTTATTGACTCTTTCGGTATCGCGGGTCTGCAGCATAGCCGCATCTTTGAGCATGATGGCGCACAGCTCTGCCGTGGCTTTATGGGTGTAGATAGGCCCATCAAAACCCGCTTTGACTAAAAGTGGTAAACGCCCAGAGTGATCGATATGGGCATGGCTAAGCACGACAGCAGAAATAGACTCAGGATCAAATGCGAAGGGATCATGATTACGCAACTCATCAGATTTACCGCCTTGGATCAAACCACAGTCGAGCAATAAGTGTTCATGATCAACCGAGAGCAAATGACACGAACCCGTCACTTCCTCTGTCGCCCCTAAAAACTGCAATGTCATTCGCATGGTGTCCCTCCAAGGTGTTTATCTCATATAAAGATAGACTATGCCCTTATTCCTAAAACAAAAAGGATTAATTAGTCACGTGCGAGCAATGTCAACTTTAGCTGTAATGCTTAGTCATCAATAACCTAACAATGGGTACAACTGACCTTGACGTACCGTTTTGCCAGCGTTAGCAATAGTGCCATCGCGCAGCCATTGTTCGAGCAAGATCTGCAAAGGCTGCTTGACCTCTGCGGCCGTCATTCCAGCGCTAATACTTGGGCTATAGAGTAATTTAAGCAAAATGAAATCGAGTCCGGTAAGTAAGTCCTGCGGGGTTTTGTCGTTAAAGATGGAGGGAAATACTTTCTCTGAATCATTGGGTAAACCAAGCACTTGAGTAATCTCTTCCACTACGCAAGCCACTAACTTACCGTGCATTTTGGCTTGATCTACAGGAATAATAATCCAAGCACGTTCAATCTCTTGCCGTGAATTGAGAGCAAACTTTGCCATACACACAGAGCCATGGACATTTTTCGCCGAGCTCGGTCCCATTAAGCGCATCACCTCACCTGCCCATAGGGATTGACGGGTAAACACTAAGTGCAGATTCGCCTCAGAGAGCGTATCCACCCGTTGAATATCGAGGCCGGTGATCTGGCCTAAGTGTGTTAAGTGCATCAACACTAATTGAGTGTGCAGCGCCTTATCACCCACTTGATGCTCAATAAACACTCGTACCGGTATGCGCCACTTACGCACGCTATGTTTAGCAAGGTCATACTCATTTTTTAGGGCGACTTCACTAAATGCTTGGGTGATATAAGCGGAGTTTTTCCAATCCGTAGTGGGCGTTAATACTTGGGTTAATCCGGGAGATGTTTGAGCAGCAAATAAAGGTAAAGCTAATAAACTTAGCGTTAGAAAAAGCCCTAAACGAAACAGACGTGCAGTAAAAAATAACCAACTGTAGAAACGTGTTAATACCCTAAGCCACTTTTGCATTGGCACTCATCCCGCAACTTGACGAGGTTACTGAATCAAAATCATAGCAGTGATACTGATAAAAGAAGTCGAAATCTGCAAACAATCTCCTACGACATAGACTTAATAAACTCGCCCAGATAATGCAATGCCGACTAAACCGTTGCCAATAAAACCCCATAATAAAATGACTACGCAAAGCATCAATGCATTGTTTTTAAACACATTATATTTAATATCATTAATCGTATACTGATGATATTACACCACCATTGCCAAGGATTCAGGATGACAATGGTGTGCATTTTTAGCTTAAGCGCTTTCTAACGAGCATAATCCGTGCAACTATTCAGCGAACTCACTAATATGAGCCTATATTTACAACAGCTAGTCCCTTAACCCAGGGCGGGATTAAGCTTTGTTAAATCTCTTAACCAAAGAAAATCTCGCTCCTAAAATCGCCATTCCATGCAGCCTTTCTCATCTTGGTTGGTTTGCTGGCTTTTAGCGGATGTTGCTCTAAAAGGTTCAGCACGATACGACGAAATAGCGCCATCTTCTTCGCGTTTTCACGGTCACCAATCCTTGAACAGTCTTCCCTAAAAGTGACGTCAAGCACCCAGTGTTGCAGGTTCTCGATGTGCCAATG
>NZ_JAKKRM010000031.1:0-22942 GCF_025654295.1 Shewanella sp. SM23
CATTGGCACATCGAGAACCTGCAACACTGGGTGCTTGACGTCACTTTTAGGGAAGACTGTTCAAGGATTGGTGACCGTGAAAACGCGAAGAAGATGGCGCTATTTCGTCGTATCGTGCTGAACCTTTTAGAGCAACATCCGCTAAAAGCCAGCAAACCAACCAAGATGAGAAAGGCTGCATGGAATGGCGATTTTAGGAGCGAGATTTTCTTTGGTTAAGAGATTTAACAAAGCTTAATCCCGCCCTGGTTCATCATGCAGTTTATCGTACTTAAACTGTGGCACATTAAAATAACCGATCAGTGCTATCGGCGGTGCTTGGCAATAATCAACGTAACGGCTCATGTCTTTGCGCGTAACTTGAATGGGAGACATTGAAACTACATCAAAACACCAATGCAGAAACGTAGTGAGTTCACTGCGATAAGCTTTATAGTTGTTTTCGTTATGCTTTTGCTCAAATAGCCAATCACTGGCATGCTCGATGATTAAGCCCGCATCAACCACCTTTTTCATGCTAATTTGGGTGATATATTGGTTAACAATACTATTGCCAACTTGTATGAATTCAAATGAGTCAAATAACGGAATTACTGGAGGAAGTTGCATATTACATCTGAATTATAAGAGTTTCTTGTATGATAATACTTAAACGCAAATGCCGATAATGTTATTTATCGGCATCAAGATATGTCAGATTTTTAGCGCAACTTGAAAATGAACATTGCTGACAAGTAATACGCTTTTTGCAACAGATCAAGCATAGCTGCCACACTTGCTGTTTCGATTGGCTATCTAAGCACGTGAAGTCAGATGCGCAGATGTGTCCATCATGTATCAGCTGTGCCAATTTATGCGCTGAAATTGATAAGTTAATTCGATTCGTCATGCCCTTTCCCTCCCTATCATTGTTTGATAGTAACAGAATACACAAATGAGAATCGTTATCAACAATGTAATTTAAGGATTGCCACTCACCTCGTTATTTTATGCAAGATTTTGCACCGCTTTGAAATGTGTCTACTACACTGATTATGTGATCATTATTTTTACTTGAATGAGGTATCGGATGCTGATTGATCTTGCAAAGAAAAACCCTCTTTTTTCCGGTAAAAAGTCTACCGAGACAACAGAGTCTGGTATTCCTTGGAAGGTATTAGTGGTCGATGATGAACCTGATGTTCATACCGTCACTAAGCTTGCCCTCTCCCGCTTTAAACTTGATGGCCGTGCCCTCACCTTTATCAATGCTTATAGTGCCGAACAAGCAAAAGAATTACTCAATCAAGAACATGACATCGCCATTGCCTTTATTGATGTTGTCATGGAAAGTGATCATGCGGGGTTAGAACTAGTAAAGTGGATCCGTGAAGAATTATTGAATAAAACCACTCGATTGATCTTACGTACAGGCCAGCCAGGGCAAGCACCTGAAGAAGACGTTATCGTCAATTACGATATCAATGATTACAAAGCAAAAGCTGAACTGGATTCCCGTAAGCTGATGACCAGCGTCTACTCAGCCCTTCGCTCTTATCGCGATATCATGGAAATCGAGCAAGCAAGGCGCACCCAAATAAATCACCGTAAGGGCTTAGAAAGAGTACTAGAAGCCACCTCAGGATTATTTGAACTGCGCACCCTGCATAAATTCGCCGATGGGCTACTGACTCAAGTGGCCACTCTACTTAATCTCGATTCAGAAACGCTACTGCTGACTTGTAATGCAATTGATGCGATTAGTGGTCATGTTGAACCTGTCAATATAGAAATCCTTGCAGGTACTGGTCAATTTGCAAATAAATCCCACATTACGCAACTACCTGAACATATTGATCGTCTACTGCGCA
The DNA here is from genome assembly GCF_025654295.1 of Shewanella sp. SM23. Lineage (NCBI taxonomy): Bacteria > Pseudomonadati > Pseudomonadota > Gammaproteobacteria > Alteromonadales > Shewanellaceae > Shewanella > Shewanella sp. SM23. The sequence continues at coordinate 1,851 of NZ_JAKKRM010000031.1, forward strand.
GTGCGCTCACCCAACAGCGGTGCCTTTATGAAGACAATTGCTTTATCGGTTACTTTCCCACCAAAGGCGGTTTAATCAATCTACTTTATATGGATGGTATTGATAGAATTGATGATCTTGATAAGAAACTCATTGATATTTTTGCCATCAACGTGGGCATAGCTTTTGAAAATTTGCTGCTCAATCAGGAGGTGGAAGATACACAATCAGAGCTTATTTTACGTTTAGGTGATGTTGTTGAAAGCCGCTCGAAAGAAGCTGCCAATCATGTGAAACGTATGGCGGAGTATTGTTCTCAATTAGCATTACTCGCCGGTTTAAGTGAATACGAAGCCGATTTACTACGCCGTGCCTCACCAATGCATGACATAGGTAAAATTGCGATCCCCGATGCTGTCCTACTTAAACCCGGCAAATTAGATGACGAAGAATGGAAAGTTATGCGTCAGCACCCTATGATTGGCCATCAAATTCTTGCAAATTCTGAGCGACCAATACTAAAGGCTGCATCAATTATTGCACTGCAACATCATGAAAAATATGATGGTTCTGGTTATCCTGCAAATCTAAAACAAGACGAAATTCACATTTTCTCGCGGATTGTAGCAATCGCAGATGTGTTTGATGCCCTTTCCCATGCCCGCTGCTATAAAACAGCTTGGCCTTTAGAAGAGGTTTTAGCTGAAATGCGTAAAGGGGCGGCAACACACTTTGATCCTCACTTATTACAGCTCTTTATTGAAAATGTAGATATTTTTGTCAAAGTAAAAGAAAACTGGAAGGATCACTAATCTGTATAGTTGATTGTCTTGATATTTAGAAAGCCTATCAGGCACTTTCAAAGATATATCTAACCATTGTCATCTGCGAGAAAATCAAAAACAGCCGTTTTAGTTTCGCCATTAAGGTTGAAACTAACAAAGCCGCGCCAAACCATATAACCACTGCTACAAGAGCCATATACCATTTGACCAATATAAGTCATTTCGTCGGTTTGCTTCACATTTACGGGAATAACGCCCATAAACATATCTCTTCCTTCTAAGCGGATTTGCACATCGGTAATAGGCGAAGACGCTAATAGTGTTAATGTTAATGGCTTTTCGCTCGGTGCATTTTCTGGCGACAGACTAACAGTGAGTTTGATATCGCCCACTTGTTTAACACAATCCCCTACCGAAAATTGACAGAGAGAAGGATCAAGACTGCTTTTTAGTGTGACTTGCTTAGCATCTTCAGTACAAGCTGTGAGATTGAAGAGAATTAACGCGATGAATAAATAGGGATTAGGACGATTTAGCACAAAGATTAACCTTACGACGCAATATGTTAACATTCTATGGCGTAGGTTGATCTAGATCAACTTTCTACACCCCTTCTTTGGTATCTTTTTTGATATTGCTCAAGTATCATTGCGAAACCTCATATTTGAGCAAAAATATGCAGGGTAACGCATTGACATGACTCAGCAACCTGAATAGGGAAGCTGATTTTTATGTCGTTTTATAACAGGTAAAGCTTGTCTTTACTCAAAGTATCAGTAATAAGCAGTGGAAGCATGATGATGAACCATTCCCAGCCAACAGGCGCTGATTACAATTACACCATTGTCCGCCAATTTGCCTTAACCACAGTTTTGTGGGGTATCGTTGGTATGTCAGTCGGTGTATTAATTGCGGCTCAGTTAATCTGGCCTCAGCTGAACTTTGACACTCCTTGGTTAACGTATAGTCGCTTGCGACCATTACACACCAATGCGGTGATCTTCGCGTTCGGTACATCAGCCCTTTTTGCAACATCCTATTATGTCGTACAACGTACCTGTCAAACCCGACTATTTGCACCTAAGTTAGCTGCATTTACGTTTTGGGGCTGGCAAGCAATTATTATCTCCGCAGTAATCACCTTACCCTTAGGCTACACATCGAGTAAGGAATACGCAGAGCTAGAGTGGCCTATCGATATCGCAATTGCTATCGTCTGGATAGCTTATGCTACGGTATTCTTTGGCACGATTGTTAAGCGCACAACTTCACATATTTATGTGGCAAACTGGTTCTTCGGTGGGTTTATCCTTACCGTAGCGGTACTTCATATTGTTAACTCAATGGCAGTACCTGTTAGCCTGTTTAAGTCATATTCTATATACAGTGGCGCTGTCGATGCCATGGTACAGTGGTGGTATGGTCATAACGCCGTTGGTTTCTTATTAACCGCAGGCTTCTTAGGGATGATGTATTACTTCGTACCTAAGCAAGCGGGTCGTCCTGTGTATTCTTATCGTCTATCAATTGTCCATTTTTGGGCTTTGATCGCACTGTATATTTGGGCAGGTCCTCACCATTTACATTATACCGCGCTACCTGACTGGACTCAGTCTTTAGGTATGGTGATGTCACTGATCCTATTCGCACCTTCTTGGGGCGGTATGATTAACGGTATCATGACCTTGTCTGGTGCTTGGCATAAACTGCGTACCGATCCTATTTTACGTTTCTTAGTTGTCTCTTTGTCTTTCTATGGTATGTCTACCTTCGAAGGCCCGATGATGGCAATTAAAACCGTTAACGCACTGTCACATTATACAGACTGGACTATCGGTCACGTTCACTCAGGCGCGCTAGGCTGGGTTGCTATGGTGTCTATTGGTTCTTTGTATCACCTGATCCCTGTGTTATTTGGCCACGGCCGTATGTACAGCGTCAAGTTAATCAATGTTCATTTCTGGTTAGCAACGATTGGTACTGTACTCTACATCGTCTCTATGTGGATTTCGGGTGTAATGCAAGGTTTAATGTGGCGCGCAGTGAATGCTGACGGTACTTTGACTTATAGCTTTGTTGAAAGTCTGGAAGCTTCTTATCCTTTCTACTTTGTGCGTTTCCTCGGCGGTTGTTTATTCCTTACCGGTATGCTGATCATGGCATATAACGTGATCCGTACAGTGAAAGCCTCTAAAGATTCATTGCCAGCATTGGCTGAACCCACAGCGGCTTAAAGGAGCAAACTCGATGAAATTTAATCATGAGATAGTCGAAAAAAACATCGGTTTGCTAGCGATTTTTACTGTTATCGCTATCAGCTTCGGTAGTCTGGTTGAAATCACACCGTTGATTTTTCAAAAAGATACGACTGAGCCAGTTGAAGGTTTAAAGCCATACACTGCCCTGCAAATCGAAGGTCGCGATCTATATGTGCGCGAAGGTTGCAGTAATTGCCATAGCCAAATGATTCGTCCTTTACGGGCTGAAACTGAACGTTATGGTCATTATTCTGTCGCTGGCGAGTCTGTTTGGGACCATCCATTCCTATGGGGTTCTAAGCGTACAGGTCCTGATTTGGCACGTGTTGGCGGTCGTTATAGCGATAAATGGCATGAAGTTCACTTAATCGATCCTCGTGCCGTAGTACCTCAATCGAATATGCCTGGGTTCCCATGGTTAGCCGAAAACAAGTTAGACGGCGAACTGACGGGCGCGAAGATGACTATCCTACGTAACATGCATAAAGGCGGTTACAAAGGTAATGATCTTTATACCGATGAAGAAGTCGCTGGCGCACAGAAAGCTGTTGCAGGTAAGACAGAGCTGGAAGCCTTGATTGCATATCTTCAGTCTTTGGGTCACGCACTCAAATAAGGAGGCAATATATGGATTACGGCACATTACAAGGCATCTTAACCATTATTGTGATGCTGACCTTTATCGGTATCTTTGCTTGGGCATATAGCTCGCGCCGTCAGAAATCATTTGATGAAGCAGCTAACCTTGTATTTTCCGATGAGGAAATCAGCAAGGAATCGAAGGACTCAGGAGAGAATAAGTGATGAGTAGCTTCTGGAGTGTTTGGATTACTGTACTCTCGTTAGTCGTGATCGCGGGTTGTTTTCTATTACTGCGTGTGTGTTCTAAGAACACTACTGACGTAAAAGAAGGCGAATCCATGGGTCACAGTTTCGACGGTATTGAAGAACTCAATAACCCACTGCCAAAATGGTGGAGTTATATGTTCTATATCACTATCGTGTTTGGCTTGATCTATTTGGCCCTATTTCCTGGTTTAGGTAACTATAAAGGCCTATTAGGCTGGACCAGTTCTAACCAGAGTATCGGCACAGAGCATGGCATTAAAGCCGATTCTGCCGCAGCGATTGAGCTAGCAGCAAAAGAAGGTCTTTATGTTCAGTATGATCAAGAAGTAAAACACGCTGATGAAAAATATGGCCCAATCTTCGCGGCTTACTTGGCAACACCACTAGAAGAATTAGTGAAAAACCAAGAAGCGTTGAAAGTGGGCGGCCGTTTGTTCCTGCAAAACTGTGCTCAGTGCCATGGTTCTGATGCACGTGGTAGCAAAGGCTTCCCTAATCTTACCGATGGTGACTGGTTATATGGTGGTGAATTAGCCACGATTAAGACCACTATCATGGCTGGTCGTCATGGCATGATGCCACCCAAAGGTGGTTTGCCAATCGAAGATAGTGAGATTGCTGGTTTAGCTGAATACGTTGTTAAATTGTCTGGTCGTGAGCATGACGAGAAACTCGCTGCTCAAGGTCAAGGCTCATTCATGAAAGGTTGTTTTGCATGTCATGGTATGGACGCTAAAGGCAACAAGTTTATGGGTGCTCCTAACTTAACTGACGATGTTTGGTTATATGGCGGTAGCCGTGGCATGATCGAAGAGACCATTAAACATGGTCGCGCAGGTGTGATGCCAGCGTGGAAAGACGTTCTCGGTGAAGAGAAAGTTCACGTCATTACAGCTTATGTTTATAGCTTGTCAAACAAGTAATTAGGTATAAGTAACACTAAGGCCTCGAAGACTTCGAGGCCTTTTTTTTAAAGTGCTAAAACCGTCTTTTAACGGTAAAATGGCGCAAATTTTTTGAATGGGTATCTGACATGAGCGAACAACAAGCCTGGTATAAGCAGTTCTGGCCTTGGTTTTTAATTATTCTTCCTTTATGTGCCGTCGTCGCAAGTTTTACCACGCTAAAAATTGCCCTTACGAACTCGGACTCTTTAGTCGCCGAGGATTACTACAAAGATGGCAAAGCCATTAATATGGACTTAAGTAAAGTGAAGTATGCCAAACAAATAGGCATGAATTTTTCACTCGATCAAGCTAATAATGAGATTTTACTGACGCAGCAAGGGGGACCTACATATCAAGCCGCCTTGAAAGTTGAGTTCTATCATCCAACCATTGCCGACAGAGATATGAAACTCACTGCGACGGCCGATGCCAGTAATGTGTATCGCATTACCATCCCTACTACCCTAACCGGCCCTTGGGAAGTTCGCCTCGAAAGTTACGACGGTAAATGGCGAATTCACCAACGCGTTGAATTAAAAGATCACGTCCAACTTTGGCTGAACTGATTGTGGTTGAATTGATTTAGTTAAATAAGAATTGCTATGACGTATCCAAGTTGTTTTCACTGCCAAGAGCCCGTTCTGACGGGCCAGCAGTTTGTGACTCGCATTAATGATCGTGATGAACTGATGTGTTGCCCTGGCTGTCAGGCGGTTTCTCAAGCGATTGTCGATGCGGGATTACTCAGTTATTACAAGTTCCGCACTGAGCCTGGCAATAAACAAAATGCCCTGGTCCCCGAAGCATTAACACAATTTAGCGCCTATGACTTGCCCGAAGTGCAGCAAGACTTTGTGCATTCTGAGGACAATGTCGAATCAGTGTCACTCTCCATCGATGGTATCACCTGTGCCGCCTGTGCTTGGTTAATTGAACACAAAGTCAAACAACTTGCTGGCGTGAGCCAAGTGCTAGTCAACTCAACCACCCAACGCGCCATGATCAGTTGGGATAAACGCAAGGTAAAACTTAGCGATATTCTCGGACAAATTAGTCGTATCGGCTATCAAGCCGCGCCCTACCAAGTTGACGAACAAGAGCTCAACAATAAACTCAATAGCCGCAAGTTTTTACTGCGTTTAGGCTTAGCTGGCTTTGCGACTATGCAAGTCATGATGTTCGCCCTCGCCCTTTATACTGGCTACTTCACTGATTTAGACGTGCAGTATCGGGACTATTTCCGCTGGGTCAGCATGATTTTTGCCACGCCTGTGGTGCTTTATTCGGCGCAGCCCTTCTATTTTAGTGCCATTCGTACCCTGCTCAGCGGCAAACTCAATATGGATGTGTCTGTTTCGATTGCCATTGGTGGTGCCTATACCGCAAGCTGTTTTGCCACAGTGAATGGCACAGGCGAAGTGTATTTTGAATCCGTATCCATGTTTACTTTCTTTTTGTTACTTGGGCGTTACTTCGAGCAAAAGGCAAGACAAAAGGCCTCGGTCAGCTCCAGTAATTTACATAAATTGGTGCCGCTCACTGCACACTTAGTCACCGAAAATGGTCAAGAAGAAATTCCGGCCAAAAAGTTACGCCTCAATGATGTGATCCTTGTAAAACCAGGGGAAATGGTTGCGGCCGATGGTGTGGTGATTGAAGGCCACACAAACATCAATGAAGCTATGCTCACTGGTGAGCAAATGCCCATTGAAAAGCAGCAAGATCAGCAAGTCTACGCTGGCACTATCAACGTCGATCAACCGATAAAAGTTAAAGTTACCGCGTTAGGGCAAGACCAACTCGTGGCGGAAATTATTCGACTGCAGGAGCTGGCATCCAATACAAAACCTGCGATAGCCCTATTAGCCGATAAATTATCCCGCTATTTCTCGGGTACGATTCTAACAATCGCGACGATCACCTATTTGGTTTGGCAACAGATTTCCCCAGAGGATGCCTTTTGGGTAACGCTATCAGTTCTAGTCGCAACTTGTCCTTGTGCCTTAGCGCTAGCGACACCGACCGCCGTCACCTGTGCAACCGCCATTTTTACCCGTCTTGGGATCATTACTCGCAAGGCCGGTGTCTTTGAAAAACTGCCGCAGATTAAACATGTGGTCTTTGATAAAACTGGCACCCTTACCTGTGGTACGCTCTCTATCGGGCAAACGCAGTGCATGGCCGATTTAACAAAGACGCAGGCCTTAGCTATTGCCGCAGCGCTGGAAACGGGCTCTCGTCATCCGATTGCGGCTGCATTTGCCCTATTTGCCGATAATACCTTGGTCGCAGAACAAGTTCACCATGAAGTCGGCTTTGGTGTTCGAGGCCGTATCGAGGGGACTGAATATTTAATTGGTAATGCTGTATTTACTGGTGCACGTGTCGATACTCAGGACCCAACCCAAAAGATTTGGTTAGCACGCTCAGCCAATGAGCAGCTTGAAGTGCTTGCAAGTTTTGAGATCCAAGACAATATTCGTCAAGACAGTAAGGCCACGATTGAGATATTAAAGCAACAAGGTTGCCGCATTAGTATCGCCAGCGGCGATAGCTCCGGACATGTGCATCAACTGGCCAAAGAGCTGGGAATTGAAGATGTGCACAGCGGATTAACGCCCGCGGGTAAACTTGCCCTAGTAACGAAATTACAACAGCATACTCGCGTGGCGATGTTTGGCGATGGCATCAATGATGCGCCAGTACTTGCGGGGGCTGATTTGTCGGTCGCCATGGGCAGTGGCAGTGCGATTGCCAAAAACAGTGCCGATTTGATTTTACTGGGCGATCATCTATCCCGTTTCACCCAAGCTGTCGCGGTCGCTAAACTGACCACGCAAATTATTAAACAAAATTTAGCTTGGGCGCTGGGTTACAACGCCCTTATCTTGCCTTTAGCTGTCACTGGTCATGTGGCACCTTATATTGCCGCGATTGGCATGTCGGCGAGTTCTTTGATTGTGGTCGGTAATAGCCTGAGATTATTACGGGTAAAAGTGTGATCATAATAAAACGTTTAACCAGATAGTAAGAGGTCATTATGGAAATTATTTATGTGCTTATCCCCATTGCCATGATCTTCGTCGCCATTGCGGTAATGGTATTTTTTTGGGCAGTGAAATCTGAGCAATTTGATGATCTTGACCGTCAAAGTGTTTCTATATTGTTTGATGAAAATACTGACAAACCTGGCCATCTAGCCCCCCCCGCCATTCAGTCAACAGCAGAACATGATGACATCGCAGCGCAGCAAGCGATAAAAAATCAGCAAAAAGGCATGCCTTTGTGATTGAGTACAATGTCACCGGTGCCTTTCTCGTCGGCTTGATGGGAGCTGCACATTGTTTTGGTATGTGTGGCGGTTTAGTGGGCGCGTTTTCCGCCCAAATCCCTCATCCTAAAATAGGTAACCAGCTGGCCCATCAGCTTAAATATTTACTGAGTTACAATTTAGGCCGTATTTTAAGTTACACCTTAGCGGGCGGCTTAGTGGGCGCATCGTCGGCAGGTCTTGGTCACTTATTTGAACTGGATATTTATCTGATTGTCCTGCGCATGGTTGCTGGACTGATGATGATTGCAACAGGGCTTTACATCGCTAAAATATGGGTTGGAATAGTGCAAATTGAGCGTGTAGGTCAATGGCTATGGCAATATTTAAAACCGCTAGCGCAGCGCCTTGTTCCAATCAAGAATCCGAGCCAAGCAGTCATGGCGGGATTCATTTGGGGCTGGCTCCCCTGCGGCCTTGTCTATAGCACCTTAACTTGGTCGGTTGCATCTGGCTCTGCCAGCCAAGGCGCCTTGATTATGTTAGCCTTTGGCTTGGGTACTTTACCCGCCCTATTAAGCGCTGGCGTGGCGGCAAAACGCCTTGCTGCATGGGTACAAAAGAAAACCGTTAGACTATTGAGCGGCTTACTGTTAATTGCCTTTGGTGGTCAAACTTTATATATCGCACTCGCGCAGCTAAACTAGCCCAAGTGAGTGAATTGGTTTAACATGGTTGCAGTGGATAAACTTGAGAATCAACATGACAATTGAACAAAATAAGAATCGTCGTCCTGCCGCTAGCGGATGCACAATCCATTGTCACGATTGCAGTATGGGTACCCTTTGTATTCCTTTTACCCTCAATGCAAGTGAGCTAGATCAGCTCGATGATATTATTGAGCGTAAAAAGCCAATCCAGAAAGGCGAGCAAATTTTTAAGTCAGGAGATGCGTTGAAATCCCTGTTTGCGATCCGCTCTGGCACCATCAAAAGTTACACTATTACCGAGCAAGGTGATGAGCAGATAACGGGCTTCCATCTTGCGGGTGATGTGATTGGTTTTGATGGTATTCACGCTCAGTTACATCAGAGTTTTGCACAGGCCCTCGAAACCTCTATGGTTTGTGAAATCCCCTTTAATATCCTCGATGAACTTTCGGGCACTATGCCTAAGTTACGTCAGCAGATCATGCGTCTAATGAGTAATGAGATCATGAGCGATCAAGAAATGATCCTGCTGCTCAGTAAGAAAAATGCCGAAGAACGTCTAGCAGCGTTTATCAGCAATTTAGCAAATCGTTTCGGCAGCCGTGGTTTCTCACCTAAAGAATTCCGTTTAACCATGACCCGCGGTGACATTGGCAATTATCTCGGTTTAACCGTTGAGACCATCAGCCGCTTACTTGGACGCTTCCAAAAGTCAGGCTTGATTGAGGTTAAGGGTAAGTACATCACTATCCTCGACTCGCAAGAGCTAAATCTGTTAGCGGGTAATTCTCGCATCGCGAGATAGTCAATCGCAAGAGCATTAACCGTGAGAGGTCAAGCCTAAATAATTGTCGCCAATAGCATAACAGTTTAATGGTAAAAGCTGTGCTTGCTAGACATGTCATGCAGATTAAGGCATGATTTTTAAGCGAGTTTTAATCAATTTCAAATGAGTTTGATCTAGAACAATACAGCTCACTGCCAAAGGCTCATGATGATATTGAGCCTATGACTAAAGGAACCAAACATGAAGGATTATCAAAAAATACTGGTTGTGGTTGACCCTACCACTGAGAATCAAGTTGCCCTTGCACGAGCGGTCGCCTTGGCCAGTAAATGCAACGCTCAAGTCACTGTGTTTCTTTCTATCTTCGACTTTTCTTACGAAATGACTTCGATTCTGTCGAATCAAGAACGCGAAGCCATGCGTCAAGGTGTCATAGATCAACGGCTCGCCTGGATCCAAGACTTACTCGCCGCTTATACTCATCTGCAACTCAATATCGATACTCAAGTCATTTGGCATAATCGCCCCTTTGAAAGCATTATTAATCATGCTATTTCAGGGCAATATGATTTGATTGTTAAAGGCACCCATGCCCACGACAAACTCAAGGCGGTGATCTTCACTCCAACTGATTGGCATTTAATGCGTAAAGCCCCTGTGCCAGTGTTGATGGTGAAAGCCCATGACTGGCCAGCCGCGGGCAAAATCCTCTGTGCTGTGAATGTGGCAACCGAAGATACCGATCATCAAATGCTTAACGGTAAAATTATTGAGCATGCAAAAGATTTGGCTAAAAAGTTCTCTGCTGAAGTACATTTAGTTAATGGTTATCCCGGCACGCCAGTTAACTTAGCCATCGAGCTTCCTGACTTTGATGCCCAGTCATACAACGAAACCATTCGCATGCAGCATGAGCAGCGCGTGAGTTATCTTGCGAGCGCTTATGATATTAATCCAAGTCATTGCCATGTAAAAGAAGGTTTACCAGAGGATGTGATCCCTGAACTGGCTGAAAAACTTGATGCTGAATTGGTGATCCTAGGGACTGTCGGTCGTACCGGATTTTCAGCAGCACTGATAGGTAATACCGCTGAACATGTTATCGATAGCATCAACTGCGATTTATTGGCAATAAAGCCCGATGGTTATAAATCACCGTTAGAAGAAGCCTAAGCAATACGCGGCTCTTTACCCCGCCAAAGATAGCTGGAATAATACGCGCCCTGAAACTGTGTTACTGGGCGCTTTTTTATGCTTGAAGCTATATCTGAAGTTACGGCAAATCCTATGCCGGAAGAATTATCAAAAAAACAAACTACCCGTCTGAATAAATTACAGAAGCGGCTTCGTCGTGAAGTGGGTAGCGCGATTGCCGATTACAATATGATTGAAGATGGCGATAAGATCATGTGCTGCCTCAGTGGCGGTAAAGACAGCTACGCCATGCTCGATATTTTGATGAATCTACAGCAACGTGCGCCCATTCAGTTTGAAATCATTGCGGTTAATTTAGATCAGAAGCAACCCGGCTTCCCTGAGCATGTATTGCCCGCCTATCTCGATAAGCTCAATGTGCCTTATCACATCCTCGAGAAAGATACTTACTCGATAGTGAAAGACAAAATCCCTGAGGGTAAAACCACCTGCTCCTTGTGCTCTCGCCTGCGCCGCGGCACGCTTTATGGCTTTGCTCAGCGTATCGGCGCCACTAAAATCGCCCTAGGCCATCACAGGGATGACATTATCGAGACCTTGTTCTTAAATATGTTCTTTGGCGGTAAAATGAAAGCAATGCCGCCAAAGCTGCTGTCGGATGATGGCGCTAATATCGTTATACGTCCCCTAGCCTATTGTCGCGAGAAAGATCTCGAAGAATATGCCAGCTTAAAAGAATTTCCAATCATTCCATGCAACTTGTGTGGCTCACAGGAAAACTTAAAGCGCGCCGCAGTCAAAGACATGCTGAATCAATGGGATAAACAATACCCCGGACGCATTGAAACGATTTTCACCGCCATGCAAAACACCGCACCATCACAGGGTGTTGACCGTGAACAGTTCGACTTTGTGTCTCTAACACGTGACCCAGATGCGCCTATGCGTGGTGATGTTGCTGAAGCCAATCTGCCTGCATTCGATTTTCTTGATATCGCCAATAGTGGTCGTATCGATTTGGATGCAGCAAAACGCATTGATATTGTTAACACTTACGAAGTCTAACTTAGACTGAATTTAGCGCCTATTCAGTAAGAGAAGTTAACGCAACGAAAGTAAACAAGATAAATTAATACAACAAAAATGCCCACTTAATGTGGGCATTTTTATGGCTACAGAATAAGTTTATCTTTAAGCCAGCGCTTCTGAATCGCTTATCTCAAGACACCTATTCAAGATACAAAGATGATTACTTCACCCAAGGACTCAACACTAATGGCTGGGCACTGAAGCTTAGCGTGGTGATGCTTTCAAGCTCATTAGCGGCTAATTTATAACTGCCTTTTATCGCTTCTTCACGGCCATTAAGGCGTACATAGACTTCTTGTTCAGGTGAGAATTCAAAGTTTAAGCCAGTAATGGATTCCCTAAAATAACGCATCGGGAAGCCTTGCATAGCACCGAGCAGCGTGTCCATCTCAGTCATGATTTGTTGTAAGCGCGTTTTATCGTACTCGGCTAATGTCTGTTTTGCTCTAACTTGCATTGCAATACCACATCCCTCAGCGCTGCCAGCGAAATTCAGATTAACCAAGGCTCGCTGATCTTTTAAATCATCATCTAAGGGAATGAATAACCGCTGAGCATCAGTATACGTCAGTGGCGTTGAGGTTTTTTCACTGGAAATAGAACCACTTTGGATCAAACAATTCTTTTGCATTGGAACACTAAACGCCACTTCCACGAGTTGATAACCGCCTTTATTGACTTGTTTCAACCTATCATAAAAGCCTTTATATTCAAGGGATACAGTTTCTGCAGCGGCGCTAGTTGCCAAAAAGAACAGGCTACTAAACAACAGTTTTTTATACATCGACATTCACCAAATATTTTTCATTATGACGTAACATATCAAGCAGCTCATCAATATAAGCTTCTTGTCTTTCAGAATAATTCACTAAACCGTAAATCAATTGATCCGCTGTTGGCTCTAGCTCCTGTGAACGTAAATCAGCTCGAATAGAGCGAAATAACGCATAGGCAGTATTAGAATTTAAATTACGCATATAGGATGAAACCGATTCATCGACCGATGAAAACACTTTCACCTCATGACTTTTACCCGAACCACGTGAGGATGGCACTATGCCGCAGCCAGCAGTAAAACACCATTCACCAAAAAAGTTAAAACCTTCTCTGGCAAAACGTGAACTCCCCCAACCCGATTCATTCGCGGCTTGAATTAACACCATAGATTCCGGCACGATATCGACACGTTTAAGTAAGCTTGCTAATGACTTAGCATCTACGTTACGCGCCGCATATTGGTATTTATCAAATAACGCATTAATCTGCGCTAATTCAGTATCAGATAAACTCTTACCATTATCGACTAAGGCAAGCATCTCATTGATAAAGCCACGCTCCATCAAGATAATGGCATTCTGTTGCTGAACAATCGGCCGCAGGAAATCAAAAAAAGCTTTCTTCTTTTCGGTAATGTCGCTGATCGCTGAAAAGTCAGGGACTTGCGTAACAGGATCGACATCGCTGACGAATTGGGGCGCAATAGCGGATGAGTCATTCGAGTGAGGAATGATCCAAACTCGTAATGCAAAAATCGCCACTATGACCATGGCTAATGCCAATGTAAACGAACCGATTCTACCCGTTTTCAATCATTCACCTTAGGTGTAACGCCCTTATTGGGCAAATAAAGGCCGGATTATAAGCTATTTGTCAGATTTCACGAAATTTGCCCATCATCATGATCACGAACTCAGGTACAATATTACGCCTGAGGCACCATTATCGAGTCGAGCTTGCTATTACGCCGTCATTTATAGATGCAAGCATTTGACTGAGTATTTATACTAAGGTTCCTTAGCGTTATCACCATTGCACAACGGCTCATGAGTCATCCCGCTTATAGCGACAATGGATGGCTATGACATTAAATTTTCGGGTATTCAGGAAGGAAAAACCCAGATGCAGCATTTGATGTTAAATCAATTTGAACGTGTCGTCGCCATCGGCGGAGGCCATGGTTTAGGCCGAGTATTATCCTCGCTCGATTTTTTAGGCAACCGCCTTACAGGGATTGTCGCCACCACTGATAATGGTGGTTCTACTGGTCGACTGAGAGCCGAGCAAGACTGTATTGCTTGGGGGGATTTACGTAACTGCTTATCCCATTTAGCTAATCGTCCTTCCGTTGGCTCGCAATTGTTCGAATATCGTTTCCAAGGTGCCACTGAACTCAGTGGCCATAATTTAGGTAATTTAATTTTACTGGCTCTTGATCAACTCTGCGTTCGTCCATTAGAAGCGGTTAATCTCATCCGTAACTTACTTAAGATAGAAACCCAACTTATTCCCATGTCAGAGCAGCCCACTCACTTAGTGGCCCTGCAAGCCTGTGGCAGTAAAGTCTTTGGGGAGATCAATGTCGACAGTATGGATGAAGCGCCTATCGCGCTCTGCCTTGAGCCACAGGTCGATGCCACCTTTGAAGCCTGTGAGGCCGTTCGGCACGCAGATTTAGTTATCCTAGGCCCTGGGAGCTTCTTAACCAGTATCATGCCGCCGCTGCTGTTACCTAAGTTCGCGAAAAGCCTCGCTGCTACTAAAGCACAGGTGATCTTTATCGATAACCTTGCCGAAGAGGCCTCACCCGCGGGTCGGTTTAGCATTGAGCAACGTATCGCTTGGTGTCACCAAGTGATTGGCAAGCCCATTATTCACAAAGTACTTCGCCACGGTGAACAAACGCGTTTAGGGCCACTGATTAACTATTTTCCGTTAAAGAATCGCCATAATCCCAATCTACATGATCAAGCGAACTTATTAGATGCATTAAGCGCCCTGCTGCGGATCAATGATCTCACTCAACAACCGCTTGCCTGCTAGCGCTTACCTGTTAATCATTTAATCGAAATAATAAAGGACAGCAAGTGCTGTCCTTTATATTGTAAAGCTAAAAGGAATGTCCCTTTAGTCTGTCTATAAGGCTGCAATAACCATTACAACACTTGTGCTATGGCTTTACAGATAACAGGCATATTCGTCTTAGTCATGCCTGCAACGCTAATGCGTCCAGAGCCGACAATATAGACACCGAATTCGTCTTTCAAACGTGCCACTTGGGCTTTGTTTAAACCTGAGAAACTGAACATGCCATTTTGGCGAGAAATAAAACTGAAGTCCTGAGTCACGCCTTCAGCCTTTAAGCTATCAACAAACAGAGTACGCATTTCGGCGATACGCTCACGCATCTCTTTGACTTCCTGCACCCACATGGCTTTCAGAGCTGCATCATTTAATATTGTGCTGACGATCAGTGCGCCGTGGGCTGGCGGATTAGAATAGTTGGCGCGTATGGTACGTTTCACTTGGCTAAAAGCACGTACGGCAGCATCAGCATCTTCAGCCACCACAGTCACGGCGCCAATACGCTCGTTGTATAAACCAAAGTTTTTAGAGAAAGAGTTAGCGACCAGCAACTCAGACACTTTAGACGCGACTAAACGCAGACCTGCCGCATCTTCTTCAATGCCAGCACCAAAACCCTGATAAGCAAAGTCAAACAGTGGCACGAGTTTCTTATCAGCACACAATTGAGCAACAAGTTCCCATTGCGCCAACGTTAAATCGATACCCGTTGGGTTATGGCAGCAACCGTGTAGCAGCACGACATCACCCGCATTGGCGTTAGATAAATCAGTCATCATGGTATCGAAATCGATGTCATGGGCTTCTGCTTTGTAATAACCGTACTCTTTAACCGTTAGGCCTGCCGTTTCAAAAATATTCTGATGGTTGGCCCATGTTGGATTACTCACCCAAATCGTGTGCGAATCGGTATTACGCAGTAAAAACTCAGCAGCAATACGCAGTGCTCCTGTACCACCAGGAGCTTGCGCTGTGGCAGCACGGCCAGAAGAAATTAATGCACTGCCTTCGCCAAACAACAATGTTTGTACTACACGGTTATAAGCTTGAACGCCTTCAATGCCTAAGTAGTTTTTGGTCTTCTCTTGCTCAAGTAAAATGGCCTCGGCTTTTTTCACTGAAGCCAGAACGGGAGTCTGTCCTGCCTCATCCTTATAAATGCCAACACCAAGATTAACTTTATCCTGACGCGGATCAGCTTTAAAGGTATCGGTTAAACCAAGAATTGGATCAGCGGGTGCGAGTAATACTTGAGAGAAAATCATGACTACGTATCCTAATATGCGCGTGTAGGGGAAATTTCGGCTTATTTATACCACTGTCTTTAAGGGGGTAATAGCGACTTAAGTCCCTTCTTAGGGAAATTATTACACTATTGCCGATTCAACAATAAAAAGTACATTTTATTGTATAATTCCCATTAATATAGTGACACTACTTGAATAAAGCTATTTACAACATCTAGATCACAAAATCACTCAGTTTTATATTGTAGAAAAGAAACAGGTCAGAAGTCGCAATACTGAATGAGTAAAATAGTGGGCTTGGGCCTAACCAATCTATAGCTGTAGTGATACTAGATTAAGAATCATGAAATGTAGATGTAGAAGTTACAAAGCAAAAAAGCCCTGACATCAGTCAGGGCTTTTCTGTTTTTTGGTACCCGAGGCCAGACTTGAACTGGCACGCTGTTACCAGCGAGGGATTTTAAATCCCTTGTGTCTACCGATTCCACCACTCGGGCAAACTCTTTATATTAACAACGGGAATCGTGTCATTAATACTTTAATCTATGGAGGCGCGACCCGGAGTCGAACCGAGATCGACGGATTTGCAATCCGCAGCATAGCCATTCTGCCATCGCGCCCAAACTGCCAAATTTATTAAAATTTGGAGCGACATATCGGGTTCGAACCGATGACCTATACCTTGGCAAGGTATCGCTCTACCAACTGAGCTAATGTCGCCTATCATTGCGCTTAATCATTTGAACTCATGCTCGGCATGCTTTCCCCTGACTGCGGATTGGCATTCTACCGATTTAGACCTCAGAGTCAATCAACAATTTTTAAAAAATGATCTAAGCCGCATCGTTTGTCCAATAAACCGCCACACCTCAGTGAAGTTGATGTTTCATTCATCAATTTAGGCTTTGTACCGATACTGATGCCGATGCTACCACTAATTAAACGCGGCAGATAAACAGGGGATCATGGTGAGCTATGGAGTCGAGTCCAATAAAAATTGTAGAAGTATAGAAAAACAAAAGCGCCCTATTGGGCGCTTTATTCAAAGGTTAGGCAAAGTTATTAATCACTCAAGCAAAAACTACGTGGGCAATTTACGCAGGTAGAGATAGCGTCGTTAAACCTAACATAGTTTGCATTACGCCAACCACTTGGCAACTGTAACCAAATTCGTTGTCATACCATACATAAAGAATGGCACGCTTGCCTTCTGCAATAGTCGCTTGTGAATCAACCACACCCGCGTAGCGAGAACCCACTAAATCGCTCGATACAATCTCAGTAGAGTCTGTGTAGTCAATTTGATTTTGCAGTGGTGATTGTAGCGCCGTATCTTTCAGATACTCGTTAAGCTCATCTTTACTGGTTTCAGCATTCAGGTTCATACTGATGATCGCCATAGAGACGTTAGGCGTCGGCACACGAATCGCGTTACCTGTTAACTTACCGGCTAATGCAGGCAAAGCTTTAGCAACCGCTTTTGCTGCCCCCGTTTCAGTGATCACCATGTTTAATGGTGCACTACGGCCACGACGGTCAGCGGTATGATAGTTATCAATCAGGTTTTGATCGTTGGTATAAGAATGAATCGTTTCAACGTGACCATTCTCGATACCATATTTATCATTCACAGCTTTCAGTACTGGCGTAATAGCATTGGTGGTACAACTCGCCGCAGAAACAATAATGTCTTCTGGGGTAATATCGCCTTCGTTCACACCGTAAACAATGTTCTTAATCGCGCCTTTTGCAGGAGCCGTCAGTAATACTTTGCTGGCACCTGGGCTCTTAAGGTGTAAACCAAGACCCGCTTCATCTTTCCAAATACCTGTATTATCAACAATCAATGCATCATTGATGTCGTATTTAGTGTAATCCACTTCGTCGGGTGAATTAGCATAGATCACTTGGATATAAGTGCCATTGGCTATGATGGCGTTGTTCTCTTCGTCAACTTCAACAGAACCATTGAAAGGACCATGGACTGAGTCACGACGCAGTAAACTCGCGCGTTTTTCTAAATCGCCTTTCTTGCCGCCACGTAAAACGATAGCGCGTAACCTTAACTTATTGCTGCGACCTGTGCGTTCAATCAGCAAGCGTGCCAATAAGCGACCGATACGGCCAAAACCATAAAGCACGACGTCACGCGGCGCGACATCATCGGCATGGTCGATAGCATCGGCCAATTCTTTTGCCATATAGCTTTCAATTTCGCTGACATCAGTATGGTCGCGCCAGTAATTGACAGCGAGTTTACCAATATCCACTTTACATTGTTTAACTGCGAGTTTGCTCAAAGCTTGAACGAAGGGGAAACTCTCGCGTAAACGTAATTTTTCACCGACATGACGACGAACTAAACGGTGCGCTTTAATGATTTCAATCGTAGAAGCATTGAGTAACGGCTTGCCGTAGACCACGACTTCAACGCCTTGGTTACGGTACAACTTGCCTAACAAAGGCTGCATCGCCTCTGCCATTTCAAAACGTTCTTGCCAACTTTGTAGGTGTTTATCAGCGCTCATTTACAGATCCTTTATCTCACTTTTCAATAAAATGTACTGAAAGGTTTGAGTAACATGACGAAAAGACCAATAATCTAATGCGGGTTTTAGGGAAAACCCTGTTTTGGTCGGCGCCATTGTAATGAAAGTCGCGCTTTGTTGCCAGTAAGATATTTTCTGTAAATCTGTAATTTTATTAGAAAAATTATCGTTTGGAGAGTGTTTTGAGACAAAATCTAGTAATAATTACATCATTTACCTTAGGGATGAGCTTTTTCGGTCTTTTCGGTTGTGATAATGACCGAAATATCTCAGCAATTTGTAAAAATAATCCTGAAATTTGTACCGATTTGCATAAGGACAGCTGGTGTTTGACAGAAAAGACCAAGCTTATCCAAAACCGCTACATGTTAAAAGACAACGAAAACCTCACAGGTAAGCAGCTCTACTCACAATTAACCTACCTTGAGGATTACAGCCGTTGCATTGAACTCGCCTCTGGCGTTCAGCATATCATCCACACCAATCGCACAGCAGATAGAGCCAGAGCCTTTAGACTAAGCACTCAAAATTTAAGTTTACTACAAGATCAAACCCGTGAACGGCAAGACCCTTTTATGTCCTATTACCAATGGACTCGCTTTGGCGATACCGCTGCGTTAAATAGATTATTAGAACAGGAAAACGCCGGCGAAGTGACTGACCCCTTTCTACTTGCCCAAGTCGCAACCTATTACAGCAATCGAAATGCCATCAAAGCGCAACAACTCTATCTTAAAGTCTTTGCGGAGATCCAATACGATGATTTC
Source organism: Shewanella sp. SM23 (assembly GCF_025654295.1). NCBI lineage: Bacteria > Pseudomonadati > Pseudomonadota > Gammaproteobacteria > Alteromonadales > Shewanellaceae > Shewanella > Shewanella sp. SM23. The sequence goes on from NZ_JAKKRM010000031.1 coordinate 21,106, forward strand.
GACGTTAACTGGTTACTTGGGCTCGCATCTGCCTATCGCCAGCAACAGGTTTTAGATAAATCCTATATGCTGACGAAAGCAAATTTACTACTTACGCAGCAGAAGTATTCTGAAGAAAAAATGCTAGCCTTGCTCGGTGGCAATAAAACGCTGGCGACTGAACTCGATTTAAAAGCCCAAGCCCTTATCGATGCGCTAAAAAAGGGCACTTATTCTATGAGCCCAGTAAGACAATGGCTTGATCCTCAAGCGGTTGCCCAAGCGCCAACTGTAACTGAGGTGGTGCCGCCTGCGCCTGTCGAAAAAGTAAACTAAGCAATCGATGGCAAAATGTTTGCCATCTTGTAATTTTTTACCCAATTAACGCGTAAAAAATGGCGATTTCGCGACCGATGTAAAAAAAATACCTAATTTGTTAATCAAGACAGCGGTAAAATGCCGATTTAACTTGACGATAGCTGTCAGTTTGGTAATTTTACTACCAGTTGAATTTTATAATCACCAGAGGGATATGAGATGACTATCCGTGTAGCAATAAATGGCTATGGCCGTATCGGTAGAAACGTATTACGCGCCTTGTACGAAAGCGAAAAAGCTTATCCAATCAAGATTGTCGCTATTAATGATTTAGGCGACGCTTCAATCAACGCTCACCTGACAAAATACGATTCTGTTCATGGTCGTTTCAATGCCAAGGTTGACCATGATGCAGAAGCCATTTATGTGAATGGCGATAAGATCCTCACTTTCCAAGAACGTGATCCTGCAAAACTGCCATGGGCAGAGCTACAGGTTGACGTGGTTTTCGAATGTACCGGTATCTTCACTTCTAAAGAAACCGTTCAACCACATTTAACCGCTGGCGCGAAGAAAGTGATTATTTCTGCTCCAGGCAAAAACGTCGATGCCACAGTTGTTTACGGTGTGAACAACAACGTGCTGACGTCAGACATGACAGTGATTTCAAATGCTTCTTGTACAACAAACTGTTTAGCCCCTTTTGCTAAGCCGTTAAATGACGAGATTGGTATCGAATCAGGCCTGATGACCACCATTCACGCTTATACCAACGATCAACGTTTATCTGACGTGTACCATACAGATTTACGTCGTGCCCGTGCTGCGGCACTGTCAATGATCCCAACTAAAACTGGCGCAGCTGCTGCTGTAGGTTTGGTTGTACCTGAATTACAAGGTAAATTCGACGGTTTAGCGGTTCGTGTACCTACAGTTAACGTATCACTCGTGGATTTATCTTTCATCGCTGCCCGTGACACGACAGTTGAAGAAGTGAATGCCATTATCGAACGCGCTGCCAGCGTTGCGCCATTGAGCGAAGTGTTAGCGGTAAACAAAGAGCCATTGGTGTCTATCGACTTTAACCACAATGCGTTTTCTTCAAACTTTGACGCAACTCAAACCCGTGTAAACGGTCGTTTAGTGAAAGTGATGTCTTGGTATGATAACGAGTGGGGATTCAGTAACCGTATGTTAGATAACGCGGTTGCACTGATGAACGCCAAGTAAGTAAGCGTAAAGTAATCTAGTCACTAGATTCCGCGTTACTCAATTAAGCCTCGCATTTGCGGTAATGCCGTTCACTTAAGAGTGAACGGCATTTTTCTTTGGTCTAACCGGGAACTTGTTTTTGCTCATTTTAAGAACTCGTGGATATGCCCTTTCCCGTTTACCATCCAGCTTAAATTGCCGTGCATTTCGTTCTATATCCAATACGTCTCTCGGGACATTCCCCGGTGTTTGTGATGACAGTTGTGTCAACTTGAAGATGATATAACTCGCCGCATCTCGAAAACTCAGTTGATTGGGGTGGACCGAT
>NZ_JAKKRM010000032.1:0-17488 GCF_025654295.1 Shewanella sp. SM23
CTCCTCCTTTCCCCCGTAGGGCGTATGCGGTATTAGCAGTCGTTTCCAACTGTTATCCCCCTCGACTGGGCAGATCCCTAGGCATTACTCACCCGTCCGCCGCTCGCCACCTCAGGAGTAAACTCCCTTGTGCTGCCGCTCGACTTGCATGTGTTAGGCCTGCCGCCAGCGTTCAATCTGAGCCATGATCAAACTCTTCAATTAAAGTTTTGTTGCTTCCGTCTTACGACTTCAGCGGCTCAATGAATTCTGTCATTTGTTTCCGCTTTTAAAAAAGCGAAATCAAAATTATGTACATATTGCTATGAACACTCATTGTTACATTGATTTAAATTTTTGACTGCCAACCCGAAGGTTAAGCAGTTTCGATTAACTCAACACCTGTGAGTGTCCACACAGATTTGCTTGATAAATTGTTAAAGAGCGTTGACCACACACTGAGTTTTCAGCGGGTCAGGGCTGCGTATTCTACGCATTCCCGTTAGTGCGTCAAGTAGTTTTTTCAACTTTCTCAACACTCATCGTTTAGCTCGCTAATCGATGAGCTGCATGGCTTTCTTTGCTTAACTTGCGTTACGCTGTCTGCCGTGTCAGTGGATGCGCATTATAGGGAGATTGAGAAAGTCCGCAAGGGCTTTTTATCGATCATTGAATCGCACGTCGATATTTTAAACGTTATGTCCATTTTTTAGCTTATAAGCTCTATTTATCGGAGATACGTAAGGTTTTTTATCTAATAATTGATAATTCACGCTCAATATTTCAGCAATGGTCTAGTGTAAAAGTAAATAATTCATTACCATATACTTGCTGTTAACAGTTATTTATCAATTTCCCATTCATCAGAGAGCATTCTTATGCAAAAGTCATTTCTTATTGTCTTGATTGTCGCCATTATTGGCGCAGTAGCACTATCTCAGTTCGCAACGCCATTATCAGCTATTGCTTTTGTCGCTGGCGCTATCATTGCAAGTCTTGTTTTTAAATTTGTTCCAGAGACTTCATCATCTCATGCTTCAGAAGAACAATATGTTGGCCCTACAATGACCTTATATGTAGGTAACCTGCCTTATCGTGTTCATGAGGGTGAAGTAAAAGTACTATTTGGCGAATTTGGTCCAGTAAACTCTGTGCGTTTAGTCAGAGATCGTAAAACGGGTCGTCGTAAAGGTTTTGGTTTTGTGGAAATGTCAGAATCAGGCGCTCAGAAAGCCATGGTTAAACTGAATGACTATAGTTTCCAAGAAAGAACCTTAAAAGTAAGAGAAGCAAAAACACAAGATTCGGAAGCTGCCGACCGTACAGGGACAGACGAGTAGCATCACCGCTTAAACTGTTTTGCTTTATTTTGTAATTTAGTTGGTTGTGGTGATTCGTTCGATAGTTGAAAAGCCACAATCAATTAATGTTGTTGTTAACCCTTCGCTGATTCCCACCTTAGTATAGAAAGCTTGCATCACCGACTCCCTTACTGCTTCTCTCTCATCTGTTACTCTGTGATCTTCCATAATAAGATTCTGTTGCGTTAAAAGAGTCACGACTCGCTTAGCAATAGCAGCGCCAGAATCCATTAGTTTTACGCCCGCACCGAGCACTTGTTGTAATTCAGCTTTGATCATAGGGAAATGAGTGCAACCTAGTACGAGAACATCCAATTGTGCGGCAACGACTGGTGCCAGTAACTGTGCCAATCTATGCATATCCAACATTCCAGTCGCCACTTTTTGTTCTGCCATCATCACTAATTCAGAACAACCAAAGAGTTCGACATGGCAATCATCAGCAAATTGGCTGATAAGTTCATGGGTATAATGACGCTTAACTGTGCCAGGTGTAGCCAAGAGTCCAATACGTTTGCTCTTAGACATTAGAGCGGCGGGTTTAATGGCGGGGACAACACCTACGACAGGGACAGTAAGATGTGCACGTAATGCCGGTAATACAACAGTACTTGCAGTATTGCAGGCAACGACCACTATCATTGCATTGGTACGAGCCACTAGATCGCATACTAATTCGACACAGCCAGAAATTAATACCTGCTCTTCCAACTCTCCATAGGGCAACCTAGCATTGTCGAAAAGATAGCAATAGTCGCTATGGGGCAAACTCTTGCGGATTTCAGCCAGTACAGATAGACCACCAATCCCAGAATCAAACACTAATATAGGTCGCGACAAGCGAATCTCCAGTTTCGGATATATAAATAAACTATACAGATTGGACGCATTAACGATTCGATGGCTGCTTTACCGACAGAATCCAGCCAAATACCATAGAACCACATTCAAGTGCGCGGATTTTCCCATAGCTTTGCGAAAACCGCAAAAGCAAGATACTGGACATTCGTGTCACCTAGTATAATATTTGCGCCCCAATTTACAGCAACGGTGAATCAAACAATGAACTTAGCAGCAATGGACCCTCAGACTTATGATGCGCAGTTAGAACACAAGCGTATCAAGCTAGAACAAGCCTTTGCCCAATTTGAAACACCGAGTGTTGAAGTTTTTGCCTCAGAGCCAGCTAACTACCGTATGCGCGCCGAATTCCGCATCTGGCATGATGGTGACGACTTATACTATTACATGTTCGATAAAGTATTGAATGAGAAGGTACGTTGCGATCAATACTTACCAGCTAGCGTGCTCATCAATCAAATGATGTCGGCCTTAATCGCCGAGCTGAAACCGAATCCGAGTCTAAGGCACAAACTGTTCCAAGTGGATTTTTTGTCGACTTTAAGCGGCGAGATTTTAGTGTCTTTGCTTTATCACAGGCAGCTTGATGACCAATGGCGCGCCGATGCGGCTGCATTGAAAGCCAAGTTAAGTAGCCAGTTTAACGTCAACATTATCGGCCGTGCCCGTAAGCAAAAAATCGATTTAGATAAAGACTTTGTGGTTGAGTCATTACAAGTAAATGATAAAACCTTCTTATATAAGCAAATCGAGAACAGCTTTACTCAACCCAATGCCAAAGTTTCCGTAAAAATGTTGGAGTGGGCTATCGATGCGACTCAAAACAGTAAGGGAGACTTACTCGAGCTCTACTGTGGTAATGGCAACTTCTCTATCGCACTAGCGCAAAACTTTAATCGCGTATTGGCCACCGAACTCGCTAAGCCTTCAGTCGATGCGGCGCAATACAATATCGAAGTGAATGGTATTGATAATCTGCAGATTATTCGTATGTCAGCCGAAGACTTTAGCGATGCCATGGCGAAGAAACGCAGCTTTAGACGTTTAGAAGGTATCGATCTTGACAGCTACGTTTGCAACACCATTTTTGTTGACCCACCACGCGCGGGGATTGATCCTGATACGCTGGCGTTAGTCCAAGGTTATGAGCGGATTTTGTATATTTCCTGCAACCCTGAAACCTTAAAAGATAACCTGCAACAACTGAACGAAACCCATAGAGTGACCCGCTTTGCCTTGTTTGATCAGTTCCCTTACACAGATCACATGGAAACGGGTGTACTACTCGAGCGTCGTTAATCACTTCAGATACACTGAGCTCGACTGCAGAACACTTAAACGTAAATTCGCTAAAAAAATAATGGAGCCTTAGGCTCCATTATTTTAGTGAATCTGCATCTCACTCAGATTAGCGGTGTTCAACCTTATGCTGCAAAGCCTCGGCGCCTTTGGCGACCATGCGCAATTGCATGACTAATTGATCGGCAAGAATTTTGCGGTCAGCCCGTTTCATATCTAATGCGGAAGCGCCGGCATTAAACACCAGTGTCACTAAAGCTTCAGCCTGCGCACGGGCTAGCAAGGGGGTTCGACCCGCTTTGGCTTCGGTATAATGAGCCAATTCAGAAATAAAATGCTCAATTTCGCGGGCAACTGCCGCACGGAATGCAGCCGAGGTTCCAGAGCGTTCATGCAATAAAATACGGAATACGTTTGGATTAGAATCAAGCACTTCCATAAAGGTATCAACGGAAATACGGATCACACTGCCACCCACTTCAGCTCGCTGACGGCCTTTACGCATCATCTGCCTTAGGGTTAACCCGCCCTCATCCACCATAGTAAGACCAAGTTCGTTCATATCTTTAAAATGGCGATAAAAAGATGTCGGCGCGATATTAGCTTCCCGAGCAACCTCTCGCAAACTCAGACTTGAGAAACTGCGCTCAGCACTTAGCTGATTAAAGGCCGCATCGACTAAAGCTCTGCGAGTTTTCTCTTTTTGCTGTGCTCGAATACCCATTCTTAAATCCGCTAACTGAATGTAATAACGCGATAATACCGCTTTTAGGCATTAAACACAGCCCCATCGTCCTTGACCAAACAATATAGCTAAGCTAAATTAGCTTACAGATGTACGCTCAAAAGCGAATTTTGGAAACCTATAATGAAAAAACCCCCTATCATCTGGCTTAATGTCAGTCTGTTTGCCATCACTTTCCTCAGTGCGGTAATTTTAGTTCCATGGCGCGGTATTGTTCATGGCTATGGTGCCAGTGAATGGATCGCTTTTATTGTTTTAGCCTTTGCCAGTGGCCTGTCAATCACCGCAGGTTATCACAGACTCTGGTCACACAAGGCCTATAAAGCCCATCCGGCGGTGCGTTTTATATATGCCCTTGGTGGTGCTTTAGCATTACAAAACAGTGCATTGCACTGGGCATCTGATCACAGAGTCCACCACAAGCACGTAGATGATAACGACAAGGACCCGTACTCAGCCAAAATGGGATTCTGGTACAGCCATATCGGTTGGATGCTGCGTGAGTATCAGTCGCAACGCTATCACGATTATCAAAATGTGCGTGATCTGCAAAATGACCGTATTGTCATGTGGCAACACAAACATTACCTCGCACTCGTGTTGCTAATGAACATTGGGCTGCCTGCACTGCTTGGTTGGCTCAATGGTGACGTGCTGTCGATGTTATTGATGGCGGGTTTACTGCGTTTAGTGGTGGTGCATCACTGCACTTTCTTTATCAACTCTTTAGCCCACGTGTGGGGCAGCCAGCCTTATACAGATAAGAATACCGCCCGCGATAATGGCTTCTTGGCCATGTTGACCTACGGTGAGGGTTATCATAATTTCCATCATATTTTCGAAAATGATTATCGTAATGGCATTAAATGGTGGCACTACGATCCAACCAAATGGTTGATTAAGTCATTATCTTGGTTGGGATTAGCTAAGGATTTGCGTACGAGTCCACAGGAACGTATCGAGAGCGCACGCTTACAGATGCAGTTATTACGTACCAAGCGGAAGGTTAATAACCTGCCTAATGCCGATGAAATTATTGAAAAAATCCAAGCAGAGTATGAGTTATTAAAGCTGCACTTAATGGATTACTATCAAGCACAGAAAACCTTGCTTGAGGCCAAGCGTAAACAACTTGTCGATCAGCAACTATTGCAACAAGTTGAAGAGCTAAAGGCGCGTTTCTTAGTCCAGCAAAAACATTGGCGCAGCCTGACCGCAACTTATAGCTAAGCCACAATTCTGCCCGAAAGTCATACGGCCACCTTGCATGGTGGCCGTATCTGATTATGATGATGCCTTAATCACTTAAATAGGCTGTTGAGATCATGTCAGATTCCCCAGTTACACTCCCAGAATCAATCAAGCTAACAGAATATAGTCATGGCGCAGGTTGTGGCTGCAAAATATCCCCTAAAGTGCTCAGCACTATCTTAGCCTCGCAATTACCTGTATTTACCGATCCAAATCTGCTGGTTGGTAATCAGAGCCGCGACGATGCTGCAGTGTACAAACTCAATGATGACATAGGCATCATTAGCACTACCGATTTTTTTATGCCAATTGTTGACGATCCATTCACCTTCGGTCGTATCGCAGCGACCAATGCGATTAGCGATATTTATGCCATGGGCGGCACGCCTATTATGGCGATTGCAATTTTAGGTTGGCCAATCAATAAACTACCCGCAGAAATCGCACAGCAAGTGGTCGATGGCGGCAGACAAGCCTGCATGGAAGCGGGGATCATGCTAGCCGGTGGTCATAGCATAGACGCACCCGAACCTATTTTTGGCCTCGCGGTTACCGGGCAAATTGCCTTAAGTGATTTAAAACAGAATGATACCGCTAAAGCCGGCGATCGTTTATATCTCACTAAACCTATCGGCATTGGTATTTTAACCACAGCGCAAAAACAGAAAAAACTCCGCGATGAAGATAGCCTCATTGCGGTCAATGCCATGTGCCAACTCAATACTATAGGCGCGACCATTGCAAAAATTAGCGGTGTAAATGCCCTGACCGATGTCACAGGTTTTGGACTGGCGGGACACTTACTCGAAATGTGCCAAGGCGCCAACCTCACTGCGAAGCTTAAATTTGATGCAGTGCCATTGTTACCACGCGCCTTAGATTATTTGGCCTTAGGTTGTGTTCCTGGCGGGACTCACCGTAATTACGACAGTTATGGCGAGCATCTCCCTGAACTCAGCGAGCATCAAAAAGCGATACTGTGCGATCCGCAAACCAGTGGTGGCCTGTTAGTTGCCGTCTCGGCCGCAGCTGAAGCGGAATTAATTGCCCTACTCGATACGAACCACATAACCCCAATCTGCATTGGGTCACTGGAAATACCGACCACTGCAGCGAATGTGGTGTTGTGCTGATGCCAAGCGCTATTGTAGCCGCAGAGCAATATCGGGAGATCTTTCTCAATCAACATCCGATGATGGATGTGCGAGCGCCCATAGAGTTTACTCGAGGTGCGTTTCCCAACTCGACCAACTTGCCCTTGATGCTGGATAGTGAAAGGGAAAAAGTCGGTACTTGTTATAAGCAATTTGGTCAGCAAGCCGCGATTGCATTGGGTCATTCACTGGTGAATGGTCCCATCAAGCAACAGAGAATCGAGGCTTGGGCTAGCTATGTTAAAGCCAATCCTAATGCTTACCTTTATTGCTTTCGCGGCGGCCTGCGCTCGCAACTCACGCAACAATGGCTTAAAGAAGCCGGTGTAGAAGTCCCTTATATTCAGGGTGGCTATAAGGCCATGCGCCAATATCTGATTGGCGTGATTGAAGCGACACCGACTCAGCAACCGTTATTGAGTTTGAGCGGGATGACGGGCTGCGGTAAAACCGATTTTCTACTACAGCGTAAAGAAGCGGTTGATCTTGAAGGGATAGCCAATCACAGAGGCTCTAGTTTTGGAAAGAATATCGACCCACAGCCAACGCAGATTAACTTTGAAAATCAACTCGCCATTGCCTTGCTACAGCACCAAACAAGTGGCGCGGCGTGTTTACTGCTCGAAGATGAAAGCTTCCTGATTGGGCGTTCGGCGCTGCCGCAGACATTTTACAATGCCATGCAAGCCGCTAATGTTTTAGTGCTAGAAGAGTCGGACGATGCGAGGCTCGAACGCTTACGCTATGAGTATGTGCATAAAATGTATAGCGGCTTCTGTGAGCGCCTAGGGCCGGAAGCAGGTTTTGCGGCTTTCAGTGAATATCTATTACAGAGTTTAGTGAGTATTCGCAAACGTTTAGGCGGAAAACAACATCAAGAACTGCAAGATTTGATGCAACAAGCCCTCGATCAACAAATCAACCAGAATGATACTTCGCTGCACTTAGTCTGGATAAACCTGTTATTGCACAAGTATTACGATCCCATGTATCAATACCAATTACAGAAAAAGTCCGAACGTGTTCTTTTTAAAGGCTCACATCAAGCGATGCACGAATGGTTGGATAGTTATCAAACTCGATAAATTGCCCACGCATAAATGAGATAACCGCGAACATTAGATCCGCGGTTATCACTTCACTTTATTTCATACCTTAACGAATTTAAGACTTGCCCAGCAGGCTCGCCACTTGGACTCTCAAAGATTCCTTATTCGCAAGCTTACCATCAACGGCATCCGTTAAATCCACCGACACCCTTGACCAAAAACGCTTGGGCATTTTAGCCAAGGCATGTCCGCCCTTGTGACTAAAGTAAGAACCCCATAATCCGTGCAGCGCCATAGGAATGACTGGCACTGGATCTCTGGCCAAAATCTTATCAATTCCAGGACGAAAATCGCCAAGTTCACCGTCAGGTGTGAGTCGCCCCTCAGGGAAAATACATACCAACTCGTCATTGGCGAGCGCTTCATGAATCGCCTCGAAGGCACGATTATAGGTCTCTTCACTTTGCTTAGGCGAACAGATAGGGATCACACCTGCATGGCGGAACAAATACTTCAACAGAGGAATTTCGCTGATGGATTTATCCATCACAAAGCGGATTGGCCGTGTCGACGCTCCCATAATAATCAATGCATCCACATAACTCACATGGTTACAAACTATGATGCCAGCCCCTTCCTTTGGAATTTTCTCTCGGCCTGTGACTGTCACTCGATACATAACATGACTGAGTAAGTAACTGATAAATCGTTGTGTAAATTCTGGTACTTGTGAATAAACATAGAGCGCGACTACAGCATTCATCACGGCGAGTAGCAGAAATAACTGTGGAATAGTCCAACCTGCAACGCCCAGTAACAGCATAGATAACAGTGCCGAAACCACCATAAACAATGAGTTCATAATGTTATTGGCTGCAATCGCCTGAGCACATTCACCCTTAGGCGAACGAGATTGAATAAACGCATACAAGGGGACGATAAACAAGCCACCGCTAACGCCGATCATAAAGAAATCCAGCATCACCCGATAATGTTGCGACTCGCCAATAAAGGCCTTTAATCCATAGACAAAACCAGCATCCACTGGCGCAGGTGGAATAGCCCAAAGCAAATCGACACCAAAGATAGTTAATCCCAATACCCCAAATGGCAGCAAACCGAGTTCCACATGGCCGTAGGAGAAACGTTCACAAACGAAGGAGCCAACAGCAATCCCGATGGAAAACATGCCTAATAATAATGACACCACAGTCGCACCAGAATGCAAATGCAGCTTAGCAAAGTTAGGAAACTGAGTCAGATAGGTCGCACCTAAAAACCAAAACCAACTGATCGCGAGGATAGCCATCCAGATTGAAGGCGTTTGACGGGCTTTTTTGATGCTACGCCAAGTGCCCGATAACGGCCTGAAACGTATTTTTTCAATGACGCCCTGCGGGGGTAATGCAGGAATCGCTCTGCTCGATAAATATCCTGCAAAGGCTAATACAGCAACAGTAATCGCCGACCAAAGCGTACCGTTTCCATTAGAAACCAAGATCCCCGCACTCAAAGTGCCCACCAGAATCGAGAGAAAAGTGCCCATCTCAACCCAAGCATTGCCTGTGACTAACTCGTCCTCTTTCAACGCTTGGGGTAACAAGGAATATTTAACCGGACCGAAGTATGCTGACTGGCTACCCGTTAAAAATAACAGTAATAACATCATCATGTAGCTCTCGCTCAGAATCGCAATCGCGGCGCTAAACATGATGATGACTTCGAGTAGTTTCAATCGGCGGATAAGTTTGGCCTTATCCATATTATCGGCGACCACACCCGCATGGGCCGAAAAGAGGAAAAATGGCAAAATAAACACCCCAGCCGCCAAGTTCACAAACATATCGACGCTTATGGGTAGGTCTTTCACTTGGTTAAAGGTCACTAATAGCAGCAACACATTTTTATAGATGTTGTCATTCAATGCGCCTAAGCACTGAGTCGCAAAATAGGGTAAAAAACGTTTTGTTAGCAGCATGATAGTTCCTTCTGGTAACCCATTCCTTGTAAATACGCTTGTACGTGACTCTCGAGTAAATCCTGCAGTGATAATGACTCAGCGAAGAGCTTATTATCGAGTGACAGAGAGGTCAGCCCATGAATTCCCCCCCATAATACCCGGCTCATACTGAGATGCTGCGCCTGCGTAACCTCGGGAAATAGTTGCGCCAATTCACGCTCAATCAGAGTAAATAACCCCGCAATCAATTGCCCTTGCGATTCAGGCAAGGGCTCAGAATCGAGTAATTGCAGCTCAAAAACCAGCTTGAAAGCTTGGCGCTGCTCATGGGCGAATTGACTATACTCCCACGCCATTGCAATAATTTTACCTAAACTGTCGGCTGCGCGAACACCCGTCAATCGATCGTGCAAAGTCCTAAGCGTTGACTCAGAAACCGCCAGTAATAAATAGTTGTAGCTGCCGAAAATATTGATCAAGGTACTAGGGACATAACCAATTTGACTGGCCACTTTGCGTAAGCTGAGCCCTATGGCACCTTGATCTATCAGTAACTCAGTTGCCGCTTGTATTGCCATCGCGCGAATTTCATCATGGCTGTGTTCTTTTCGTCTGGCCATAGGTCTCATCCCCTGTTGAATAGCAAGAGACTAACAGTAGTTAAAATAAAAAACAACGTTCAAAATAAGTTTGTTTTACGTACAGAAGAGGGTAAATAATGAAGGATATTATTGAGGATGATGGATAAAGATAGGCACTCGAATTAGATTCCCTCAGCAAGCCGAACGGGATCCATGGGATGACATCACCTAAAAGAGCATAAAAAACGGCGCGCTCAGTCAGCACACCGTCCATTATTTTTAAAAATCATTCTTAATTCAAAGGTGATTTTTATTTGAGGATAATCTTTGGTTCAAAGATAAGCGCTCGATTTAAGGCCTGCGATAAATCATCACAACCCTATCTGCGCCATCGCCAAAATAATCGGCCTCAAAAGTTGAATCAATGAAACCTAAATGCAGATATAAGCCATGGGCAGGGTTACTCGGATCAACGGTTAAACACACCCGCTCAACTGACACGGGCAACTCGGCTAAACATTGTTGCATCAAACGCTTGCCGAATCCCTTCCCACGAGCATTTTCACTCACTGCGACAGATAATATCCACATGCAGTTAGGATCGCTACTCTGGGCACTGAGCAAATAGCCTTGTAGCTGATTATTTGCATCCACGGCCACTAAAAATTGCTCTGGCCAACAATCAAATCCCTGACGGAAGAAAAAATCGGGATAGCAGTGCTCGCCAAAAATAGCCTGTTCGAGCTGATAAACCGAGAATAACTCTGACTTTAACACCGGACGTATAGACTGCATTCGAAAATCATTCACCTATTAAAATCTTATCCCACTCTAAGTTGGGTGCGCCAACAACGATGAAGTTAGGGTTCTCTAAGCTCTCGCGCTCATTGTAGGTTAACGGTTGCAGCTCAGTATCCATCAGCTGTCCCCCCGCTTCCTCGACGATAATTTGCGCAGCTCCCGTGTCCCACTCACCCGTTGGTCCGACTCGTACATAACAATCAGCACGACCTTCGGCGACAAGACAACTCTTTAACGCTGCGCCCCCCATCACGACTAACTCGCAGTGTTTGGGATGGTTGAATAGGGTCAACACAGATTGAGGGTCCTGACGGCGACTTACGGCCAATCTTAGGGATACCTTTTCACGGTGCTCAATTTGGCGACTGCTAATACGCACTTCTTGTTTATCCGTGCGTTTGTACGCCCCTAAACCAGCAATAGCGTAATAACACACTTGCGTCATCGGCACATAAACTACGCCCATCACGGGACGATTGTGTTCCACCAGCGCAATAATGACTGAAAAATCACCACTGCCGGCGATAAACTCCCCCGTACCATCGAGCGGATCCACCAACCAATAGCGCTTCCAAGATTCACGCACACTCAACGGAATGTCAGCGGCTTCTTCAGATAACACTGGAATATCAGGCGTTAAGGCGGTTAATCGGTCACAAATGATCTTGTTCGCCGCTAAATCTGCGGAAGTGACAGGGGTATTGTCAGACTTCATTTCTCGCTCAAAATTACCTTTGAGATAAATGTCACGGATAGTTATCCCTGCATCGGTCGCAATCGCAATAACTTCGTCGATCAACTCTTCTGGCTTCATAACAACTCCAATCGCCTGCTGAGCGAATGTTTTGCAAGCGTGCAAACTCTGAACGCTTAAAAGGAAAAAGATTATTTAAGTTATATACCCAAGCTACCTGAAGATACGAGTTTCAGAGCGCCTAGGGTGCTTCAATTCAAGGCGCATCAATGACAGAATGTCGGCCACCTTTTAAATTGATGCAACGCCGAAGTGGAGTGCCCTAGGCGCTCCGTCCCGGCGGGTTTTAACGCACTTTATGCTGTGTTGGTTATTTTTAACTTAGCCCGCTAGGTCTGCAAATAACCGCCTTGCCTAAAGTGCGTTAAACTCCCGCTGAATCCTGCATCTTCAGGTTGTTTGGGTATAAATATTTTTGCGCCAAAAACAACGCGCTCACACTACGGGATTCAGAAAAATCGACATCATCGAGCAAGGCTTCCCAATCGGCGAGCGCCCAAGGCACCACATCAATTGGCTCAGGCTCATCACCTTCAAGGCGACTCTCATACAGATCTTCTGCAAGAAAAATTTGCATCTTACTAGAGAAATAACCCGGAGCTAGGCTGAGTTCTTTCAGTAAGGTGAGCTTATTCGATCCAAAGCCAATTTCTTCCTGTAATTCACGATTAGCAGCTTCTATTGCTGTCTCACCGGGATCGATCAAACCTTTTGGGAAACCGAGTTCGTAATTATCAGTTCCTGCAGCATATTCGCGTGCCAGTAGCATTTTCCCTTGATGAATAGGCACTATCATCACAGCGCCACGACTACCGCCTTTCATGCGCTCATATTGGCGCTCTACACCATTGGAGAACTTAAGATGCACTTGCTCAATTTGAAATAATCGGCTTCTCGCGACAACTTCGGTATGCAATATTTCCGGCTTATTCTGCCGTTGCGACATAACTGCCTCTGGATAAAAAAGCGATAAATTAAATAAGGTAAGTGACAATCTTACTATCCTGTCTTTAATCTACAACCTGAATTTATTACATGCTCCTAATGGTAAGCCACAAATCCTTTGCGATATGCATCACAAACCCAGCCCAGCCTTAAGTGAACACCTTCAAAATATTCTCAAATACGATGTTTTATTGGATAGTAAAAAGGGGCGAATGCCCCTTTTGATATGCTAACGCTTAAAATTGATATCGTAGATTGAGCTGGTAACTGAGGAAATCATTAGGCTCGATATCCACATATTGATATCCCAAACCTACAGACCATGACTCAGTAAATTGATAGCTAAAACGCACGCCCGCATACCAATCTGTACCATCAAGCTCTGTAGTTAAACGGCTATTGCCCATAGTGCTACTGATATCCGCTTGCCACCTAAACAACCCGATGGGTACTTCAAACCGCCAAGCTTCATGTTGGAGTAAAGTGAAACGTAATCCCAGCATGACACCATCGACCAGTACTGGCGTTACGGCTTTGACCTGCTCATGATATTGCTCAGGGGTGAGACTTGCGCCCTCAATCCTCGCAGTCCCATTACCAAAGTCGGCATAGCCTAATTCGATGGCAACAAAGGGAGTCCATTGATAACCGATACTCACACCCAAAGCAGTATCTTTATCATCAACCGATGTTACAAAGCCTGTCCCCGCTTGTGGCTGTAGATCTCGCCTGCTGCTATCAACCTGAGCTTGCCCGACAAATCCCTCGACATACCAGTTATCAGCCGCATTTGCTTGATTAACGGAGCCTGCGAGCAACACAGCGCCCAAGACTAATTTATGTAATTCCTTACGGCGAATTAACCCCATTGTAAGAATCAAACCTAATGCCCATAAGGACATACCGCCTCCACCCGACTTGTTATCTATCACCACATCTTGGTATGCCTTAACTGTGATTAACGCTTGCCCAGTTGCTTCGCCGCCCAATCCATCACTAATCTGATAACTCACAGTATCTACTCCATCAAATCCAGTTTTAGGGATATAACGTAGTTTATTAGACTCAACAGAAACCGTTCCTTGCTGCGCGGTTGCGCTGACTAAGGTTAAAACGTTGCCATCGGGATCGCTGTCATTACTCAACACATCGAGTAACAAGCTCGTTCTGTCATCTATGGCAGCACTATCGTTCACTGTCGTAGGTGCCGTATTGCCATTAACAATCACAGTCAACTCACTACTCGCAGTACCACCTTTACCATCGGTAATGCTATACACCAGCACATCTGTACCGATGAAATCGGTTGCTGGCGTGTAACTTAACTGCTGATTAGCCAAGATAACTACGGTTCCGAACTCGCTGGTGACTTGTGTTACCGTCAAGGCATCACCATCGCTATCCGTATCATTGGCGAGCACATCGACATCGAGACTCTGATTCCAAGGTAAAGATGCCGTATCTGGGTTCGCCACAGGTAAATGGTTACCATTGAGTATCACTGACACGCCACTTGGGTCGACAATGGTTCGGTTAGCGACGCCATCGTCATCGTTTGGCCCACCATCTTCTATGGTTAACTGCACACACCAATGGCCTTCAGTTAATCCAGAAGTCCAACGA
Organism: Shewanella sp. SM23; assembly: GCF_025654295.1. Classification (NCBI taxonomy): domain Bacteria; kingdom Pseudomonadati; phylum Pseudomonadota; class Gammaproteobacteria; order Alteromonadales; family Shewanellaceae; genus Shewanella; species Shewanella sp. SM23. Next base: position 14,364 of record NZ_JAKKRM010000032.1, read on the forward strand.
TTATCTCCAGGAGGAGGGCAGAAACCACGCTCGCCTTCACTACTGGCGACACTATTGCGCGCATCAATCACAAAATCCTTCCAACCATTTTGGGCTTGATACTTACGATATACCGCATTGGCAGGAACTGGCGAACGTTGTGGTATCACCAGGCTGTAACTCTGCCCTTGTTGCGGTAGTCCTGTAGCAATGAAGTCAAAAATCCCCCCCACATTGGCCGCGATACTGTCTTCAGGAACCAGATTAGGTAATAGTTGAATACCACTTTGCTCTTGCATCAGTGCAATATTACCTAAGCGTAAGCACACGCCCGCTTGCCCCTCTGCCAGAAAGTACACAGGCTGCAACTCACCTTCAGGCATCACGTTACAATTATTGATTGCATCCAAGTAATCTGGAATGCCATCGCGGTCTGTATCGGTAAATCCCTCTTGGTTATCAGGGATCAAATCACCGTCGGTATCAGTCCCCGTCAGAGGTGGCAAAGATGGGCGCACAACAATATAAACTTTCTCCGTGGTAGACAGCGCGGGTAAGCCGCTATCCGTCACAGTCAGGCTCACAGGATAAATGCCCGGCAAGACCTCTGTCGGCAAGAAGAACATCCCCGCATCATCGGACTGCAAGTTCAGCGCGCCACTCGACCATACAGATGTCAAAGTATCGTTCATGTTGGCATCGTTAATCTGCGCATGAATATGAACCTCGCCACCATTTTGTGCCACGATCAACTGACGTTCACCCGCTTGAGTCACCTCAAGAGTCACACTCGGGGCAATGTTAGCCTCAGTGATCGACACTTGTGTTTGCTTCTTACTGCCTAAATTCAAACTTGGATCTAGGCTGATCAACAAATCTTCTTCAGCCTCAACTTCCCCATCCTCTATGGTTCTAAAGTGAATATGGGCCAATGTACCTGAAGTAATCTCCACTACCGCATCGACTAAGTCATGATCATTGCTGTCCGCGGAACCTGCAACCGTATAAGGAACTGATATTGGATACTCAGGCGCTACACCGTTTAAGTGAATACTAACAACAACCTCATTACCCTCACCCACGACTTGATCTTTACTCAAGGAAATTAATGGATGCACTTTGACTTTCTGAGCCTTAGTCGCTTTGTTGCCATCACGATCTACGGCTTGCCAGTAAGCAAGATAACTACCAGGGGCAAAGAATAAACGCTTATCGACCAAAGAAACGGGCAGTGGATGACCATTACTATCGACGGCCTTCGCAAACCCTAGATCCACTCGAGTGAACAAGCCTGTTGCATTAACTTCAACATCACTAGGTACAGTAATAACAGGTAAATTGTCAGCCTCCCCACCTTCTACCAGTAAGTTGACTTTTGCACTTGCGCGCCCTTTCTGACCATCACTAATGGTATAACGAAGTGCGACCGGACCAACATAAGCTGCAGGGGCAGTAAATATGAGTCCATCAGCAGTAATCTGCACACTACCTATGTCTGCTGCCGCGCCATCGATAGTCAAAGTATCACCGTCCACATCAACATCATTCTCTAGCGCAGGTAGTGTGTATTTATCATCCGCGGTGCTGGCTAGAGTGTAATTATCATCTACAGCTTGTGGGTCATCATTCACTGGCGTGACATTCATGGTGATAGTTGCAGGCTCAGAACTCAGTTCAGCATCCTTAGCAATAAAGCTTATCTGATCTGCACCGTTGAAATCTTTCTCCGGTGTGTATAACCACACAGTTCCATGCTGCTCCAAAGTGCCCGACTCAGGTTGGCTTACCACTTCATAGGTAAGAGGATCACTATCTGCATCCTCCCCAGTAAGCGTGATCATCACAGAGCTATCTTCCTCTAAGGTCACACTTGCACTCGTCGCAACAGGCGCATCGTTAACGTTAGTCACTGTGATACTAAAGCTTTGCTCAGCCGTTAAGCCATCCGTGTCCGTCACACGTAAGGTGACCGGGTGACTACCCACATCAGCATTACTCGGCGTACCACTGAGTAAACCTGTCGCCGCATTGAAGCTCAACCAACTCGGTTTGGTCACTGCGCTCAAGGTTAAGCTGTCGCCAGTATCGGAGTCGCTGGCCACTAAGTTGTAACTGTAAGCGGCATCTTGAGTGGCGGCTGTGATGGCCGTTGAACTAATCGTCGGTGCATCGTTGATGTTCGTAACTGTAATGCTAAAGGACTGCTCAGCGGTTAAGCCATCCGTGTCCGTCACTCGCAGTAACACAGCATGACCGCCCACATCCGCATTGCTCGGCGTACCACTGAGTAAACCTGTCGCCGCGTTGAAACTCAACCAGCTCGGTTTGGTCACTGCGCTCAGCGTTAAGCTGTCGCCAGTATCGGAGTCAGTTGCAGTCAAGCTGTAGCTGTACGCCGCATCTTGAGTTGCTGCCGTCACCGCCATTGAACTAATCGTCGGCGCATCGTTGACGTTCGTAACTGTAATGCTAAAGGACTGCTCAGCCGTTAAGCCATCCGTGTCCGTCACTCGTAAGGTGACCGCGTGACTGCCCACATCCGCATTGCTCGGCGTGCCACTGAGTAAACCCGTCGCCGCGTTGAAACTCAACCAGCTCGGTTTGGTCACTGCGCTCAGCGTTAAGCTGTCGCCAGTATCGGAGTCAGTTGCAGTCAAGCTGTAACTGTACGCAGCATCCTGAGTCGCTGCCGTCATCGCCGTCGAACTAATCGTCGGCGCATCGTTGACGTTCGTAACTGTAATGCTAAAGGACTGCTCAGCCGTTAAGCCGTCCGTGTCCGTCACCCGCAGTAACACAGCGTGACTGCCCACATCAGCATTGCCTGGCGTACCACTGAGTAAACCCGTCGCCGCAGTGAAGCTCAACCAACTCGGTTTGGTCACTGCGCTCAGCGTTAAGCTGTCGCCGGTATCGGAGTCAGTTGCAGTCAAGGTGTAACTGTACGCAGCATCCTGAGTCGCTGCCGTCATCGCCGTCGAACTAATCGTCGGCGCATCGTTGACGTTCGTAACTGTAATGCTAAAGGACTGCTCAGCCGTTAAGCCGTCCGTGTCCGTCACCCGCAGTAACACAGCGTGACTGCCCACATCAGCATTGCCTGGCGTACCACTGAGTAAACCCGTCGCCGCAGTGAAGCTCAACCA